>CAYOZV010000006.1:6598-47911 GCA_964408465.1 uncultured Pirellulaceae bacterium
CATCAGAGAGTACATCAGTGAGCACATTAGTGAGCACTCAGAACAACAGGATACTTGATTCTTTTACAGCACCGCAACTTAGCACTCACCGGCAACGCAGGATCTTTAACAAGATCCACTACGTTTCTTTGAGGGCAACAGTATCATCATTTCGGTTTCCGAATCCGCGCCGGTAGGCGAACATCGCGAACCCGATTGCGATCGTGATAACGCTGACCCATTGAGAGATTGTGAACTCGGTTCCGAACTGGCCAGATTCATCATTGCGGATGATCTCGATCAAGAACCGTCCGATCGGGTAGAGAATCAGCATCAACGCAAAAACCTCCCCATCCGATTTTCGGTAGTGCCAGAAACACCAGAGCAGAACACACAAAAACAAAGCGTTGAGACTGCTATAAATTTGCGTTGGGTGGACCGGTAGCGAGCGGCCGGGCAGCTTGGATATCGGCACCGAAGCGACGCGCCGGTTGAGCCCTTTTTCTGGATCGATTCCGACTTCGATCGTCGCCAGTTCTTTTCGGCTATCGTCTTTGCCGCTGAAGAATCTCAGCAGATCTGGATTTCCGCCGACGGCGATGCGGTCGCCCTGTTTGATGCCAAGATCAGCGCCAACTCCAGGTGACACAGAAACCACCGCGCGGCGGTAGGCGTCTTGCGTAGGTTCGGTGGTCAGCCCTAGCAGTTTTCCATTTGACAAATGTTGCATGTACGCTGCCGCTCCGGCGGGGAAGGTAATTGCCGGCATCGACGGTTCGCAAACGCCGCCCCAGCAGCAACCGTTCATCAGGCAACCGATGCGACCGATTGCAAGTCCCAACGCCATGCCTGGCGCGATCAGATCGGCCGTTTTCCAAACTGGCAACTTGGTTCGATAAAAAAAGATGAATGCCACGATCGAAGCACCGAACAGACTTCCGTAAACCACCAGTCCGCCTTCGGTCATGTTCAGCATCGCTTTGAGCGATGTGGTCAACGGAATACCTTCGCCAAAAAACAGCTCTCGTTTTTGGATGATAAAAAACAATCGCGCACCGACGACACCCGCAATCACCATCCAGAATGCCAATGTGAAAATGGGGTCGACCGGATATCCAATCTTCTTACAGCGATAGATCACGATGCCCATGCCCGAGAGAATCGCCAGCAACATACACAATCCGTATCCACGAATCGCCAGCCCGCGCGTGACCATCGGCCCCAGCGGATTGGTCGGGTCGATCCCCGACACTTCTACATTGGGCAGCAAAAACCAGATAATGCCGGCCACGATCGCAACCACAGGGAAGAAGCTGATCGTTTCCTGCCCCCACCGGTGCCGGCGGTACAAAACGCCAACGACAATGGCGGATACAACCAACCAGAGTATCAGCAGTGGCCAGCCCAACCATGAGTGCGGGATGAAAAATAATGTGGGTTGCATGGAGGCGTTTTTCTAAAGGCGGCGTGATGATCCAACGTCGACTACGTGATGATCCGATTATCAATCAAACGAGTCTTACCAACATGAGCCGCAATCAGTGCCACCACCGGCAACGAAATTGACTCAGCCGTGTTCAGTGTTTTCGGGTCAGCGACAACGGCATAGTCGACGCTCGTCACGCCGCCGTCGATCAGCATCTGCCGCATTTCAGTGACGACTTCAAAGCCATCGGTTTGTCCCTCGCGGATGAGGCCTTGGACATGGTCGAGCGTTTTGGAGAGCGTCAGTCCGATTTCTCTTTCTTCGTCGGACAAATAAACGTTCCGCGAGCTCAACGCCAGACCATCGTCTTCGCGGACGATTGGACAGACGCGAATATCAACGTTCACGTTCAGGTCGGCCACCATCGTTTGGACCACTAAGACTTGCTGAAAATCCTTTTGGCCAAAGAACGCCACGTCGGCTTGGGTCATGTTCAGCAGTTTCAGCACCACCGTCGCGACGCCGGAAAAATGAGTCGGTCGAAATTCACCTTCTAGTTTTTCGGCTACGTCGGGCGGATTGATTGTGGTCGAAAATGCGCTCGGATAGACCACCTCCTCAGGCGGCGCGAAAACATGTTCGACCCCCAAGGCTTCCAGCTTGGTCAGATCATCGCCCGGGGGCCGCGGGTATTCGCGCAGGTCTTCGTTGGGCCCAAACTGGGTTGGATTCACAAAAATGGTGACGATTGTCTGATCACAGTTGTTCAGTGACTCGCGCACCAGACTCAAGTGACCCTCGTGCAGCGCCCCCATCGTCGGCACGACACCGATGGTCTGTCGTTTGGATTTAAAATCGTCGGTCAGGGTGCGAAGGTCGGCGACGGTGGTGATTGGTTGAATGGGCAAATCAGGCTCGTGGTTGTATTGTCTTCAATAAAACAGGCTGTAAATTAGGTGATCTTGAGTTAGCTGGCAAGTTGACAACATATCGTTAGTAGGGACGGTTCTACCGGCCAATTCTTTCCTCTACCCAACGAGGCCGGTCGGAACCGGCTCTACTTTGCCGGCTGCCCATTCAATTTCCCGAAGAACTCTCTTATTTTAACGGACTTAGACCCATGCCCGATACAACCGGCCAATTGACCCACTGCGTGTTCTTCGCCCTCAAGGACAATTCGCCAGAAAATTGCCAAGCCCTCGTGGATCAATGTCATCTGCACCTGATGCTTCCCGGAGGCGTCGTCAGCATGCATGTTGGATGCCGCGTCGGTGACCTGGATCGAGAAGTCAATGATGTCGACTTTGATGTCTCGCTGGTGCTCGTTTTTGAAAGCCGTCAAGCGCACGACGCCTATCAGGATCATCCCGAACACTTGAAATTTGTCCAAGGTAATCAAGAAAATTGGAGCTCGGTGAGGGTTTTCGACGCGCTTGTTTGACGCAAGGTGAGCACGGGGCAGGGTGCTAGCGAGCCAATTCACCTTGGACGAACGCTTTGAATCGAAGATAATCTAAATCCAAACTCAGCGCGGACGGTGGCTGGAGGCTGCCGTGAAATTTTTTGGTGTTTGGTGTTTGGTGTTTGGTGTTTGGATATGACAGGAGGTCAGCCATGGAAAATCGAATGAGTGATAACCAACGCCGGTTCTTTTGTCGTTTGCTATTTCTGTTCTTCTGCTGCCTCCCGACGGCGATCATCGTTTACCGCGCCTGCCACCCGCGCACCTCCGAAGACTGGCAAGCACAGCTGTTTTCGTCCATCGGCATTCATGCACAAGTGCATTCGGTCGAAACGCTGAGCCCCAACGAGACGGTCCTGCGCGACGTGAGGGTGTTCGACGGCCACGGGCAACCGGTGTTATCCGCGATGGAAGTCGATTTAACTTTCGCACCTGGGCGCAGTCAAATCGTGATCCGCGATCAGGTGCGTTTGTCCAATCACGGACTAAAATACCTTACCGAAACCATCAATCGTCGGTTGATGCGGTCGGACGCATGTTCGGTGTTGTTGAACGAAGTTGTCATGACCGCTACCGAGGGTGGCCAGACGCGCGAACTGCGTGTGTCGCCGCTGGAGATCACCACCACCCCGACCGCAGAGGGCTCTCGCGCGGTGGTCACCTTGCAGATGCCAAACGCAAACGCGGTTAGCGATCAACGGGCGATAGTCCAATGCAATGTCGATCACATTGCCGCCACCGATCAATTGCGGATTCATGTTGAAACCAACCAAGTCGCGATGCCGTGTTGGCTGGCTGATCAATGGCTACCTGAATTAAGGGAACTGGGGGCTGATTCGGGTTTTGCCGGGCGGTTCTTTATCGAACCCAGAGACGAACGCTTGCATGGTTGGATCGACGGTCAGTTCACCGATGTGAATTTGGCGCCGGCTTACGATCCATCAGCCCTAGCCGCCACCGGTGGCCACGTGTTCGGGCAGATCAAACTTCACGCGTCGTTTCCGGTATTGCCGCGGGGTGTTGGCGAAGATCGAAACGATGACTTCGCAATTCTCACCATGCCCGACGGAAGCACTCAACCCATTCTCCCCGACTATGAACTTCAAGAAGTCTTCAACGTGGGATCGGCGATCGGCAAAACGGTGAAAACGGCAAGATCGAAGTCGGCGTTCAAGTTCTGAAGCAGTTTGAAACCCACCGACCGAATCCTCAGGTCATACCGAGCTAGAGTTTTGGTTATCGGCCTAATTCAAGAACGATGAATCGTCGTCGCCGCCTCGAATGTCGTCGAAGTCGCTTTTGAGCGAATCGAAACCGCCGTCTCCTTCATCCGCGAAGTCTTCCCCCAAATCCTCCAAGCGGTCTAGCCTTGAGGGCGAATCGAAATCAGATTTAGAAGTCGAACCGAAATTTGATTCATCATCAAAATCGTCATCGGAATCGAAATCTAGATCGCTGTCAGAATCAAAAGACTCTTCCTCTTCGCGCTTCTTCGTACGATCAACCGCCGGTTCGAATATTGGCTGCACCGTCTGGCCGGGCAATGACTCGAACACTGAATGTGAGTCTTGGCCGCGACCGGTGTAGGACGAATGGGGAATCGTGTCGCTTTGAAAGTTCGAGTAGCCCCCGCCATGTCCGTAATAGGGAGCGTTGCCTGCGGTCAACATTGAATTGTGGGCGCTGTATGGATTGTAGTAGTCCGTGTTCTGGCCGGGGTTGGCACAGTGATAACCAGCGCCATGTCCGAGCCCCAAAAACCTACCCAACTCTTGTCCCGGCACGAATCGTCGCCGCTGGGCTTGGCATTGCGAAGTTAAAGAAGATAAAACTGCGAACAGGAAAACGGCAATCGTCAACTTCGCGATACGGGATGATCCAGTTACCAACATAGTAGGGCCTTTACTCAAGCTAGGGGTTGCAGATAACAGGTGTATCGTTTGCAACGCTGGAAACGCTGAAAGAAGTTTCTCGTTGTGGATCGATTGTTCACTGCCCCAAGTCGGTCGTAACGATTGCGAAAAGTCTGCCTTAGAATGCGCCGCCGAAGGTCTGTTTGGATTGCTGGCACGATTTCTCTCGCTCAACACCGCCCCACCCTTTGATGCCAGCAGATATCTGGCTTGACCCTTTTTTGTAATTTTTCCATACTTCGCCTCAAGTGATCAGCACGCGGAGCCGAACGCTCCGCGCGGTGGTCGTGGCCTAAGGAAAGGCCGTAATATATGAGGTCAATGGAGTTACCCTATGTGCGCGAAATCGTGTTCGTTTTTTGCATCCGCCGTTTTTGCTGTCCTGATTGCAACCGTGCCATCAACGCATTGGGCACTTGGTCAACAGGCATCATCGGTGCCGCAACCCACATCGCAAACGGGCCAGAAGAGAATTTCGACGATGGCCACGGTCAACGGACGGCCCATCTCGCGCCAGCAATTGGCCAACGAGGCCATGCGACGCTTCGGCAGCGATGTGCTAGAGAGCATCATCAATAAACTGCTGGTGATGAACGAACTGCAAAAGCAAGGGATTCAGATCACCGAAGGCGACATCAACGATAACATCCGCGAAAAAGCTGAAAAATTCGGGCTCTCTGCCGACCGCTACCTGAAGCTGATCGAAAGCAAACGCAACATCAAAATTGATCAATACAAAAATGACATCGTCTGGAACGAACTGGCGTTGCGTCGTATCGCCGAAGCCCAGATCCAGGTCACGCCCCAAGAGCTTGAAGAACGAATGGAGTTTGAGTTTGGTGCCAAGATTCAGGTGCGTCAAATTGCAATGACTGATCTGGAGGCGGCCAACACCCTGCGCGAAATTCTGCGGGCCGAACCGGAGAGTTTTGAGAAACTTGCCAAACAACATTCCATCGACACCAACAGTGCCGCAATGGGTGGGCTGTTGCCGCCGGTCCGCCGTAACAGTGGGTTTGCTGAATTTGAAAACGTAGCATTCGCGCTCCAGCCCGGAGAAATCTCAGAAGTATTCAAAGTCGATGGAGCATTTTTGGTGCTTCGATGCGAACGGGTATTCCCTGCCGAAGAACTTACCCAAGAACAGGTCACGCAAGTCCACGAACGCTTGGTCGAAGAAATCACGCGCGATAAATTACGCAGTTCAGCATTGGATCTCTTCCGAAACCTCCAGGAATCGGCTCAGATCGTCAACGTGATGAACGATCCTAAACTCTCCAAACAAATGCCCGGTGTTGCCGCGACGGTTAACGGCCAGAAAGTGTTAAAAAACCTAGTCGCCGAAGAGTGCATTACGCGCTATGGAAAAATGATGCTGGAGGTGGAGGTCAATCGCACGCTGTTGGTTCAAGAACTCGAACGCAACGGCATGTCAGTAGAACAGGAAGAAGTCACCGCCGAAATCGCGCGAGCCGCTGAACAAGTGAAGCAGCGTTTGCCCGGCGGCGAAGTCAACATTGACCAGTACCTCGCCTTCGTCACCGGCAACGACAAGAGCAAGGTAGATTTTTATATCGAGGATCAGGTCTGGCCCACGGTAGCGCTGAAGAAATTGGTCGCTGACAAGGTTGAAGTGACAAGGGAAGATCTGCAGAAAGGCTACGAAGCCAATTTCGGACCCGGCGTCGAGGTATTAGCCATCGTGTTTCAGGACCAACGTTCGGCGACGAAAGTTTGGAAGATGGCCGCCGCTAATCCTACGGCCGAGTATTTTGGCCAGTTGGCTCATCAGTATTCCATCGAACCGGCGACGAAAAATAACTTTGGCCAAGTGCCTCCGGTGAAGAAGTTTGGCGGCCAACCGGAATTGGAAGCCGAAGCGTTTTCGCTGTCCAAAAATGAAATTTCAAAAGTAATTCAATTGGGCGAACACTGGGCGATTCTATTCAGCAAAGGCCGCACCCATCCGCAGGTCGCGGACTTCGATGCCGTGCAGGATGAACTGCACAAGAACATCCACGAGAAAAAGATGCGGTTGGCGATGCAGGAAGAACTTCAGCGCATCCACCAAGACGCTCAAATCGACAACTACCTAACCGGCACCTCCCAAACCGGCAAAGCCATGGTGCGTTCGGCCCGTTCGGCGACTCAACGCATGCCAGTGGGGGCACGGCAGCAATGATTGCCTTGCGTAGATAGTTGGTCATTCCCTGTTGGTGACAACGTCTACTTCGCCGCCAGATCGTGTGAAGGTCGCTCGGTAGGCATCAAACGCAACGGCGTCTGATAAGAAACGCGTGCTCCCATCGCACATCGCAACATTCACTCCCTCGGGGTGATCGCTGCTGGGGGCTCGCCAATGTCGCCCAATTTTGAACGTCGTGATAATCTCCGGTTGGTCCGCTTTGTAGCCGTAGAGCACCTGCCCATTGTGCTTGAAAGACGACCACAGGAATGGATTGACGCGCGTGTTGTCATTTAAATCACGCCCGTTGTATCGCTTTCGTTCTAGAAAAAGAAAGGTGTTGGAGGTCCCGTCCCTCACGGCTCCGATGCCAATACGAGAATCAAGAAAACTAATTCCGTTGCCGTCGCGGTTAAACGGATACCAAGGAAGTTGTCCGCCGACATTGATGGCGTAGTCTTTGTGTTGTCCCCGTTCGAATCGTTTGGCCACCGAAGGACAAGAGAACACCGCGGGTGCATGCGTGGACGCGTACTTATTTACTTGGTCTGAAATGTTCGCAGGATGTGCGCCCGTCAGCGTTTCATGTTGACCTGTCGAATCGGAAATAAAGGCTGAATAATCGAAGTCGATTTTATGGGCTAGATTCTCCTGCTCCAAGAACGGGAGAACAAACGCCGGCCAAGTAATATATCCCCCGCGTGCCGGGCCGAAGCCAATCGTCTTGCTTTCACCCCCAAACGCGGAGGCCGGAAATCTCTGTTTGGCATCATGGAACAGATGCGCCGACAGCGCCAACTGCCTCATGTTATTGAGACAGCTTGCCCGGCGCGCCGCCTCTCGGACCTGCTGCACCGCGGGCAGCAGCATGCCAATCAGGATGCCGATGATGGCAATGACAACCAAGAGTTCTACCAGCGTAAAAGCGGCCGGGCCAGAATTTTTCACCGTTGTTGTTCTCAGCTGAAGGAAGGGAAACGGGCGTTACTTGTGTCGGGAGAATAATGCCCTCCACCCTAAACCGCAATC
Source organism: uncultured Pirellulaceae bacterium (assembly GCA_964408465.1). Lineage (GTDB taxonomy): Bacteria > Planctomycetota > Planctomycetia > Pirellulales > Pirellulaceae > Mariniblastus. Next base: position 14,593 of record CAYOZV010000006.1, read on the forward strand.
ACTGATTTTTCAAACGCAATTTGTTTCTTATCTTCTTTGAATCGCCCTTCAACCAGCCACCCTTTTGACGTTTGTTGAGTATCCGCAGTTCGACCACGGCCCGCTGTCGACTGATGCGGCAATCGACGTAGTCACGGTAGATCAGATCCGCTTTTTCGCGGCGACGAATCGAATCGTTCACATCCAAGAACTCTTCGGCCCATTGGTAGGACCACTGATGAAGCGTCTGCACGTGCCGACGTAATAGGGATCTGTTTTCTGATGCGTTTGGGTTATTGCCGATAGGGGAGGACGAAGGGGCGCGGTGATTGACTAGGTTGTCGGCTTCGTCGACGCGCGTTTGTAAACCATCCAACTGCGATTGTAGATCAGATCGTTGCAACATTTTGTTGTTGCGGCATTGTGCGATTGTCTCACGCAGTTTTTCAACACAAAGTTGGCCGATCACTGGCATTGCCACCAGCGCGGTGATCGCCTTTTCAGCCACAGAGATTCGTCGGTCTTGGGTCGCTTCGCAGGCTTCAAAACAAGTGTCCCAGGCTTGGAAACGATAAACAAAATCGAGCCCCGTTCCTTTGATGTTTTGCATGCCCATGGTACGCACCAGATAACCTGGAGGTACTTCCTGCACGATCTGGGAGACGACTTCTTCGCCCGTGGCTTCCGCGTCGGCGACGACGACGAATTTACGCGCAAACCAGCGGTCGAGCATCTGTCGGTACTTCACGTCAACGGTGTCCGCAATCGCTTGAGGCGCGTCTTCGATCGTTTCGCACAGTTGCTTGTATTCAGAGTAGGCTCGATTGAGCCACGATTGCTGGCCGATGATTGCCTCAAGGTAGTCGCCGGAGAAACCAGAAGATCCCAACAGTTCTTTCAGATCGACTGCTGGCGTGATCGCGTCCACGTTGACCGCCGGCGCGGATTGTCCATTGGCGATCATCTCTTGGGTCACGCTGGTGATCATGTGTTTCAATTGCAGCGTGATTTGTTCCTCGGTGACCGGTTGGCGGAAGTCGCATGCGGTACGTTTCAACATCGCTAACGCATTTTCAATCTCCCAAGCACCATCGGGTTTTTTCAGCGTCATCGTTGCGGATTTTTCCTGCCAGGCTTCCTCGATGAATTTTTTCAATCCTTGGAGGTTGGTGCCAATCAGAAAAAAGCGGTCGGCCGAAATGTCTTCGACGATAATCTTTGCAAAGACGCGCGAACGCGGCACACGGTCGGCTCGATTGTTGATCACGCCCGCCACCCAAGTGGTCGGGTCTGTCCAAGGATTTTGTCGGTCGTACTTTAGCCGTTTCCAGTTGCCCATACACCCAAAACGCTCATTCGCGGACATTCCGTTGGTGAATTCAATCCGCCGTGTTTTCACCGTCGATATTGGATGTGTTTTTAAAACACCAAGATCTGGCACCAGATCGTCTGCCATTGCTTTGACCGATTGTTCGTGGGTTAGACCCAAGTTTGACGCCATCTGGGATACCAGCGCGATATTGTCGGGATGCTCTTGGTAGGGAAAACGCTGCAGAATATCGTCCGTGATTAAGCCCGATTGCAGCCAACCCACCGACTGCATTGTGGTTTGGTTTTGTTGGCACTGCTGGGTGACGAAAGGTTTCATTTGTTCTTCGGTCGTCACCAGTAGCGATTTCTTTGGCACAAAACCTGAGATCGTTTGAGCAACGTTGTATCCGGCGGGGCCCTGGATATCCTCGTGGTCGGGGTAGGTGTTAGTGATCGTGGCGATGTCGTCTTGCATCCATTGGTGTTGTAGCACGTTGACGTAGTCGGGGTTGAGCGCCATGCACTCCCACAAGAAAACCGATGGTTTGAGTTTGGCCGCGATATTGACGAGGTTCCTTTGCTCCCAAATCGTGGCTTTGTCGTAGGGGCGGAAGAAGGGGATCTCCATCGGCTGCCCAAAAGGGTAACTGTGAATGAACATGGCCTCGCATCCGGTCGTCTTGGAGACCAGTCCGTGTCCCATGACGCCCAACAGTGCGGCCTTCAATCGTTCGGTGCCTGATTTGCCGCGTGTGCCCCAACCACCGATCGAAAGCGGAATCTTTTTGCGAGATTGGCGAAACGAAAAATTCATCCAGAGATGCCTGATCATCACCAGCAACAACACCGTGCACGAAAACAGCACCAGTTCGCCCAGCGAATTTTCGTACAGGGAAGTGAAGTATTCGGTAAAGCGTTTCAAGTGTCCAACCCATGTGTCATAGTGCGAGGCACCCAGTACGTGCGTCGCCAAAGGCAGCAATACGGGAGACAGCCGCGTGAGATTTTCAAAGAACTTAGAGACACTGGAGTCGTCTTGAGGCGCGTTCGTTGGAGGTCGCGTGTGGGCGGGCGTGGATTCCACATTTGCCAAATCGTGTTTGTTATACCGGTGAGGTTTGAAGGTAGTTTCAAATCCCAGTGCGCTCACCGCCCGCATGTAGGAGTGCGCTTCGATGGTGCCGCCGTCCCAATTCCTCAGATTTGCGTACTTGGAAAAATCTTTGGTCAGCGCATAACAGGCGGCGACCCTTTGTTTGATAGCCGGTGGTGGCGTGATGGAAGTAACGCCCTGGCTGGAGACAATTTTGACGGTGACGGGCTTCACCCAGCTCATGTTCAGCGCCGAAACCAGATCGTCCACCAGCGGTAGAAAGGGTCGCCATGTTCCGTCGCTGGCGATGTTCAGGGGTTCGCCGGGGACCTTCGTTTCGCTCAACTCTCCCAGAATCTGCGAAGGCGCTTTGAGTCTGGCCGTACTAACGCGACCGATGCTATGGCGGTGGCCCTGCCGTTTGTCAGTTGCCGATCGTCGCAGTTCATGCAGCAGCCGCCACAGCCGCAGTCCAAAAATTGGCCCGCGCGTGACTTTCAATCCCATCCACGTCTTCTGGATTTCGTATCCAAAATCGTCCTGCGACAGGACCGCGAACACCCGCGTCAGCGATTCTTCGTCGACCCATTCAAACCATTTGATGGGAAAGGTCTTGCTGCGGCCGGGCTTGATCTGTGAAACTTCTCCGGCCAAACGATCGATCAAAGGTTTGGCCTGTTCATCCAATAGGCCCCAAAGACGTTCGTTGCACTGGGCGGCCCAACGGCGGACGGGAACCGAATCGTGCGTCAGTTGAAGTGCTTCAATGGCGGGTCGAATCTGTTCGGTGAATAATGTCAAAATCGTGAATTGCGATTGCCCCGGGTCCCCTTGCGTCTGAGCAGCAAGTTTCACAAGGCTACGTCTGAGGGCTTCGGTGGTGGCCCAGAGAGCCGTTCGGAGTACAAAGTCGTCCTGTTCGCTTTTGAAAACATGGTGCAGGACTTTGAAAAAGTTGATGCTCTGCTGTGTATGCAAGCCGGGCCGTACGCCGGCGCTGATCGCCGCTGCGCGAACTTTTGGATCGGGGTCTTCCAAGACGATCTGCCGCCAACGACGGTGGACCGATCGGTCAATCGAAAGAAACAGCGCGTCGGCCGTTTTTTGTCGAACGAAACTGCTGGAGTCGGCAGGCCACGGGAATTCAATCGAGTGCCCGTCGCCGCGCGCGAGAAATTTTTCCAGCAAACTCCACGCGTGCCGCCGCACGAAAATGTCATCCCCTTTGCCGGGATTGCTCAACCGCTGATCGATGACGTTAACCGCGGCGTCGACTGACAGGTTGGAGAGAATGGTGAGGGCTTCGCATTGAATCCACACGTCGGCGTTTTTCTGTCGCGCCGACCGGTCGATGAATCCCAGCATACGTTTGCTGACGATCGTCCATCCGATGCTGCTGGGAAGCGCCTCCAACATCAGCCGCAATGATTTCATCGCCGCGCAGTGAATCCGTGGGTCGCCTTGATACACGAAGGCTTGCAGCAATGACGCTTCGATGTTCAACCGCTGCCAAATACCTTTGATTCGATTGTTCAGGTCGTCGGCGGCGCCGCCAAAATAAGCCGTGTTGAACTCCATCGCTCGATGAAAGACGTGAACGACGGTGGCTCCCAGTCGATCCAGCGTGAAACAGAGCATCAGTTCCAGTTCGCCCTGTCGTTTGAGGAAACGATCGCTGAGCGCTTCTTCGTCGAACCACCGCGCGAACGCTCGTTCGTCTTTGATCAGCGCGTTGGGGTCAGGGTTCAAGCATTGAGCAAAATGAAGGATCAGTTCGCGCCTGACCTGTTGGGTTGATGCGGCTGCTAGGTTGCGACGAAACTGTTTGTTTAACGTGTTGAGATTCGCCAGTTCCTCAAGCTGATCCTTGATCTTTTGAAACAGAAAATCACAAACGAAGCGAGGGGCTTGGCTGCCTTGGCGACTTCTCTGCACGTTTATTTCGTCCAACAACCAGCGCTGATCGCTTAGCTGTTTGGCGTTACGGACGTTGTTTTCAGCAACCTGTTTCGTGTTTCCGATCCAGGTTTGAAATTCAACTTTTAACTGAACGATCAGGTTTTCATTGAGCTTAATCTGATACTCGTTCAGCCCCAGTTCCAACAGTTTGCGTACCTGTTGAAGTCCGACGGGCGTACCGAGGACCCGCAGCGCGGAGTGCTTTGATTTTTTGCCGGAAAGAATTCCCGATTTTGATTCGTTGACATCCAGAAACGGTTGGGGCGTGGCAGGCGGCGACGGGGCTGTCGAAGAACTAGATGGAACGCCAGTCGCCATAGAAGTCAGGAGGGGATTTAGTCGGGATGGAAGTGGTTGACTTTTGCGGCACGTTCTTGCTTGAGCGCGCGAAACAGAATCGAGTTAGGCTGGAAGTCACGATAGCCGCGACCGTCGTTGAAGAAATGGTTAAAGAATAATCCTACGCTCGTGCCGCCATCGATCGCATGGCGAATCGAGAAATCAATCTCCGATCGGTGCCCGCCTCGATGCCAATGCTCGGTTTTAAGATCAAGGCTAAAGACATTCTGGACGGATGCTCCGGTACGATCATTATCGGCGAAAAATCCCGTCAACCGATAGTCAACGTGCATCTCAATAGGGCCAAACAGTTGATCCGATCCAATCTCAAAACCGGCATTGTCGGGAATGAGCTGATCCTCGTTACTGTTTAACATCGGCCGCAGGTAAACGCGCCGGTCAAGGCAGCATTGATAGACGAACTGATCCGAAAACCGTAATCCGTAACGATGATCGCGTTTGTAGGTCGTGAAAATGTCTTGGTCCAATTCACCCGGGGCAAAACCGTTTTGGTCCTCGCTGAGCAAGCGACCGTGAATGCTCAGCCGTGGTCGATGGCTTAAATTTGGATTGAAATGATATTTTCGAGAGATACTCCCTGAGAAACCGGCCGTCCATGGAAACGAATTGGCGTCCGGCAGCAGCGGCGTTCCGGCGTATTGCCCCAACGCGTAAACGTTCCACTGTGAATTCAACGGCCCCCAGGAATCGGCCCCGTTATCGGGGGCGTCATCGACGACGCGGTTGGCGTTGAATCGGCTATGCCGAAACCCAAACGTGGGCCCCGATCCCAACCTCGGCCGCATCAGCCACTGGGTTCTGCGATATTGGTTGCGCCATTGATCGAAGTAATGTTTGGTTAAACTGGTTTCGAAGAATTGGCCCGGTTCGGCTTCGTCAAGAAATTCGTCCAACGGCCGGCGCGAACGGAAACCGAGGTTGAATTCGGTGGTGCCTCTTTCCTGCTGGCCTAACTGCGTGACGTCCATCACACCGACATCGACCTGATTTGAATCAGGCGACCTCAGACCCAATAGGTTTAAATCCTGCGAGGAGAAATCCTTTTCGACCTGCTCAAAAACCTGGGCAACAGTCGAATCGATCCAGTGTTTGTCAGCCGCCGCTGTTGTGGGCGGAGCGCGGTAGATCGGGGAGGCCGCTTCGGTTAAGTCCATTTCGTAAATTCGATATCGCGCGACCTGTTGATCCGCCTCGGGGACCAACTCAAACGTACGTGTTGGTTCGGTGACAGAAATCAATTGGGTGGAAATCTTTCCCTCGAAGAGTTGGTCAACGCGAATGACGTTGGGCCCCGCCACACGGAAACGCAGTGGCTCTTTGAGTGTGGCGACGTGGTATGAACGAAGCGTCGAACCAAGGCTGGCCGAAGGTTCACTTTGTTCATCTACCGTGCCATCGGCCATCACTTCCTTGACTTCAACGTGGACAAAGTGATTGGCATACGGTTGGGGCATCCAGAGAGACAACTGAGTGTTATTTGGGTTGATCGCGACACGAAACGTCTGGACATCGTCATGGTTTTTTAGGGTGACTTGATCGTGTTGGCCGTTGATCTCCCACATGACGGTCGTTTGGGCCATGGTTAAAAAACCCACGCTTGGACGAGTTAGCGTGACTTCTATTTCGGGTGAAAACATGGAAGTCAGATCCAAGATCAGCGGATCGTTACCCAGCAACGCACGTTGCGGCGACAGATGCCCCTGCAATGATTTGCGAATACGGATACTGGGGTTGTCCGGTCGCCAGCGATTGACACGTTCGGTGTAAACTCCAGCGCGACGGTCAAACTGTTCCATCCGCTGCCACGACGCACCCGTTTTGACGTGGTTGTACAGGCGTCTTAAATCCTGGTGCTGAGGATGATCGTTCAAAAGTTTTCTCAACGATGCGATTTGTTTCATCCGACTGGAATCGCTGTCGTTACTTGGGTCGTCCACGCCAGCGCCCGTTTTGACCACCAGATTGTCGTAGGCGATCGCGATCGCCTGCTGGTAGATGTCGTCTTGATGAAGTAGTTTCAGCGGAGCCTGGGTTGGCAGGATTCGGTTTTGCCAAACCGGAATATCACCAAGCTGTTCCGTCAGATGAGGCGTCAGTCGTGCCAGATTCAGATCATGGCCGGCGAATTGAATCACTCCATGAGCCAACGAACGTCCGCCGACCTCGCGCGAGATCAACCGCACCAGATCCGGCGTTGATTTTTCGGTGCCGATTCGATTCTGGAATCCCTCAGGCACCTGCGGGTCGTGCGTGTTGCCCAATCGGCCGAGGACAACCGCGGCCAGCGTGGTTTGATTGATGGGCGGCAAAACGGGGGATTTAATTTCTGGCTGCCAGGTCGAAACACGATGGATCATGTCCGTCTGGTTGCTGCCCAATTGGATCTCGTTGAGGCCTTCGGGGAGGTCGATTTCGGTGATGATCTTGGTGCCGGGAAACTGCTGGTCGGCGCGTCCTTCGATTTGCAGGGTACTGGAAATACTGTTGTTGATGATCGGCACGCGCTGCAACTGGGAACCGTTGGTGATCTCCAAGACGCCGTTGATCGCCGCGGGCGATTTTGTGTTGTGCAGCGGTCGGGATTCAATCGAGATTCGCATGGGGCCTTGGATGGCGACAGCCGCCGGCGCTGCCTGCAACGAAGTAAAGCACTCGTATCGAAGATCTCTTTCAATGGAATAGATCGTTGCCGCGCCGTAGCAAGATTTAACGACGTCAGGAGCGAATTGTTTCACTCTGGGGCCGGGCGTTTTTTCTAAGTACCTTTGCCAGTCCTCAATCGCTGCCATGCGGGTGAGAAAATCAGGGTCCGTCAATCGCGCGTAAACATGGTCACCATACTTCCAATGAGTGATCCAAGCTTGCCCGCGTTGGCCGGCGTTGGAAAGTAATTTGAAAGCGCGTTTGTATTTACCAAGCTGTAAAAGTTTAATGCCGCCCCAGAAGTTTCTCTGTTGAGTGTCTTGCACGCGCAGAAGCGATTTTTTGAACGAACGCCACCAGCGAATCTGAAAACAGCAACGCAACCGGAGTTCTTCGACTTCATCGCCGGTGGCTTCGGGTGGGATCGCGTGAAACGCAAACCGGTATCTCCCGTTGGCGGCCAACTGTTTGGCCAATTCGATTTGGGCGTCGATGCTGGAGATTTCACTGGAACCGACAGAAAGAATGTTTTCACGGTTGAAATCTTCGTTGGGGCGGTCGGCTGTTTCGGCCAACAGTTTCTCCAGCATTTGCTGTTTCAGTGATGGATCCTTTGAAAACATCAGCCAGCCGCGACGTTCTCGGTTGGCCAAGAAGTATTCGCCGGCGTGTTCCAGTAATTCAGTGCGCGTGACGATGGCGTCATTGCGCTGCTGCGATTTAGAGTGGTGCACCATGTCGGTCAGATGCTCCATCACGGTTGGCCAATTGCCGACATTGGCGGCGCTGAGCGCGGCGGTGCGGGCGTCTTTGAGACGTTGGCTTGACCAGATTTCGGTGGGAGCGGCCAATTGATTTCCGGCCGCGATGCCGGCGGTGAAGTTATCAAGGTGGCTTTTAAGCAGCCGTTGCAGATCCGTGGAATCATTGCTCAGTTGACCGCCGGAGAGCTCCTTCATCTCGGGCATCATGCTGGCGTGTTTGGAGTGCTTGAGGTAGGCCGATTCAGAAAGTTTGGAGTAAGCCGCGACCAAAATCTGACAGCCAATTTCAATCGTTTGGTCGGTTTGCGAAGAAGCGGTGACCTTCACCTCCCTGACGTCGGCCGGCAAAATCAGTTCGGCGATGCCCGCTTGGATCATCGGTGCGGTTTGATCAATGGAAGCGAAAGGCCCGCCCCAAGGACCACTGTCATAGCGGTTATGGACGACCGACAGACTGGCAAGCGCCGCTTCGGATCGGCCTGGAATAAACGCCTCGGTCGGCAATGCTGAATGGGGTTCAAGACTGAGCGTCACCGGCGGCCGGTCGTCATATTGAACTTGGATATTCACGTTGGAGGTGATTTCATGGCGGTCGACGATCCAGCGAATCAGCGTTCTCCCGAGTGACCTTTGGGGACGAAAGCGCAGGCTACTGCAACCGCATGATTGATCACCGTCGGTTGCCAAGGGGTACAGCGTGGTGGTCGGCAGCCTTTGGGCCGCCTCCAGAATATGCTGTTCGCCGACAATGGTTTGAGTTTCAGATTGATTGGGACGGCGGATGGAGCGGACGGGAAACCCGACGAATCTGGGGGCGGTAGCAGGGTTGACGTCGATCGGAGTGAAATCGCGAAAGTAGGTAAAACGATTCTTGATGCGACCGACAAGTTCAGCCGATGAAACCTCGTCGCCGAAATCGCTTTCCCCGCGTCGGTGAGACGCGATCGCCCGCATCCACATGTAGGCTCGCAAACCGCCGTGCAGCACGGAGTTGTCGCGCGCTACTTCCAGCAATCGAGGGTAATTTAGGTACGGATCCCACAGCGGATCGGTCGGGGGGGAAGTGAAATCTTGGTCCCCCTGAAGATATTGGTCCAGTGTTTTACCGTCGTCCAGCCACTCCTGTTCCAGCCACGAATCTTCGTCGGTCAGTTGCTTTTCGAACGCTGGAAAATTGAAGCGGCAATTGGTCAGCGGGTTGCAAAGGTTCAGGCCGACCGCGTTGGCACGCACATAGGCCGGATGAGAGAGTTCGATCTCGACCGATTCGCAATCGTTTTCAATATCCCAGTACTCGAATTCGCGAGCACCGATCAGCCTTTCCACCCCACCGACAAACTCACGGTGCATGCGCTGTGGCAGCGTGTCGAACATCAGCGTTTTGTGGTAAACGCCATCGACGAAAATCTTGATCCAGTAAAATTGATGTTGGCTGGCGTCAAGATCGTATTTCAAACGTGTTTCCAAACGCAGACGCGTGCTTCCTTCCACCTCCAGCGGATACCGTCGACCGGATTTCAAAGGTGTGTAGTACAACGGTCGCCGACCGCGGTCGTCACTGATTTCGACGCGATCGTCGCTGCAATCGATGGGGCATTGGTAGTAATCCAACGTGCGGTGCTGGTAACGCGCCGAAGTAAACACCGCGACGGTCATCGGCGCAGGTGCGACCGGTGAACAGAGGACGCGGCCGATCGAAATTCCCGCATCATCGGGCGCCGCAACCATCGACATTTGATCGGTGGAGACCGCTGGGGTGAGTTTGCGAAACAGCCCCGTTCCATCGGAGGTCCAGATCTGCAACGTGTCTTCGGCAACCGTGGTGTCTCCGCAGCTGAGCACGCGAATGAACTCGTTTTCGGGCACTTGAAAGTCGACCGCTTCGCCGGGAGACAATTCAACGATGCTCAGTTTATAAGCCCGATTGAATCTTGGTTTGGGGCCCGCGATGTGCTGCAGGCCGTCACTCAAGTTTTCCCACTTCAGAGGGGCGCGATTGGGAAGGCGGATTTCTTTTTTACTGTCCAGCGTCGTTTCAGCGCGAAGCGACCCGCAGATCAACGACGCGATAACAAACAAAGATACACCCACCACCGCGGCCGCGCGCACAGATTCCCAGCGAACTGAGCAGCATCGATTGTGCGGGGAGTGGACGATCATCGGAAGCGCACCGGAGACAACATCAACGGTGTGAAAATCACTTTTTGGGGGCTGTGTGGAGGCCGGTTCTGGACGCACAAAACGTGCGCCTGCTAGCGAGCCAAGATTTTGGCCGAGAGTAGTGATTTTCCGTGTTTATCACAACGGAAATAGAAAAAGATTAAAGGTTCGGCCTCTCATCTGACGGGGCAAAAATTGCTTCGAAAATTGGTGGTGAAAAGATGAAGGCTGCGGCGCAGAGTCTGCGCTCAAACGGCCACTGCGTCGCCGTCAAAAACCCCGTGTTTTGAGGGGGCAGCCGAAGTCAATAACACTTCCACACCGCCGGTGGCGGAGACCTAATTGCTCAGGCCGCGTGAAACACTGTCGAAGAAGGACGCGCGAACGCTAGCGTCGGCATCCAGTTTGGCGCGGAAGTCTCGGTTGAGTTCGAGATGTAGGAAGTTTGGGCAGCCGAGGCCGTGAGCGATGGTGGCCTGTCGGTTGGTCGTGCCACCGAGCTGTCGAATGTCGACGGGGAACAGACGCACGTCCCCGGCGCCGAAGGTGGCTTTGAGTTCCAACGCCGTTTGTCGGGCTGATCGTCCGGGGAACTTTGTGCCGTCGCTCACGATGATGCTGGAAGATTTAGCGGCACCCGTTTTGCCTTGGTTGGTGAACCCATGAATTTGCAGGATTGCGATGCCTTGGTGGGCTTTGATCATTGCCGAGGTGAAAGCGTTGAAAAAATGTAGGTTCGTATGAGACAGGTCAATTGCGCTGCGGTGGATGGTGTTGAGCGCGATGGCGGATACGGTTTGTGAGTGGAAGAGCTTTATCGCGATCGAACCGGTCATGAGATCATTGAAACGATGGGGCGCTTGCAACGCGATGCGCGATGGGGGGGCTGTTCGAAATGCATAAGCACCTCTGCCGTATCGGTGATCGGGATGTTCGCGCAAGACAAACATTTCACTCGAAGGTGATTCGTGCAGCTGCCAATTGAGGACGGCCCAGCGGTCTTGAAGAGGTTTGACGGCAATGGCTTGTTTGGGTTTCTTAAGCTCGGCCAGCGTCTCGATGAGCAGTTTTTCAAACTGATTCACATCTTCTTTTTGTAATGTTTCCAAATGGTCGAACGTTTTTTGTTGTTTAAGTTCTGACCACAGCCACGCTCGATCGGACGCAGGCGCGGTGGGTGTTTTTACGTCTTGTGCATCCAAGTTGGCGGTGCCAATCGTCAGCACCAATGCGAACCACCACGCGCCGGTGAAGTATTTGAAATGGTTCATGGTTGTTCGGGTTGGGCTTGGGGAATTCGTTTTAGATCTATTGCTCGATTTATGCCTGCGTCTCTAGATTCACGCTCGCGGTTTTAGATTCATTCGGTCGGTTCATTAATTGCAATCGACTGATACAGCAAAACGAAGCCGTCTTCTTGTTGGTCGATACGTTGGGTTTTGATCGTGTATCGGCCAGGCGGAAGATCGGCGCCCAACCTTATGAAGCAGCGGTGTTGGACGTCCAGTTCCGCGTCGGTGCCAATCAAAATAGCGTTCTGTTGTTGGGCGCTGGATTTTAGATCGTAAATTTGGTGTAGCGACGTCAGGCTTTCCACTGGCCCCGACTTCTTCATTTGAATTTGGTTTTCCGCTTCGATTTTAACGCTGAATTTGCAGCGCTGTTCTCCGGAAGATTTTCGGTAGATCAGCAACGTTAGGACTTCATCCAGCGGCGTCGTTTTGACGTGCTCGAATTCGAGTTTTCCGTTTTCTAATTTGGAGGCCGTTCGTTTCAAATACCGTTTCGCGCCCACGACATCACCACCGCTGAGGAACATGCGGATTTCGGGTGGCCCTTGGAGTGTGATGTTCGATGCAGCATTAAAAGGATCGAGCTTCAATCTGATGTTTCCGCGGGCGGAGTTTAACTTTTCGCGCTGCACAATTTTTCCATCCTGGCTCACGATCAGTACGCTTTGGGTGGATGCAGGAGCGACGTAGATCAGACGGTATTGGGCGTCGATGCTCATGCCATAGTCTTGGACGGAGTAAGTTTCGCCATTGTTCATCTCATAAAAGGAGGAACCGCGACTGGCTTCGGTGACCACGCTTTCCATCGTCGCGGGCGCGAGCAACTGACGGCCAATCCACTGGCCCTTGGGTTCATAACGCTGCCATTGAAATTCGCGTTTGCCGATCGTGTCCTCGTCTTGGGTGTCGCTGGGTCGAGTTTGTGTGCTGATAAGGAAAGACCGGTTATCAGAGATCAATCGCAGATTCTCATCGGGGTGCAGGTTGTACCATTTCCTGTAAGGTTTGAATTGGCGCTCAAACGGATGATGGTCCTCGGGAAGTCGAGTGACGACCGGTAGGTGGTTGGGCCGCACGGACGCGTTGATCAAGAACGGCACATTGTTGGAGTGAAACTGAATCTTGGTTGCTTCTGGGGGAATCGAAAAATAGTAACGTTTGAATTCAGAAACTAAATTGGTTTCGCCCGACTTCCACAATTGATCATAGGCAGAGATCGTCGGCTGGATTCCGATTTCGCCTTGTTCGATGATTTGGTCGTCATCGTTGAGCCAAGCCCAGTTTAGAAATTTCAGTTCGTCCCAACGTTCGAAACTGCCTTTACGATTTTGCATGTTCGATTGCACCTGATCCGAAGTGAACGCATCGCCAAACGCAAGCCGGCACGTAATGCGGAAGGGCGTCGGCTGCGTTTGGAAATGTGACACGCGATAGCTGACGGGAACATTGTCGGCCAGATAGACTCGTAAATTTCCGTTGTTGGAGGTGATTTCGGCGGACTGACCAAACGCCACCTCAGCATCGTGAATCTGCACCGGCGGAGCGTCAGGTTGGTTGTGCGTCCACGTCGCCGACCAAGTGGCCGCGCTGGTAGATTCAAACTCCAACAGCCCGCCGCTGACGGGGAAAGTGAATTCAGCCTTGTTTTCGGCGAGCGTTTCTTCCCAGATTAGGGGTTCGCTTTGGTCGCTGGGGAAAAGCCGAATGGTGAAATAGATCGGGTGCGGATTGGATTCACTTAAATTTAAACGCTCGGCTGAAAGTTTGAAGTTGCCGATGCGTTCGGGCAACGGCAACGTGATTTTACGAGCGGCGGAAATTGTATTTGCACCGCAGGGGACATATTCGCTTGCTTCTTGATCATCAACTTCGCCGATAAAGTAAAGGTGCCTGAGTTTCACCTTGTTCAAGGTCGGGGCCTTGAGCCATTGCCAGCGCAGAAGGCTTGCCCGTTCGGATTTCGTCAAAAACTTTTGGTCAAAGACGCAATAGCGTGCCAGTTTTCGGCGACTGGAGGCTGGAATCTGTCGCCATGTCGAAGGTTGGTCGAAGTGGGGTCTTTGGTGCTTGGTACGCACCCGCGCGACGATTTCAACAATTTGCGGATCCGAATCTGCCGCGCGGACTCGAATCATCGCAGGGCGTAAATTGGCATCGCTGGTGCCGGCAACAACGATTGGAATTTGAACGAAGCGCGTTTGCGTCGCAACACGGTCCGTTTTCGCGAACATCAATGGATTGATCAGCGTTCCTTGGTCTTTGTCCACCAATTGCCGGACGCGCGTTCGTGATTCGTAAGTGTGTTGCCCGATCAGTTCTCCATCGGCGTCAAGCAACTGATACTCGATACTGTATCTCCAACCTTCACGCGGATCGGATTGATTCTTTTGGGGGAGTTCCGTGTTCTCCAACGCCCCGTTGGTTATTAAGCGGATACTGCGGGCGTCGGGTGAAATGTGAAACTCAGCCCAATCCTTCGCGCTAAGCAAAACGGTGCTGACGCGTTTTGCATCGTCGCGGTCAATTTCCTCAGAGGTCGGGCTGAAGCCTACCTTCTGCAACATGCCGCCGAAGTAAACCCACGTTAGCACCACAGCAGCAAACAGAATCCAAAAGTAGTCGCGGAATCTCATGGTCGACCTACCTCCAGCCAAAGTTTGTGCGAGTTAATAAACTTGCGGACGGTTTCGCTGTTGAGATTGGAGACGCGAAACGTTTCTGTACCGATATAGCCGGTTAGATTGCAGATGGCGACTAATTCTTGGTTGGGATTTAGCACGATCAGGAAGGTCTGTCCCGACACTTTGTCTAAGACACTTTTGAAGGTCCATGTTGGGAATTGCTGGTCAATGGAGATAAGTTTGATGACGTCGAAATTGCGGACGTAACTGTCGATCGCGGATTTGAGTTGTATCGGAAATCGCTGTTTGGAAATTTTCAATGGGGCGGCCCACGCTGGGGCGGCGTCGACGGAAACTTGTTCCGACAGATTTCCGATGGTCACGCCAATATTGCAGGCGTTCATTTGGGCGATCAGCGTGCCGTGTTCGTTTTGCTGGCGATACTTCACCCTGAGCGCCGGCGACAGCCAGAGGCTGACAATCTCCTTGTTCATGGAAACCTGTATGGCGGCTGCCTTCATCAAGATTCCTAGCTCGTATCCCGCCGTGTTGGGCGAACCGTCCACAAATCCAATCGAAAATTCGTCGTCGATCAACTTCTGCGTTAGCCATTTTTTTAGCGGCGACAGTTGCTCAAAACTTGTTTCGCCTTCGTCTGATGCCATCACGATGTCCGAATCGACTGGTGCTTGAATGGCGCGGGCTTGGCAAAGCATGTAAGGTCGATCCTCCAGCTTTCGAAACAGAACTTGGCGGACCAGGTTGAATAGGTTTCTGCGATTGGCGGCCTTAGAAACATCCGCGGTGCCATCGTCGTTGGCCCGAGGATGGGCTCCGGCGATCAACAGCGCCGACGCGCGGGGACGCTGAAACAAACTGACGCCGAAGTCGAACGAACGGTTTTCAAACAAGGGCCGCGGGATTTCAATAGCGAGGTCTTCCATCAGAGAAGGGCGCAAGATGAAGGTGCCCCAGCCTTTGGGCGACATTGAGTTCTCGCTGAGTGAGAAATATTGGTCCCCGTTTTCAGTGTCTAAGATCACGGAAACTTCGTAGCCAACGATATTGGCCGCCGTTCGGATCGCGCGAATCTTCTCTTTCTTTTCACGGGTCAACCAATTGGGAAGCGCTTTGCCGCCGGGCGTTAGTGACGTGTCTGGCTGGGTTGCGCCAACCAGATCAATTAACGGGCTGATCACTTCGTGGTCCATGAACAGCATCTCTTCGAGCTTCGCAGGCACGAATTGGTTAGAGCTCTGCTTACAGATACTTTGTTTGATCGTTCTTAAGAACTCCGACAGTGGCTGACGAACGATCGCGACTTCTTCAGAATGAACGTCGTCCGGCACTGGTCTGATAGGATTTGAAGCTGTTGGGTTGGGGGTGGTCTGGGGCTGAGAGAATGACATCACCTGAAGTCGGCGGCGAGCATTCTTTGTGAGGAGGAGTTCGGCGTATTGATTCGACAGGCTGACCTTGTTTTTAAACGGCGACTGCGACCAACGCACGTTGAACTGGCCAATGATCTGTTGAAGTTGCTCCAACGGAATTGATTCAGGCAGTTCCGACGCGACGTACAATTGCGACGGTGAAACGGCGTCGGGTTGAATCTCGTTTTTGTTGATCTTTCGCCACAGCGATTGAGTCATCGCGCGAATCTGCACGGTCTGGTGATGGCCGAACGTTTTGTGAAATTCGGAGAACATGGTGGCATTGGAAACCGTCACGTCCGAAGTGCCATCAATGTTGGTGGTCCGTCCCGCACCGGCAATCGCCAACACGTAGGTGGGGAGTTGGTGCATCAACGCCAGACCGGATTCGAAGGTGCCCCATTCATCCAATGGCGTTGGCACTTCGAAGCAAACGCCCTCGGGTTGTCGGAGGTCGATCGCGAACATCCCCCAACCGTGTGTCGGCTGATTTTCAGATAGGAACAGGACGTCGTTGGCGGAAACGGTCAGTGCGTAGTTGACTCGCGCCAGTTTTTTGGAGATCGTCGCAAGGGCGGCCGAATCTTTGGTGCTGGATAGTTGTTTGAGGTCATGCAGCGCAGATCGAAACATCGAAAGTTCGACGTAAGACGGCGGTTGGTAGCTGCCGGATTCCTTCTTTTCATACAGCAACGGTTTGCTTTGTCGAATCAGTTGGTTGATCGTTTTTTTCGAATGATTGACAACCCGAACGTGGCCTTGGGTTGGTGTCGCGACGGCCGCGATCGAGCGGTTGAAGAAAGTGCCCGTCCAGGAAAAAAGCGCAAACCCAATGACGCACCCGGCGATTCCACCGACCAAGGAAACCTGCAGCGTGCCTTTGAGCATTCGGATCATCAGTTGGCGATCGTGCGCTTTGACAGCCATCAATGTTGAAAGTAAATAGCCCAATCCAAACACGTCGGTTACTTGTGCGTTGTTGGAGAATAATGGGATCAGATGAGCGTATAACAGTCTCAATCCGAAACAGATGGTGAAGAAAAACAGCAACTTGCGGCCGCCTTGAATCCCCATGTCGCGGAACAGAGGAGCCCGTAAAACGAGGCTGCCGACGGAAAAAATGAGCATGCACTCGGCACACGACGCGGCGATTTTCAACGGGTTGTAAAGCATCATTCCTAGCAGCGCGGGGATGAGAATCCCGTTGAAATCCCAAGCATATCTCAGATTGATCCACGATGCTAAATAGGCGGTGCAGATGAGGATGATGTAGGATTTTGGGCTGGCTAAAAGGGAGGCAGAAATGTCCTCATACATTAACTCGAAGTTCGAGAGATTGAGATTGGTCAAAGATCCCAGCACGTAGTAAATGATCAAGTACGCCACTGCGATGCAGACCGTGATCGGCAAAATGCCACGAACCAAACCGGGTTTCCAAAAGTAGTTGGCAATCAGGGCAACGATGATCAGTCCAAAACTCTGGAACTCATTTCGATAGTCGAAGCTCCATCCCATTTCGTTGACGATGTACTGCCCAAATTCTGGCAATAACCACCCATCGCACGTCGATCGCACAATGACGCTGATGACAACGATGATGAAAAACCGGTCGCGACCAAAGAAACTGCTCCACCAGGGGAGTTGTTTGAGGCTCTCTGAGAGCCAACGGGCAAGCAAGTAGGAGAGGATGGCTTCGACGAAAATTACAACGGCCGTCGTCGGGCGCGACAGTATCAGCGGCACGAGGTAGCCCGGCACGACTAAGGCGGAGAGATTCCAGCCCAGTTTGAGATTGAAGAAAACGGCCACGACAACACCAATCCAAACGGTGGTCGTCAGCGTCACCGATGCGGAATCGACGGGGAAGATTGGAAAGGGAAATAAATCCGGCATCAGCCCCACCTTTATTGCCGGGTTGATGGAGTTGATCTGTCAACGTCGTCGCTGGCTCGGCGGAGCGGATTGGTTTGCTCGGCGACTGTTGTTTTGGCTGGCGTTTGCCTGGAATCCGTATTTGTCGGAGCCGTTTTTATCGGGGCCGGTTGGATGTTTGACAACGTGACCGAAACGGTGATGCAATGCGGGAGGTTTTGGACGCCGAAACTGCCACCCCACTGGCTGACCCAAGCGTCAATTTGCTGGAGCTGATCAATTTGAGCCGTGTCCAGATTGAGGTACTTCTGGGCGCGACGACTAACGGTCTCGTTGGCCGCTTGATCCAGCGATTTGCGCAGCGTGTCTACCGGAGTGCCACCGCCCTGGTTGGTGAAGCGGAATTCAAATCCGTCGATTTGCTCAATGATTTCAAACTGAATCTCGCTTTCGTCAAACGCATTGCCCAGCAAAAACTCTAAAATCTTTATGAACGAGCGTTCCAGTAGGATCGGATTGGCAATCGCTTTGACTTCCGTTTCAGCAGCATCATTATCGAGGATCGTAATCGAGCGCTGAGTCAGTTCCTCTTCGAAGCGCGCTTTCACCGATCGCCACACGGGAATCGTATTCAATAAGAAGAAGTTCTCCGGTGATTCGGTAACCTGGCGGCCGCGCAAATCCTGACAGCTTTGGAGCACTGAGACAATTTCTGACACGGTATCGCCGACGGAGCCAAACAGGTCATTGAGCGCTGCGTTGTCTGCAATGGGTTGTTTGAGCAGCGCGGTCTTGTGTTCAAGGTGGGTGGCTTTTTCAAGAACCTCGGGGACTATGGCGGCGGAAAGTTCATGGTTCCATTGTCGAATCTCTTGAAAGACGCTTCCGTCGACGACCTCTAATAACAAGCCGTGCGTTTCGATGGAGGTGCGCGCTTCGTCGTCCTGAAGTTGCATCGGTTTGATGTACATCATCATCGGCGCATCGGTGAAAGCACGATCAACGAGGTACTTCGCGCTTTTGTTATACAAAATCGCGTCGCGAAACGTTTGCCGCGCGGTATTGGGTGACTGACCGCTGATGGCTGAAATAATGTCGATGCAAGTGGAACCCGAACCGGAGAGCTCAGTTTTTTGAAGTAGTCGATTGAGGTTGGAGTTGCGGCGAATGATGCGCCCGTAGATGTCGAAGGTGGCCATCGCAGATTCCGAGCAATCAAACGCGATGTCGACGCGCTCAATGAGGTCGTCTTGAAGCTGACTGTTGGTTTGGATTTCGACGAAGGACCGTTCTTCGGGAAACGTGCTGCAACGTTCAATAAATTTAAGCCGACGTGAACCTTCACGTGCGGCCTGTTGGCTGCCGGCGATCAACTGAGACATCTCACTGCAAAAACGAGCGAGAAACGCATCAAAATCGTTCCATCTTTCCAGTGTTTCCCTTTCTAAGGCCATCGCAATGACGCCGTAAATGTGGATGCCGTGAACCAGCGGCAACATGTATTCGGCCTCCTTCACGCCTGGGTTGGGTGTGAAGAAACCGCGCTGGAGGCTTTGAATGGGTGCCTTGTTTTGAATCGGATCCCAATAGGGCGCACGTTTGTAATCCAACCGCTTTTCATAGATCTGCGAATAATCACAGCCGATCGAACGGACGCGTTTAAGATGCGTTACCCCAGGACGCAGTTCCATCATCACGACGCGCGTGGGTTGAAACATTTGATAGGTGACGTCACCGATGGCTTGCCATGCATCGACCTCGAAGCGAGATTTTATGTGGGCTTCGCGGACGGTGGATCGGATCTTCCAAAACTGGACGTAGTCTTCGAGCTTGGAGAAGCGCTGCATCGTCGCAATGATCGTAGACACCAACCCCGCCAACAGCAGCGCCGTCGCTGGCAACCAAACGCTGGTCAACCAATAGCAAACGGCAATCATTGCCAATGCGATTGCCACATGCGCCAAGATCAACGTCGGCAGCCAATGCTTGGGTGTTTGTCGTGCGACCTGAAAGGAGACCAGTGTGACAAACGCAAGAAGCATGAACGAGGAAACGGTGCCCAGTTTCGTCGCGTAGTTCTCGTTGACCAAACTGGCCACCATGTTGCCGCGAATCTCTAAACGACTCATGCGGGCATCTCCCTTTGTCGTTGGCGTCAGCATGTGAAAGCGTTGCGAATATTCTGGGCCGATCAAGACGATTTTGCCCCTAATTAATTCTCTGATCAAATTGCCTTTGAGCAGCGCGCTGGAGTCGATGTGTGCCAGCGTATTAGGGCCCCCCGCGTAGCGAATTCCATAATGGGCCGAGGGCAGGTTATCTGAAAGTGGGGAAACGCTTTTAGCGACTTCGAATTCAAACGAATTTAGTCTTGAACCTGCGTGCTGCGTGGAAACGACACCATTGCGATAGATGGGTTGTTTCGAGTGATTGAGGTCAATGAAACCTGTTCTAAATTTGTTTTTATTGACGGGCGATTCAGAGGTCAGCAATTTTTGCAAAGGAAATCCGACGGTCAACGCGGACGCGCGCGGGATGTGATTGAGAGCGCTGAAATTTCGGCTGGGGCCGGTCGCCACGATTCCAATCTTTTTGGGCGACTGTTGTTCGATGGAATCAAGTAACGTAATCAATTCGGGCGACGCCGATTCAAGAAGCTGAGGCTCCGCGTAGACAAGCAGCAACTGATCCTTTTGCTGCATCGACGGCGTCAACCAGAGACCGCAGTCCCGCAACAGATCGTCGGTCCAGCGAAACCAATTCAGACTGTACAGAACAGCCAACGCCGAAAATACGCACAGGGCGGCCGGCAAGCCGAAATCGTTGCGTCGAAATTGTGCCAGCTTCATAGCGTTGTTGCGCACTGCGATGGCAGGGCCGAACCGAGGTAAGGACAAATCAAAAAAGTAACCGGCGGCCGCCGTAGATTCACTGCCTAAGCCGCGCCATGGTAGGAGGGCGCGTGCCTTGTTGGCAGATATTGGTTGACCTTGACGGACGTTTCGAAACTGACGATCGCGCGGATCTTGATGCGCGGGTTTGAGGGCGAGCACCCGTGGAGCGCGACAGTTTGTTGATCAATCCCAGCTACTTACTTATAAGTGCCATCGGGTGGTAGCATTTTCAACTTTCGTTTTTTTGGTCGTAGACCATCTGCAACAAAGATTCGACGTCTTTGAATTTTTTTCCGCTCTCGATCGCGCCTTGAACCATGTCGCGCGCTTCGACTTCGGGGTGTCCCAGCGAAATAAGAATCTGGGAAACCTCTTCGGCCAGGCTACGTTGGCCGGATGTGTTGTCTGATTCTCCTTCCATCGCGGGGATCATCAGCGCGAATTTGGCCATCTTGCGACGCAGTTTCGCTACAATCCGTTCGGCCGTTGCGGCCCCGATACCCGGCAAAGTCTTGAGCGTATTGACGTCCTGTCCCTCGATCGCATGGGCGACGTCGGGAACAGGGCGGACCATGGCTCGTAATGCTTTCTTCACACCCACGCCGTCAACCGAGCAGAACATTTCGAAGAACTCGCGTTCGACCAGGCTGTTAAATCCGATCAGACGGGGGGTCATACGGCCCCCTCTTTGCACGTTGCCGTCAATGTAGTCGATCGTGTGAAGCTCGATTTCGTGATCAAGTTTCAGTTGCAATTGGCGGCGTGTGAAGTCAGGGATTAGGACTTCGTAGTGAAAGGGTGGGACTTCTAGGATTGCGATGTCTTCGCCCAGTTGGAGGAGTTTGCCTGAGATTTTGGTGATCATGTAAGACTGCTGGGGCGAATGGACAGGTAATAGTGACACAACGCAATCGACAGCGCGTCGGCGACGTCGGCCGGTTGGGGAATTTCGTCAAGGTTTAAATGACGCATCACGGCCAATTGCATTTGGTTCTTTGGAGCCCGACCGTTGCCGGTGAGCACGCGTTTGACTTGGGTGGCGGCGTAGCTTTTGATTTCGATCGAATTGATCTCCGCAGCCAAGCAGATCACTCCCCGCGCGTGACCCATGATGATGGAAGTTTTGGGGCGTTCATAGTGGCTGTAAAGTTCTTCCAATCCCATACAGTCGGGTTTCAAAGATTTGATGACGTCGTCGACGCCGTGATAAATGGACGCCAGCCGTTTGCCTAATGATTGAGAGCGTTTGCTGCGTACGACGCCGGCTTCGATGATCAGAGGGCGATCGTTTTCTACTTCAATTAAACCGTAGCCGGTAATGTTCAGGCCCGGGTCGATGCCAAGGACACGATGCTTCGTTTCGGAGCTTGACATAAGAAATGCGGAGTCGGGATGGGGGCGTGCGAAATGTGTGGTGAAACTGGTATTGGTTTAGCGGATTTGCATCAGCATCACGATGCACTGGGCCTGCATGATTTCGGAGTTCCCGACGGGGCCGACGCCTTCGCCTGTTTTGGCTTTGACGCCGACTTGTTCGGGGGCAATTTGCAAAATCTCAGCGATGCGTTGAGCGATCGGGCGTTTGTAAGGGGAGAGTTTAGGGGCTTGGGCGAAAACGATACAGTCCAAGTTCGCGATCTGAAAACCAGCTGCCGCGACCTTTTGCATCGCCGCCAGGAGCATGTCGGCCGAATCGCGGCCTTTGTTTTCGGTTTCGGTGTCTGGAAAAAGTTCGCCGATATCACCCATTGCTGCCGCTCCCAGAATTGCGTCGGTAACCGCGTGCAGCAACACATCGGCGTCGCTGTGACCGTCCAATGATTTATCAAAGGGAACGTCGATTCCGCCGATGCGCAGCGGTCCCCCGATTTTTAATCGATGCGTGTCGTGGCCGATGCCAACGCGCAGAAACGGCAGCGCTGGAAGATCGTCGTTCATCAGTAGGGCTTTCTTTTTTTATCGCGGGGACGGTATTGCGTGATCTTAAGGTGTATAGACTTGGATTTCTATCGGCGGTTTGATTTTCACCGGTTGGATGCTCTTTATCCGGAGAAAAACATTCCAAGTCTTTGGTAGCAAAGTGTTTGACAAAAAAATTAATGACAAAAAGATGAAGCGCGTAATTTTTTTGTCACTAATCTTTTTGTCAATTCTGAGTCTTGTCAGCCTTCTTAAAGCAAACGAATGAACCTTAGAGAATCCTGATTTATCTCAATGTTAGTGATTTGAATCTATCGGATTCGTTTTCAAGCTCACCGGCACCCGCGGGTAGGTGTTGTCGGATAGGAAATGGATCAACTTCAACGTTTGAAATGCGTCCAGCCATTCGTGGAAGCGCTGAAGTAACATTTCGCTACCTGTGGAATTGGCGTTGAGTTTTGGCCACACGTTCTCAAATTTTCTGCTTACCAACCAGCCGGCGCAACTCTGGGGAACGTTTTGCAAAATATCCGCCGCCGAATGGGAAACTCCATTTTCAACGGCCTCCAGTAACAAACCCAAATCTCGATAGCAATAATCGTGATAGGTCAGCCAGTTTCCACTTTGGAGGATATCGCCCACCGCTTTGCCCGTTCCAAAGGGGACGCGATCGGAGACGCGGTCAGACGGGAATACGATCGCCTCTTGAATCATTTCGATCTTGCAACCGGTTTTGCTCAGCTGTTGCAACAGATAGAAATCTTCGCCCGCCATGCGCCGCCGGTGGTAGCCTCCCGATTTTATATAGGCTTGCTTCGTACAAAGAATCGTTGAACCGATCGCGTAGTAGGCGTGCGGAGAATTGGCGTCTTGAAGTTTTTGACGGTGCCGTTTGAGATGTTGTTCGTAAATTACGATCGCGCGTTTCTCATCCGCGGTGCCGCAATGTCGATGCTTAAAATTCACATGGCCGGCTCGGAAGTTAGGGTGGTGCGCGATGAAGTCAAAGATCGCAGTGAAGTAATTAGAATCCACGGGGCTGTCTGCATCGAGGCTGATGATGGGCGCCGTTTCGTCGATGAAAGACATTCCCACGGTGCAAGCTTGATGCCGTGCCAAGCCGACGCCAAACTTCTCTGGATAGGCCCTGCCATCAGTCACGTGATCCAGCCAAGCCAACGGCAGCGGCGACTCAAATTGTTGAAGCCATTCCAGCGTCGCCAAGTTATTCGCGCTGTCCATTGAACCACGCTGGTTCACATTGACGATGATCAGCACCTCCTCAAGCAGCGGCCCAGTTGCCTCCAGACTTTTTAATGTTTCTGGAAGGGTGTCAAATTCATTACAACAAGGGATCGCGACGACGGCGCGGAACTTGTCTTTCAATTTGCCGCGCGATTGCAGGGGAGCCGTTTCAGGAGGACTTTGGGACATATCATTACGTAAAAATCATTTATCAAACGGCGTGCCACCACCGGGCCCATTTAAGCACCGATCTTATCACACAGACGATGAATATCGGAGATGTTCCGTCATCTCTTGTGAGCGCCTTGCCGCTCACATTTTTAAACACGGCATGCCGGTGACTGGCTTTGGAATAAAATAGTTGGAAAAGATGGTGCGAAAAATAGACCGCGATCGCCATGCGGCTTTGCCGGTCAAGTTGGTCGTTTGCTCAAAGGAACGGTGACGCCTATGATTCCATGTTCGGCGCGGTTGTGACTGTGCCGGTCGGTCACAACGGTGAGAGTTAAAACGAAAGTCTATGAGCAAGCAACCTCTGTCCAGTCGCCAGCGTTTCGAAGAATACAAGCAGGAATTTCTCAGTCGGGAGAAGGGATCGGAAGCAGACCGAGACTCATCTGACAAAAAACGGCAACGAAAATCGGAGCGCGACCGTTCAAGCTGGTCGCTGGTCCGTGAATTTCTAAGCATGCTTGGCGATCACCGACGGTCGATCATTTTTTCGATGGCGACGCTGACGGTCGCTACGATCTTGGCCTTGATTCCTCCGGCCGCTGTGAAATTAGTCGTCGATTATGTCTTGACCGAAGAACCGCTCCCGGCAGGATTGCCCGAGTGGATCCCACGGGAACCTTGGCCCTTGTTGTTGCTGATCGTTGGCGGCATCCTGGTAATTTCGTTGGTTAAGTTGTTCCTGCACGTCTGGGGTCGATGGCACGCCACGCGCGTGACGAAGTTGCTGCAGATGTCGATCCGCAAGCAGGTTTTTGAACATGCGGCCAGGTTACCCTTGCACCGAATTCAGGAATTGAAATCCGGTGGAGCCGCCAGCATATTGCGGCAAGATGCCGGCAGCGTGGGGGACCTTGTTTTCGGCATGTTGTATAACCCGTGGCGCGCTGTCATCCAATTGATCGGCAGCTTTCTGATTCTGGCGTGGGTCGATTGGCGTTTGTTGATCGGCGCGATTGGTATTGTTCCGCTGGTTTATTTCACTCATCGGACTTGGATTCATCGTATCCGTCCCCAGTTTCGACGCGTGCGGGCGCAGCGCGAAGAAGTGGATTCGCTGACGACGGAGTCCTTCGGTGGGATGCGGGTCGTACGCGCATTCGGGCGTCAGCATGCGGAAGTCAATCGCATCATGCGCGGCAATCATGTGATGGGACGCCAAGAATTATACGCCTGGTGGTGGTCGCGGGCGATTGAGATCGTTTGGGAAACGGTCATCCCATTGGCCACAGCAGGTCTGCTGGTTTACGGCGGGTGGCGTGTGCTGCAGGAACAATTGACGATGGGCGATTTGATGATGTTTCTGGTTTACGTGTTGATGCTGCTGGGCCCGCTGGCGACGTTGGCCCAGAGCGCTGCCGCATTTCAAAACAGCCTTTCTGGGTTTGATCGTGTTTTAGATCTGTTGGAGGAACCGCTGGAAATGGAATCCAATCGTCAAACCCTTACGATCAAACGAAACGAGTTCATCGGTTCGGTCGAGTTTAAGAATGTCAGTTTTGATTACCCCGGTGCAGAGGGGTACGCGCTCAAAGACGTGAATCTGTCTGTCGAACCCGGAGAGACGATCGCGCTGGTCGGTCCCAGCGGCGCTGGGAAAACAACGATCTGTAACCTTGTCGCCCGTTTTTACGATCCTACCGAGGGAAAAGTTCTGATTGACGGAGTTGATCTGGTGGAGTTCGACGTGGAAAGCTATCGAAGGTTGACGGGGATCGTCGAACAGGATGTGTTTTTGTTTGACGGAACGATCGCAGAGAACATCGGCTATGCCAATCGCCAAGCCACCGCGGACGAGATCACGACCGCTGCGGAGATCGCCAATGCCGCAGAGTTCATCGACAAATTGCCTCAGGGCTACGACACAACCATTGGAGAACGCGGCGTTAGATTGAGCGGTGGTCAGCGGCAACGATTGGCGATTGCCCGCGCCGTTTTGGCCAACCCTAAAATTTTGATCCTTGACGAAGCCACCAGCAATCTCGACACCGAAAGCGAAAGATTGATCCAGACCAGCATGGCGGCGTTGATGGAAAACAGAACTTGTTTTGTTATCGCTCACCGGTTGAGCACGATTGCCAGTGCTGACCGAATCGTTGTTTTGGAAAATGGCAAAATCACCGAAGTCGGCACGCACGATTGTCTGATGGAACTTGGCGGGCGGTACCACGAAATGGTGATCATGCAAACCAATACGGCGGCGACGCAAATTTAAAAGACGACCAGGCAGGCCAAGAAGTCCAGTCAAGCGACGCAAAATGTCGGCTGATTTTGTCCGAGTCCGCGTCCTATTTCCGTACCATCGCAAGGCGCAGTTTTTGAGGTTTTCCCCTGTTGTCGTCATAATCGGCACTAATTTGCCTCGCTGGTGAATGCTCGGTCGCACGAAAATCGCGCCGCTGGGCGATTCTCAGACTAAAATGGTTTGAGATAATCGAGCGATAGAAAGTGGAGGCTTGGCCGACTGCTTCTTACCAGCGCCCTTATCGCCCACTAAATACACCTAAGAATTTTTACCACCATGTCTGTTTCAAAAAATCGTAGATCTCGTCGTCGTAACTCACACCGCGGGCTCAGCTTTTGCCAACTCGAGCCGCGCAAGATGCTCGCCGGCGATGTGCCCGCAGCAGCGAATTTGATCGTCAACGGAGACTTCGAAACTTTCAGCAACGAAGCGTCCCTGAATTTTGTCAATTCGTTCGCGACCGCGCGATTCTACGGAAGTGACTTGGTGCCGGGTTGGACGGTCGTTGACGGAGACGGCGATGGCACCGAACGCATCAATTTGTTGACTTTTGATAATGTCCGTGAGACGGTCTTGGATCTTGACTCTTTGCCGGGGCAGGACGACCGCTTGATTCAAGACGTCAATCTTAGCGTTGGTCAGCAGTATTTGTTTTCGTTCGATTTCCTGGGCCCAGAGAACGTGGGTGGAGTTTCCGATTCGACCACTAATAATTTTGACGTCTTTTATAATGGGGAGCTTTTGGGTTCGCTGCAGGGAACGAGCATCTACAACCACGCGTCGTTTGCGGTTGTCGGCGCGGCCAACGATTCTGACGGTTCGACCGAAGCCGGCGATATCGTTTCGGCGCGGTTTGAGT
The DNA here is from genome assembly GCA_964408465.1 of uncultured Pirellulaceae bacterium. GTDB lineage: Bacteria > Planctomycetota > Planctomycetia > Pirellulales > Pirellulaceae > Mariniblastus. The sequence continues at coordinate 41,471 of CAYOZV010000006.1, forward strand.
TCCGTGATGGAAATGCAACTGATCGCAGCGGCGACGGGCACGGTTCGTTAATCGATAGTGTCAGTTTGGTAGCGGTCACTGAAAACGCCGTTGTCAATGGAGAATTTGAAAACACCGAATCGCAAGACGGGCCGTTTTTCGCGCCCGAAGATGTCAACGGTTTTTCTGTGTTCAATTTTGATAGTGACACGCAAGACAGAGTCATTGAAATTCGCTCCGGCGACGACGATGAAACAAGTGATGGCGATTTTCTTAACTTAAATTCGTCGCCGGAATTAATTGACCAGGTCTTCCAAGATTTAGACACCGTCGCAGGCGAAACCTATTTTGTTACTTTTGACGCGCGCGTTGATCCGGCCAGTGCTTTGCCGGCTGACCAATTGCGTGTTCGATTTGACAACCAACATGCGGCGGCCGTGATTGCCAACGATCAATGGCAAACCTACAGCATTGTGGTCGAGGCGACTTCTTCGACCAGTCGTTTGAATTTGCGCGAAGCGGGCGAAGACCCGGGAGATGGCGCGAGCCCGCAGATTGACAACGTGCAGCTGTTTCAAGTCAACGTGCCGGTAATTAATGATTTGGTCGTCGATGCTAACGGCGCCGAAGACGGTTTGACTTCGGAAACGGTATTCCAATTTGGCGCCGGACCGCAGAGTATTGCCCCAGACGTCGTGCTCAGTCATGATTCAGGCGAAACGCTGGACGGTGCGTCGATCGCAATCGCAGGGGATTCGATTGTGCCGACCGAATCATTGTCGGTGGACGTGGGGGCAACAGAAATTGTTGCTGACTATGATTCGTTGACGGGGCTATTGCAGCTGGAGGGTGAAGCAACGGTGGCGGAGTATCAGCAAGTGATCCGCACGCTGGCTTATGACAATACCGCAGACGACGCGCCGGATCGGTTGGTCGAAATAACGATCGCTGATTCCAATATTCTTGCTGACGATAATTCTAGTGCGGTCACGTTGGTCAGTGTTGTGATTGACACGGACAACGATGCTCCGACGCTGGCAGCGATCAATGATCAGACGTTGGCCTTTGGCCAGTCTTTAGACGTTGTGCTTAATGCGACGGACATTGATGGAGACGATTCAGAGATTGGTTTTGAAGTGGTCGATGCTCAAGGGCTGACGGGACAGATTGAGGTCTCCGACGATGGCCGGCTGACTTTGCCGGTCGCCGCCGAAGCGGGGACGTTTGAAGTTACCGTTGCGGCCACTGATTTGGCAGGCGCGTCCGCAGAACAGACGTTTGAAGTTAATGTCGCTGAGTTTGTGCCGTTCGAGGGAGTGGGAGCTCTTTCCAATATCCCGACCGAATTGCGGGATGGAATTTACTCGGAGCAACCGCCGCAAAACATTGATCTCGATTTGACCTACGATGCGCTGATAGACACCACGCAAGGTGAGATCCGAATTCGATTGTTGGATGATGAATCGCCGACCTTTGTGAATAACTTTGTCAATTTGGCGCGAGATGGGTTTTATGATGGGTTGACGTTCCACCGAGTGATCGAAGGCTTCGTTGCTCAGGGTGGCGATCCGTTGGGCGAGGGGTTTGGCGGCCCGGGATATCAGATTCCAGATGAGGTCGATAACGATATTGAATTCGATGCTCGTGGACAGCTTTCGTTCGCCAACTCGGGTAATAACACCACCGGAAGCCAGTTCTTTATTACGCTGGTCGATACAGGGCTGAGTAATGATCTGTTTTCGGTCTTCGGGAACGTGACTTCCGGTGACGCGGTGCTTGATCAGCTGACTCGTTTTGAGGCGGGGTCCACGATCGATCCAGAAATCGAACCCGATGTGATCAATTCGATTCGCATTGAAGAAGTCTGATCGCCGGTAGGTTGAGGCTCTCAGCCCCACCATGAATGTGTGGTGACTGGACCAAAAGCCGACGCTAATACGCGTGCGCCTGAGGCTGACGGTTAAACGTAATACTGTTCAATGAAGGCCACTTTCAAATTCCAAATTGGCCCGCAAGGCGGTAACCGCGGGAGCCACTGGGAGGAAGTAAACACTTGGAAAAGGTCAGGCAAACAAACCGGCGGCTAGCGCCTTGCCGCTCACGCAGCGCGATAAAACCTTCCACATCTTCCATTGAACCAATGCTTCGTTGAACAGTATTGCGGTAAAACGGACTGTTTAAAGAGCAACGGACCGTTCAATGCGTGTTAGTGATCAGGCAAAATCGTCATCCCTCTATGGGCTGTTGGGATGGGGACTTATACTCGGGCGATGCCGATCATCGAAATTAAAAACCTGACCAAGTCCTATCGTGTTTACCAAAAAAAAGAGGGGCTGGGCGCCTCTGTTAAGGGGCTGTTTAAGCGTGAGCACAAAAATGTTCACGCGGTAAAAAACATCAGCCTGGAGGTCGAAGAAGGCGAATTTGTTGCGTTTCTTGGTCCCAACGGCGCCGGTAAGACGACAACGTTGAAGCTGCTTTCGGGGGTGATCAATCCCGATTCTGGATCCTGCCAAGTGATGGGGTACACGCCGTGGAAGCGCAAAAACGAATACCGCCGACGGTTTTCTTTGGTGATGGGGCAGAAGAACCAGCTGTGGTGGGATCTGCCGGCGCTTGAATCGTTCCGGTTGAACCAGCACATCTACGGCGTTGCCAAGGAGGACTTCGACAACACTCGGCACCAACTGTGTGACATGCTGGACGTGACGCGTCTGCTGAATCAACCGGTTCGGGAGCTTTCTCTGGGCGAGCGGATGAAGATGGAGCTGATTGCGGCGCTGTTGCATAAACCAGATGTGTTGTTCCTGGATGAGCCGACGATTGGGTTGGACGTAATTGCCCAGCACAAAATTCAAGAATTTCTCAAAGCCTATCAGCAAGAGCAGAACAACACGATCTTGCTGACCAGTCACTATATGAAAGACATCGAAGCGCTCTGCAAACGTGTGGTCATCATTGCCGGCGGTGAAATTTATCATGATGGTTCACTGGCGCAGATCGTAGACAAATTCAGCGGCGACAAAATCGTGACGCTGCAATTGGCTGATTCGGTCGATCAAAATGCACTCAAAGATTTACCCAATGTGATCGAAGTGACGCCGCCCAAGGTTAAGTTCCGCGTGCAGCGCGAGAAGGTGGGCAACGTGCTGAGTGGGATTTTGAACTCTCATGCGGTCGACGACATTGTTGTCGAAGACCCGCCGCTGGAGGAAGTGATTTCCAACGCGTTCACCGCGGCCCAAGCGGCAGGGGAATCCCAATGAACATTGAGCCCGTTAAGAGTGGTTCCACGGTGATTTCAGACGCGCTGACGTGGTGGACCTTTTTTAAGATCTCGATCAACGAGCGATTGGTGTATCGGGGCGATTTTATCATTGGCACATTGATGCGGTTTTTGCCGACGCTGACACAGATCTTTTTGTGGTGGGCGATCTACGATGTGATTTCTACCGAGGGAACCGCCGATTCGGGCAGCGGGCCTGATGGAGAGATCGCGGGTTATCGGTATGGGGACATGGTGGCCTACTATTTGATGGTGACCATCAGCCGCGCTTTTTCCAGCATGCCGGGACTGACCAGCGGAATCGCCAACCAAATTCGTTCGGGCGAAGTGAAGAAGTTTTTGATCCAACCGGTCGACATGCAGGGCTGTTTGTTGATGCAACGCATCGCTCATAAATTGGTGTATTACTTGATGGCTGCGTTGCCGTTTGCGTTTGTGTTTTATTTGTGCGGCGACTTCTTCATTGATGGTTGGCCTGAGGGAGAGCGATTGGGTGTGTTCTTTTGCTCCTTAGTGTTGGCGTTTGCCTTGGGGTTCTATTTGGAGTGCACCATCGGATTGATTGGGTTTTGGTTTTTAGAAGTCACGTCGTTAACGTTCCTGTACATGTTGATGAACTTTCTGCTGTCGGGCCACATGTTTCCGTTGGAGTTGCTGCCGGAGGGACCGGTGAACATTCGCGCGTTCGTTGAGTTTTTGCCATTTAAATATCTGGCTTATTTTCCGGCGGCGGTGTTTTTGGGGAAAGTGGAAGGTGCCGCCTTGTATCAGGGGTTAGCGGTCGAATTGATGTGGGTGGTTTTCTTTATTGTGTTGTCGCGCGTGTTGTGGTTTCGTGGGGTCAAACGTTACAGCGGGTATGGCGGATAGAAAATGTCTCCTTCTTACATCCATGTGTTTTTGACATTCGCCCGCAATTCGTTGGTGCGCGATATGTCATTCCGAATGAATTTTATCCTGCAGTGCATTGCGACGATGTCGTGGGCGGCGATGAATTTTGGGTTGTTCAAAATTATCTACCGGCACACCGAATCGATTGGCCGGGGCACCGGTTGGTATGAGGACGAGTTCTTTATTTTTTTGGGGACGATCTGGATTATCAATTCAGTGATCCAGACTTTCTTTATGGCCAACGCGGAGGAGTTCAGCGAGCTGATTCGGACGGGGAATTTAGATTTTGCGTTGCTTAAACCGATCGACACGCAGTTTCTAATTTCGTTTCCTCGAGTCAACTGGGCTCAGTTGCCCAACGGAATCTTGGGCGGTGTGCTGATTATTTTGTCGCTGAGAAATTTGGCGGCTGATCCCAGCCGTGAGATTTATATTTCGTTTTGGAATCTGTTCCCGTTTTTGTTTTATGTGATGTGTGGTGTTTTGGTGATGTACAGCGTGATGATCGTGTTGGCGTCGACCAGTATTTGGCTGGGGCGGAACCAGAATCTTTACACGTTCTGGTTTTACATCACAAACTTCTACCGGTACCCGATGGAGATCTACCAACGCAACGGCATCGGGATGGCGTTGTGGGCCACGTTCACGTTTGTTGTGCCGATCCTTGTGGTTTCTAATGTGCCTGCCCGTGTGTTGGCTCAACCGATGGGGCGGTCATGGATGAATTGGGAGGCCGGCTATGCGGTCGTGGCGGCAGTGGGGAGTTTGCTGGTAAGTCGTTTTGTCTTTAAGTTGGCGCTGAAAAGCTACCGTAGCGCGAGTTCGTGATAATCAAAATCGCCGCTTGCGTGGCTGGCTGAGCGGTTGGTTGGTCGTAGGCGTGCGTTGGCTGCGAAATTCGAATTGCGGGCGGGGGCAGTACGCTTGAGTTTTATATTTCCTGAGCGCACTCACACATCAAATCGCCCTCAAACGGTGGATTGTTGAGTCATTCTGAGGTTGTCAAGCTCGCCGGCGACATCGGCTAACGACCGGCTGGAGACAAGCCGATGGTTGTGGTTGGCCCTGTGTGCAATAAGTAACGGGGAATCGAAAAAGCGGATAAAATCGGCCGTAGTTTGATTACGATTGAATCGAGCGGTAAAATCCGTCCGTTTGCCTCTCTGCGGAGGACTTAACGCCATTTCTGCCGTTTGACGTGTTAAGATAAACGGCTTTGAGTTGGACAATTTTCTTGGACGCTATGTCGGAACCGGAAGAATTCAATCTAGAGATCTTGGTGCAGACGGCACGACAGCTGGGGCCAAATGAGCGTTTGCAGTTTCTGCAGTTGCTGCCGCCGGAGACGCGCGACGCCATCACGCGCACTTTGGAGAGGCTCGAGAAAAGTTCTGGCCGGCCGACAGTCGAAATATCTCCTGAAGAGCATTTTCCATCAGCCGCGACCCTCATCGTCGACAAAACCCAATGCGGTGACGTGGAGTCTGATCAATCCGATGGCTCGGTGCCCAGTGATGAGCATCTGGAACTTCAAAATTTGGACGAAGTATCTTCGCGCACAGTCGTTGATTACTTGGACACTGATTCCCTGTCTGTTGAAGTTCCCAACGTAGACCGCAAACGTGTGCCCGATAGCAGGATCGCCGGTGGCGTTGGTGGCAACGATCAGCAGCGCAGCGGCGTCCATTTGGTTAAACTTCACGCGCGCGGTGCCGTCGGTGAAGTGTTTGTGGCCTACGATGAAAGACTATCGCGGCAAGTTGCGATCAAACGTATTCGCCCGGAACTGCCCACGAATAAACGGCGGCAGAGGAGGTTCCTCCGCGAAGCGGTCATCACTGCGAAGCTGCAGCATCCGGGCATCGTGCCCATCTATACGATGGGCGACGCCAACGGATCGCCTCACTATACAATGCCGTTGGTTTCGGGATCGACGATGGCTGAGGTAATTCAACAAACGCATGACGGCATTAAAAGAACGACGTCGCCACAAAAATGGATGTCCGCGATGCGTCCCTTGCTGCGGAATTTTATCGCTGCCTGCTACGCGATCGACTATGCCCATACCGAAAACATCGTACATCGCGACCTGAAGCCCTCCAATATCTTGATCGGCAGTCGTGGCCGAACGATGGTGGTGGACTGGGGCTGTGCCAAGGACATCGACGAATCGGAGGTGAAGGATGGTTCCTTGCCCTCTGATCAAGATGACAATGAAGATCAAGATGACGATGACGGCGATCAAGGCGGAGGGAGTTCTTTCAAAATCTCTGACCTAGATTTAA
>CAYOZV010000006.1:48011-49627 GCA_964408465.1 uncultured Pirellulaceae bacterium
GATGACGGCGATCAAGGCGGAGGGAGTTCTTTCAAAATCTCTGACCTAGATTTAACAAAATCCAACTTCGTTGGTGACATTACCATGTCGGGCAGTGTGATGGGCACGGTGGAATTCATGAGCCCCGAGCAGGCCGCCGGTGATAATGAAAGCGTGGGCAAACTTAGCGATGTTTTTGGATTGGGCGCGACACTGTTTTGCCTGCTAACCAACGAACGTGCGATTGATTTTGATAATGAGGGCGAGGTTCGTGAGGCGTTAGCGAAGGTCAAACAGGGCCAGTTTCGGCGGATTGACGAAATTGACCACCGCGTCCCTAAAAACATCATCGCCGTCTGCCAACGCGCGATGGCGTTCAAGCCGGAGGATCGTTACGCGACCCCAGGCGAACTGGGTAGAGACGTCGAGGCGTTTTTGGACGGCGATATCGTGCAGGCGTATGAAGAGCCGTTGTACGACCGGATGATGCGGTTTACTCGTCGTCACAAAACCGCGTTTACGACACTGGTGGGAATCCTGTTGGTCGGTTTGATGTCGATGACTGTGCTGAACTTAGTCGTCAACAATAAAAACGCAGGACTGGCCTTTCTCAACAATCAGCTGACGGGGCTCAATGATCAGCTGACGGAGTCGGTAGATACCGAACGGGAGCTGCGTGCCGAGGCCGTGCATCGTGAAGATCTGATCATAGAACAGCTGTACGGGAACCAAATGCTCTTGGCCAGCGAAGCCTCCACCGAAGCCGGTGGATTGGGGCGGATGCGAGAGTTAGTGGGCAACTGGACCGATCACGACGGTCAAGACTTCGAAGCCTTACGTGGTTGGGAATGGTCGCATTTAAAGAACCTTGGCAGCCGCGAACTTTGGACCTCCAACGAAAACATTACGGCCAGTCAAATCGTCACAACGCGCGAATCACGATTCGCAAAAGTGTTCGACCGCGCCAAGCAATGCATCCTGACGGTTGACTTGGACGATCAAAAGGTGACCCATCGAAAGAATTTGAATTCCGATTGTTCGGCGGTTGATTTTAATCGAGATCAAACCCGCATCGCCCAAGGGCACAATGATGGCCGCGTCACTGTTGGCAACTGGAGTGAAGATTCGAATAACGGATCCTTGGGGGAGTCGAGGTCGGCGTCTTTAACGGCCGAGCATCACGAACACAAATCCAAAGTTATTGACGTTCAGTGGAATATTGGCGGCGATCTTTTGGCATCGGCGGACGAAAAAGGGAACGTCATCATCTGGCATGCGGGCGACCAGGAGCTTGTCGCACGCGGTGAGAATGCCCTCAGCGCCGCGACGGATTCGGTTCTTGCATGGTCCTACGATGGTCATCAGCTTTTTTGGACGACAGGTTCAAAGTTAATGCGAGTGGATGTGCAGACCCTGGAACAAGAAGAAGTACTTTCAGACGGCTGGATCACTCATCCCTGTAACAGTCACGAAGGTGAATTGTTGGCCTACATCGGGCCCGAAGATACGATCGTGGTCGCTGAGGTTGGGGGCAAGATTTTGCACCGTTTCGAAGGGCATCAGCTATTTGTTGAATCATTGCATTGGCATCCTACGAAACATCTTTTGCTCAGTAGCAGCGCCGATGGAACGGTCAG
>CAYOZV010000007.1:0-4114 GCA_964408465.1 uncultured Pirellulaceae bacterium
GTCGCGCTGGCGGAACCTTCGCCGGATACCGACGGGGCCGAATCGCAACCGAGTGTCAGGATCGCGAGCATCCCAACGATGGTTAGCAATTTATACATTTAGCTTTCCAAGAGAAAAAAATTTACAGTAATGCCAGTTCGTTTGTTTACCGGCATCGGCCAGATTTTATAACGCCGGGGGCATTTCATCAAGCAAACCCCGAGCGTTTAATATCGGCCAGGTCCCAACCGCCACGTAAATTTAGCTTCGGAACCGTTATTTTCGTTAGGTTGGGCGACTTTGAAGCTGAATCCGATCCGGCCTTTGCCAAAGGCTGGCCCCGGGAAGGAAACATTATGCCGCACGCTGGCGTTTGAGCGGCGTTTCAAGCGCCAGCCACTGCGCGATCTTCTTGAGCTCGCCATTCCATTTTTTGCCGATTCTTTTTTCGCAAAACGCGGCATAAAGCAAGTCAACCGTCTCGCACAGTTGTCGCACGCTCTCAATCCGGTCGTTCACATCGCGCGATCTGTCGGCGCTTTCGTCCGCCGGCGTGATCTTGGCACTACCCAACGCAAACGTTTCAGCCTGAAGTGTAAAATCGAATTTCTCACCGTTTCGCACCAACGTCAGCCCCGCCTTTCGCGGAAGTTTGCCCATCCGAATCGCCAACACGGCTTCGGGCAGCGCAACGGGCGACTCCGACGAGATCGATTCTTTGCCGTGTTCACCGTCGGGACAATCGAGGCTCAACGATCGCGCGAACATTCCCGAAACCTCCGAACCGTCGCTCAGCGTCACCACGTTGGAATTTGTTTCCCAGTTCCACCACAGCCACAGCAAAAACTCGTTGCCCAAAAAATCATAGTTGTCCGACATCCCGTTCCACCAAACCACACCACCGCCAGAATGCTCATGAAACGAAGTCGGCGTTGTGGCGAACATCTCTGCGTTGGCTTCGGCTTCATCCGCCCATTCCAGCGCCAGCGATCCCGAGGTTACTTTTTGGAACTCAAGCCCGAACGCGTTTTCCACTAACCCCAAACAATAATCACACGTCTTCTCGCTGGCGGTGCTGACCATCAGCGTATCCGTTTTGGCATCCCACAACAGTGACGTCTCACCCATCTTTTTAAAATTGCCTTTATCGGCTTCGACCGCGCAACGCGCCTCAACGGATTCTTTGGCTTCGGTTTTCTGAGCCTTATTCGGGCGACTGCCGGGTTCGCTATCCTTCATCAAACCTGCCAACTCTTGATGCATCCAAGCCCGTTTGATGGGGGAAGGAATCTGGCAGCTGTCGATCCGAACGCCAAAATGCATTGCATCGCCAAAGATATTTTTCTCGTGGCTGAATTCGGTATCCAGCAGATGAGCCCCACCCAAAAAACCGACGTCCGGTTCTTCATAAATGTTGCCCGTTTTTTGGCCGATCGCGTTATCGGTCAAAGTTTCAATATGGCTATCGCCAAAGTTACCCGAAGGGTCGCTGGTAATCCGATAACGAACAACGGTAACGCCGCCTGACAAAAATCCCATGTAGGTTTCTCTTTGATGCAAATAGGGGTTTGAAGAATGATTCCTCAAGTTTTGGTCGGTAATTCAATCGACGAAACTTGAGTTTTCTCAATGTTTAACGAAAGGCCAGAGCGTAGTGGATCTTCTTAAAAGATCCTTTACTCCTGCGGTATTCCGAGAAATGAATCATCGGATAACCCGACGATGCGGTGATCGCTTAGGAGATTTTTAAGGAGTGCAAATTGGACGGTAGCTGCCGGATTTTTAACAAAATCCACTACGCTTTGGGCCGGGAGGGTAACTTTGGCCGAACCTTAATAATTCGGCGTTGGCGGACGGTAATGTTCGATGTCGATCGTCTTAAACCATTCAATCGTTTTCGCCAAACCATCTCGAAGTTCGACCTTGGGCTCCCAATCCAAATGCTTTTTGGCCAACGTAATGTCCGGTTGGCGGCGAGTCGGATCGTCCTGGGGGAGCGGTTGGAAGGTCAGCTTTGATTTGCTGCCGACCAGTTCGATCGTTATTTCGGCAAGTTCCTTGATCGTGTACTCGCCGGGATTGCCCATGTTCATCGGCCGGTTAACATCATCCGGGGCATCCATCAGACGCAACAAACCTTCGACCAAATCATCGCTATAACAACACGACCGGGTCTGCGAACCATCTCCGAAAATGGTAATATCCTCACCCGCCAACGCCTGACGGATGAAGTTACTCACCACGCGACCGTCAAAGGGATGCATCCTCGGGCCGTACGTGTTGAAGATGCGGCAAACGCGAATGTTCGTTTTATTGTACCGGTGATAGTCAAAGAACAGTGTCTCTGCGGCGCGTTTGCCTTCGTCGTAACAAGCGCGAATACCAATCGGATTGACCGAACCTTTATAGCTCTCCACCTGCGGATGGACTTCGGGATCGCCATAGACTTCGCTGGTGGACGCTTGAAAAATTTTCGCGTTGCATCGTTTTGCCATGCCCAACAAATTAATGGAACCCAAGATCGAAATCTTCATCGTCTTGATGGGGTTGTATTGGTAATGCCCCGGAGACGCCGGACACGCCAGATTGTAAATTTCGTCAACCTCCAACAGAATCGGATCAACGATGTCGTGACGGATCAATTCAAAATTGGGTTTGCTTAACAGGTGAGCGACGTTGAACTTCTGGCTGGTGTAGAAGTTATCCAGACAGATCACATCGTGACCTTGATCGACCAATCGTTCGCAGAGATGCGAGCCTAGAAATCCGGCGCCACCAGCAACGACAATGCGTTTAATAATCGACATTTTGCACCTTTAATTTGTTAAACCTCAATTCGCGATATGTTAACCGGACTTTGCGAAATTGGCAGTGGTCAAACCTGGGCCAACATTTTCTCAAGTAAAACCTCAAGCTCCGCATGACACCGACGCCGGTCGAACCGCTGCTGAGCCATCGTCCGTAGCTCCTGGGCGATCGAGCGACGCAGGTCATCGTCCTGCAGAATCGCTATCGCACGATCTGCCATCGTTTGCGCATCGTCCACCGGACAAAGCAAATCAAAAGAATCATGGCACCCTAAAATCTCGGGACTGCCACCGACAAACGTTGTCAGGACCGGCAATCCACTGGAGACGGCTTCCAAAATCACGCGGCCAAGTGGTTCCTGACGGGCCGGATGCAGCAGTAAATCAACGCCGGCATAAATGTCCGGCATGTCGTCTCGACGGTGCAGCCAGTGTACTTGTCCAGCGCAAGCATCTGATTGGCTGCGCTGGATTAAATCCGATTCGTATTGTATCGCTTCCTGCTTGGTCGAGTGCCGCCTGCCCACAATCAAGAGATGGCAATCTGAGATTAGAGCGACCACCTTTTCAAAAACGTCCAACAAAACATCGACGCCCTTTCTCATTCCAATCTGCCCCACAAACAGCAGGGCAGGGGAGGAGGCGGGGATGCCCAGTTCCGATTTGATATTGGAAGGTCTCGCAGGGGAATCAGTTGCATCAATGGCAGTTGCCTGAGACGCCGAACCGGAACTGACACCCAATCGGCTGGCGTCGGGCCGAAACAATTCCAAATCAACGCCGTTATGGATCACCGTGATTTTGGATGCGGTCATGCCTTGGCCAGCGTGATGGTCTTTGGTCGCTTGAGAAACGGCGACGATCTGATCCAATTGATTGACGTCTTGGACTGCTTTGTTGCTCAGATTGATAATGTCACGTAGGTAGCCAACGGCGGCAATGCCAAGCTCCGCCGTCACCGGCCCGCAGAGGCGACCGGTGGAAAGACTGTTGCACAACACGAGGTCCGGTTGATGGCTCTTGAGAACCTTCGCAAAATCCGACCGGTACTCCGATTGAGATTTTCGCACTCCGTCGGCGTGATGCGTCGTTAACGTGATACCGCGCACGTCCATACTGCGAATGCGATCGGCCAGCGTTTGGTGATCTTCGACTGAGGGCAGGTTGGGAAAGGCAATTTTGATTCGCCATCCCGATTCGATCAGCAGCGGCAGCACCGCCAACATGGATTGCTCACCCCCGTTGAGCGAATCAAACTCGGCAACGATCAACAGCTTTTTCGAGGTGGGTATGGTGTCGTATGTCACTGGCAGGCTGTGATTAGAGTA
>CAYOZV010000007.1:4214-36332 GCA_964408465.1 uncultured Pirellulaceae bacterium
GCTTTTTCGAGGTGGGTATGGTGTCGTATGTCACTGGCAGGCTGTGATTAGAGTAACCCCAAGAGCATCCGTTTTAGCGACTTTCTTCCCGTAGGTTGGGGCTTTCAGCCCCAACAAAGCTTTCTTCACGTAGATTGGTGCTCTCAGCCCCAACAAAACTTCTTCCCGTAGGTTGGGGCTCTCAGCCCCAACAAAAACACAGTTTGGTCGGGCTGAGAGCCCAACCTACGATCCGTTTTCGTCCAAACAAGAAACCTGTCAAAAGGTCTTAGTCCGGAATTTGTTTCCGCTTTCAATCCCCCGCTCGCTATCAGCTCGGAGAGCTGAGCGACAATGTCGCTCGGCTCTCCGAGCCGTAAGCGGGAACCCTCGTTTGACCTCAATTTCGCCCCGTTACTTCAGGACAGTTGCACTCCATCACAACTTACCCACAACTTACTCAACCGTCCAAGTATCGCCACCGCCAAACAACTTCTCCAGCTCGCCTTCGCCAGCTTTCTCCCGAGACTGTTCGACCTGGGCGTTGATCATCGTGTCGTACGTAGGTCGCTCGACCGCGCGGAACACACCGATGGGTTCAGGAAACTCAGGATGCCGCATACGGCTTAGCAGGAACGCCAGCTGCGAGCTGTCGGCACTTTCGTCGTGGAATAACAAATCGTCCTGAGCCACTTTTCCGCTGGACAAATCGACGACTTCGGGCGTGAACCCGTTGAGCCGGATGCCCTTATCGCCACCGGAGAAGATCAGCGGTTTGTTGTGTTCAAGTTCAACCGTCGTGTCGTCCTTGGTCGCTTTCGCTTTTGCGTAGTCCCAAATGCCGTCGTTGAACACGTTGCAGTTTTGATAGACCTCTAAAAACGACGTGCCACGGTGCTCCGATGCACGCTGCATCATGGCACGCAGGTGTTTGATGTTGGAGTCAACCGAACGCGCCACAAACGTCGCTTCGGCGGCCAATGCCAACGACAGCGGATTGAGCGGTTGGTCGATCGAACCGATCGGCGTACTCTTGGTCACGGTCCCCACACTGGACGTCGGCGAGTACTGGCCTTTGGTCAATCCGTAAATCCTGTTGTTGAACAGGATGACGTTCAGATCGACGTTGCGGCGAATCATGTGCATGAAGTGATTGCCGCCGATGCTTAATGCGTCGCCGTCACCGGTGATGACCCACACATCCAGTTCGGGACGAGTCGATTTTAGTCCCGTGGCGAATGCAGGTGCACGACCATGGATCGAGTGCATCCCATAGGTGTTCATATAATAAGGGAAACGGCTGGAACAACCGATGCCCGAAATGAAGACGGTCTCTTCTTGGCTTTTGCCTAACGAGGCGAGGACTTTTTTCATCTGCGCGAGAATCGAATAGTCTCCACAGCCAGGACACCAACGGATGTCTTGGTCAGAAGCGAAATCTTTGTCAGTTAGTACAGGTAGTTCTGTGCTCATAGTAAGCGCTGGGGTGCGAAAGAAATTTAATGTGTGAAAGGTAAAAGCCGGCGCGGTTGTCACCGGCATCGGTGCGTGGCCTGTGTGGATGCGTATGACAGAGCTATTGGGTCACGCGCTGGATTTCAGCCACCAATTCAGAAACCTTGAATGGCTTGCCTTTGACTTTGTTAAAGCCAACCGCATCAATCAGGTACTTGCTCTTGATCAGCAACTTCAACTGGCCCGTGTTGAGTTCAGGAATCAGCACACGATCATATCCTCGCATGACCGATTCAAGATTCTTAGGGAAGGGACTGATCCAGCGCAGATGGACGTGTCCCACATCCAACCCGGCGCTGATTGATTCCTTCACCGCTGTGCGACAAGAACCATAAGTGCCGCCCCAGCTGAGTACCAAAGTGCCTTTGGATTCTCCAAAGACCTCAACCGGCGCGATCGACTCCGCGACCATTTCCACCTTTTTGGCGCGGGTATTCACCATGTACTGATGGTTGTCTTCGTCGTAACTGACGTTGCCAGTTCCATCTTGTTTCTCCAGCCCACCGACGCGGTGCATCAGCCCCGGAGTCCCCGGCACGGCCCACGGACGAGCGAGATTCTCGTTGCGACTGTAAGGCAAAAATGGCTCGTCGGGATCCGCCGATGCGACCGGGTGCTTCACCTCGATCTTCTCCAGACTGCTCACCTCTGGCACTCGCCATGGCTCCGCACCGTTGGCGATGTAGCCGTCCGAAAGAATGATGACAGGCGTCATGTATTTGGTTGCAATCCGCCACGCTTCGATCGCGGTGTCGAAGCAATCGCCAGGGCTTTGAGCCGCAATCACCGGCAACGGAGATTCACCGTTGCGGCCGTGCATGACCATCAACAGGTCGGACTGTTCGGTTTTTGTAGGAAGCCCCGTACTAGGACCGCCGCGCTGAACGTCGATGATCAGGAAAGGCAGTTCCAAAATCAGCCCCAGACCGATGCCCTCGCCCTTGAGCGCGATTCCCGGTCCGCTGCTGGTCGTGATGGCCATACTGCCACCAAAAGCAGCGCCCACCGCAGAACAAACCGCTGCGATTTCGTCTTCGGCTTGGAAAGTCCGCACGCCGAAGTTCTTGTGTTTACTTAATTCGTGCAGGATGTCGCTGGCCGGTGTAATCGGATACGAACCCAAAAACAATTCTTTGCCGCTCAGCTTTGACGCTGCGATCAGTCCCCACGCAAGCGCCTGGTTGCCCATCACGTTGCGATAGGTTCCCGGTGTAAGCTCCGCCGCGGGCACGGAAAATGTAGAGGCAAAATGTTCGGTTGTTTCGCCGTAGTTCCAACCGGCTTTCAACGCCAATCGGTTGGCTTCGGCGACGTCGGGCTTTTTCGCAAATTTGTTTTCGATGAATCGCAACGTCGGTTCCACGTCGCGGCCGTACAACCAAAACACTAAACCCATCGCGAAAAAGTTCTTGCAACGATCGGCGAATTTGGTTGACAGTCCCGTTGGCTCAACCGCCGTACGAGTCATCGAGGTCATCGGAACTTCGATCGTCCGGTAATGCTCCAACATGCCATCGGTCAGCGGATTGGTTTCCAGCTTCGCCAGCTTGAGATCCTTTTCGCCAAAACCATCGGAGTTAACGATCAGAATTCCAGTCTTTTTCAGGTCAGCCAGATTGGTAACCAAAGCCGCCGGGTTCATGCAGACCAACGCGTCGACGCCATCGCCGGGGGTGAAAATTTCTTCGGCGGAAAACTGGACCTGAAATCCACTGACTCCGGCGCGGGTTCCGCGCGGCGCGCGAATCTCAGCCGGGAAGTCGGGGAAGGTAGCCACGTCGTTGCCCGAAAGAGCCGACGTGTTGGTCAACTGGGTTCCCAGCAACTGCATGCCGTCACCAGAGTCGCCACACAATCGGACGGTGACACCCGAAACGGATTCTGAAGGTTTTGATGTTGGCGGAAATACCGTCGAACTACTCATGCTTGTCTCGTCTATTTCGTCGATTAAAAAAAGGAGGACTGATCGGTGCCGGCCTAGGTCAAACAGCCCCCGACACCCACCGCTGGCGTTGGGGCCCAAAAGGGCGAGATTGAGACTCGTTAATACTGCAAACTTATCGCCTTCACAACGTCAGTCCAGATGTTGGATCTAATTTATATGAATTGCAGGAAAACCGTGTATTCCCAAAGCCTGACAAAGGCGAAGTATTTTCGCTCAAAGCCCCCAATTTCGGAAGGGGGAATCCTTTGTTAGAATCGGATTGACACTTGTTTTATGTCATCACATCAACCTAATGAAAAAGGATTTCCTTCGATGGAAAGGTCCCTTGTACTGCTGAAGCCCGATTGCGTTCAACGCCGCTTGATGGGCAAAATTATTACCCGTTTCGAAGACAAAGCCATCGAAATCGTCGCGATGAAGCTTATCAAAGTAACGCCCGAGTTAGCCAAACAGCACTACGCCGAACACGTAGAAAAGCCGTTTTACCCTGGTTTAGAGGAGTTCATCACCGGTGCTCCGGTGGTCGCAATTGTCGCACAAGGGCTGGATGTGATCCGCGTGATCCGCGAAATGCTGGGTGCGACCAACGGGCTCAGCGCCGCTCCGGGTACCATCCGAGGCGACTACAGCAGCAGCCGGCAAATGAATTTGGTGCACGCCTCCGACGGCGCAGAGGCGGCCACCCGCGAGATCGGCCTGTATTTCACCGACGCCGAAATCTGCGATTTCGATTCCTGCATGGTGTCATGGTGCCGCGCCGACGACGAGTAACTTGTCAACTGCGAGTCCAAACCCGTAGCACGGATTTTTAATCCGTCCGCTCGACACCGCTCGTTCCCCGGCTCCCGCCTGGGAACGCACTAACTGGGTGGCTCCCGCCTTCCATCACCCCAACGACCGCAGGCGGGAGCCTGCAAGTGGTGCGTACCGAGGCAGGAGCCTCGGCACGAGGTCTGGGGCACCAGGAACACGAGCGTGATGAAACGGATTGAAAATCCGTGCCACGTGCTTCATTACGCCAACTGATAAACCCCGCCCGCGGCGTCCCGGGCTTTTTGCTGCGCCACCCACTCGCGATTAGCAACCACCGCCTTGTTGCAGTGATCCTCATCCAGCAACTGGTAATGCACGTTACGCTGGCGAGGTTCGAATCCGAGTTCGGAAATTGAATCGCGGATCTGATCGAGCGTCAGGTAATGAACCGTGCCAGCTTCGGCAACAACGTTTTCTTCGATCATCAAACTGCCCATGTCGTTGGCACCGTAGACCAACGCCAATTGCCCAACCTTCAATCCCTGCGTCACCCAACTGGATTGAATGTTGGGGATATTGTCCAAGAACAAACGGGCGATGGCCTGCATCTTCAGATATTCGAACGAGCCCAACGGCGTGACGTCGGACATCTGAGTGTTGTCCGGCTGGAACGTCCAACAAATGAACGCCGTGAATCCGCCCGTTTCGTCTTGAAGATCACGTAAGCGTTGCAGGTGCTCGATTCGTTCGGCGTTGGTTTCGACATGACCGAACATCATCGTCGCGCTGCTGCGTCCGCCCAGTTTGTGCCACACACGCATCACGTTCAACCAGTCATCGGTCATCACTTTGCCCCGCGTGATCTCGTCCCGAACACGATCGACCAAAATCTCAGCGCCGCCGCCGGGAAGGCTGCCCAACCCTGCCGCTTTGAGACGGGTCAGCACTTCTTCCAAGGAAAGATTGTTGACCTTGGTGAAGTGGTGAATCTCTGGCGGGCTGAATCCATGCACGTTGACCGTCGGATATTTTTCCTTGATCTCACGCAGCATTTGCTCGTACCAGTCGAGCTTAAACTTTGGATGCAGACCTCCCTGCAGCAAAATCTGCTCTCCACCCAGTTTCACCGTTTCACCAATCTTTTCTAGGAGTTCGGCGCGATCCAGAACGTAGCCTTCGTCACTTTTGGGGCCACGATAGAACGCACAAAAATCGCAAACCGCGGTGCAAACGTTGGTGTAGTTAATATTACGATCAATGTTGTACGTACGGTAACGTTCGGGATGCATCCGGTTGGTGACGGCGTTGGCCGCCGCGCCCAGCGCCGTCAAGTTATCCGTCTCGGTCAGTTGGAGTGCTTCGTCAAAAGTCAGGCGCTCTCCGGCGACAGCTTTATCCAGTAGTTTGGCAATCATGGAATTGGAGTTGAAGATTGGGTTGAATGAGATTGAGTTCGGCCGCGTATTGAAAGTAGAGTTCGAGCCCCAGCTTCTCGGCGTCGCCCAGATGAAAATGTAAGTTCTGCTGAAGGTATTGTCGGCACTGCTGACTGCTCAGTTGATAGCGTCCAGCGTTGGCGGCGACGATCTGGTCGATGTTGGCAACGCCATGGTCTCTTGCTTGGGACAGCATGCCGCCCAAACGATCAAGGCTCTCGCGCGTCCGCGCCGCCCACACCGCGAACACGAACGGCAGCCCCGTCCACTGATGCCAAGCTTCTCCCAGATCCCAGACATAGGGAAACTGCGGAGGATCCTCAGCCATCGCGCGGTCGCCAATAATCAATACGGCGTCCGTCGGTGTCTGCTGCCAATCGTCGGTCATTTTCAGCGCGGTCAAATCGGGGCAAACGCCGAACTGCTTTTGCAAAATGATTCGGCCCAAGACCCGGCTGGTGCGACTGCCTTCGTCCAGTGCCAGTGTTTTGATTTTTTCGGGCGCGACGCGACTGAGCAATTTCACGCTCCAAACCGGCCCATGGCAACCGATGCACGCGTCGGACACCACCGTGTAATTGGGGTCTAAGATTGCTTCGATGGAAGGAATTAACGCGACATCCAAATCGCCCGCGGCCAACCGATCCGCCAGCCGGCTGGGGAGATCAAGAATCAACGCGCTCTCAGCGGCGCACGAATCCATCCCGTACACCAAGGGTTTGGTGTTGAGGTAGGAAACAGCTCCGATGCGTAGTCGACTCATGTGTATCGTTATTAAGGAAAATTGTTCAGCGGCCAAGTTCAACCGGCGATCAGGTTGCGTCGGCCGAGCATTGCCCGCCATTGCCACCATGAACACGAGGGTGCACAACGCTCACCTTGTGAGGCTTAACCGCAGACACCGCCGATCGGTCAACAGTTTAGCTCTGTCAAAATGTAGCGGCAGGGCGCTCCCTGTAGGCTGTAGCAAAATTACTGAAAAGACCGATTTTGTAAGGTCGAAACAATTCATAATTACCTTGGCCTAAGTGAAACATACAACATGCGCCCTATATATATCTATCTCATTTCATCTATCGGCATCGCGGCCTGCTGGATGAACAGCACTCCGATCGCTCACGGCCAATTATCCCAAGTCCTCAGCGATTACAAATACGACCGCCCAATTCAATACGCTCCCAGCGATCCGTGGACGCGCAGCAAGCTTTTCAATCGGCAAACCAAGCACTTCGGGTTCGGCTACAACTGCGACGGCGAAGAATGTAAACGAAACTCGCCCCACATCTGTTGGAAGAACACTCCCCAGAACGACCGCCCCTGCAAGACCGGCTGGTGCCAGCGGTTGAACCAGACTGTCGCAGAAGTAAAACAAAGAATCGCTGACGGCAGTTGCGTTGATTGTAATCAAGTCCCCCCGAGCCAACATTGTCAGCAAGGCTGCAATTGCGAACACCGCGCTGATCACCCTGAGCACCTTAGTTCGAATGGACCTTCAATTTCCAACGACAACATCGCCCAAGATGCTGCCGAAGATTTTGATGTTGAGCGACCGCAAACAGCAATCACCAAGCAAGAGCCAGCCATCGCACCGCTCACTCGATCCGCCGGACTAGAAAGCCTGGACATTCGAACGCGGTAGCAAACGTGGCCACCAGTGGGATGGCAAAAACTAAAACAACATTCAACGAAAGCCATTTTCGTTTAACGACAAACCGGCAGGCGACCGCGTTTGGCCCCGCCTAAACACCGACGCATGAGGGCTAATTGTTAAACTGAGGACATGGCCTTGAACCAAACAGATCAGTTCATCGAATGGCATTGCGTTGAACGGCACTGCGGTCAAAATCAGGACTCACCACCCCACGATTCCGACGCGACTCTCATCAATCTGAACGCGCTCCAACCAGAAAATACCCATCCGATTTCAACGGTTATCGGATCGGCCGGATTCATTGCTTCATCCACTACTGGACTTCTAAGCACTGTTGCAAATCAGCGATCAAGTCATCGGGGTCTTCAATGCCACAAGCCAATCGAATCATGTTGTCGTCGATTCCAAACTCAGCCCGTTCGGCGGGCGTGCATTGAAAATAGCTCATCACCAACGGTTGCTCGATCAGCGTTTCCACGCCACCAAGGGACGGCGCAATCCGAGCCACCTTGGCCGCGTCAACGATGCGCGCCGTCTGTTGCCAGTCAGCATCCTTGACCAAAAAAGTCACCAGCCCGCCGTAACCCCGCATCGTTTCCTTCGCCACGCCGTGATAGGCATGCGATTCCAACCCGGGATAGTAGACCTTTTCGACACGAGCATGGCTTTCTAAGAATTCCGCGACCCGCATACCGTTTTCGTTGTGTTGCTGTATGCGTAGGCCAAAAGTCTTCAAACCGCGTTGCAGCAAATAGCAATTGTGGGGCGAATTAACCGCGCCCATAATGCCGCGCAGTGTTCGGATCGGGTCCAGCACTTCTTTCTTCCCCAGCACAACGCCCGCCAGAAGATCATTGTGACCGCCCAAGTACTTCGTCGCCGAGTGCATCACCAGATCAACGCCGTGGGCGATCGGTTGGATGTTAAACGGCGTTGCCAGCGTCGCGTCAATGATCGTCAGCACGTTGTGTTGTTTACCAATTTCAGCGAACCGGTCCAGGTCCACGATGCTCAGGTGAGGGTTGGTCGGTGATTCACTGACCAGCAATTTTGTGTTGGGCGTGATGGCGGCTTCCATCGCGTCGTAGTCTCCCGTTTTGACGTCGATCGTTTTGACGCCAAATCGAGATAGGTGCTTCCGGCAGTACTCGCGGCTGCGGTGATAACACTCGTCAAAGAAAATGATCTCATCGCCCTGCGAAAGAACAGAATTCAGCACGCCAACAAACGCCGCCATACCGCTGGAATAAAGTATCGCGTCTTCGGCGCCCTCCAGCGCCGCCAGTTTTGCTTCGACCACGTGTTCACCCGGCACGCCGTAGCGCCCGTATTCCCCGCGCTGTTCATCGTTTTCAATGAAGTCGATGATGGACTGAGTGTTCTCAAACGTAAACGTCGATGCCAACACCACAGAGTCGGTGATCGCATGCGACGGCTTTTGACGCGCTTCACCCGCGTGGACCGAGGTCGTGGAAACGCCCTTGTTTGTGTCGACGCCGGGACGACGAACGCTGCTGGTTTGTTGGAAATCTGAGGGGGTTACCGACATCACAATTGGCTCCATTAATAACGTCTGCGCAGTCGTCGTTGAATGCGCTGTTGGTGAAGGAGATGATGGCCAGAGCTGATGACGAGCGGTCGCTGACAAACGGTGTTGAAGGCGACTTCGGTTTTACTGGACTCTACGCATTTAAACATGCGTGTTGGAAGGCTCTTTAGCAGATAAAGGCTGCAAGCGGCTAACAAATCCCTATTTGCACCAAGTATAGCCCCGCCATTAGCGTTCTGGCAATCCACTAATAATTGTTTTCAAGCCGTTTTTCTTCAATCTTTATTGGCACAAACCGCTGCTGGCGTCCCCATTTTGGCGTCAAGGTTTACCCAAGATGTATATGCCGAGATTTTTCAAAAAAGGTGCGACCAAGCGACCCCGAAATTTCGTACCACCTCTGCACTACCGTGCAATAATTACACGTTCAAAGAAGTCTGCCATGGATTGGCGTGCTGCCGAGGGCCTCAAAAAGAGGCAAACAACAATCGGTAGCGACCGTGACTTGATGTCACTGACTGGTTCATTTAGTGGAGTTTCAATGGGTTCGTTTCAGCAAATTGTAATGGGTGTCGGTTGTTTGGTTGCGGCGTTTTGGTTTGGATCCATTCTCCAAGACCGACCCGCCGGACAAAATCAAACGGCGCAACTTCTTCCCGAGGGCACGATTGATCCAAATCAAGCCACCGTCGGCTCCAGTTTGGCCGCCAAGACAAAAGGTTTCATCGATTCAATCTTTGAACCGCCCGCCAAAGAGAAACCGGTCACGATCGCCGATTTGCGACAGAGTTCGACAGCGACATTGCCGGACCTACCTGCCATGCCCGCCTACGGCAACCACCACCATCGCAGCGAAAGCATTGATCGCGCTGCCCCGCAAATGTCTGGCAATCCGGTCGATAGTTCGATCGCCAATTCTCCCGTGCCCAATTTATATACCGCCGGCAAAGTCCAGACCGAGCCCACACAACAGCGTTTTGTCGGCAGTTTTGAATCCGCATCCGCGCCTGAAAATCTAGCCAAGGTCGCCATCGTTCCCGATTTTTCGTCGCTGGCCGAAGAAGTGAACCAAGGACTGAGTTTTAATACTGCGATGTCCAACAACGCGACTGCCGCTCCCAAAGAGATGTTGCCACGTCCGGTGGAAACGAAAGTCGAGCTAATTCCCGTTCCCGAGTTTTCTGATGTCGGCGTGACCACGCCGGCCCCGATTTCCCAACCGAATTGGGAAGAGGTACGCAAACAAGTCGCGGCGGCCGAAAGTCGTCTAAAAAACTATCGCCAGCAAATGACGCAACCCATCCCTGAAATTGAAGATTCGGTGGCCCGCAGTACCCGCGACTTCTGGGACCGCCAAGCATCCGAAGCGCGCCGCCGGCCAACGCAACGGTCGCAACCAACGCGGTTGACCGCCAGCGAAACGCTCAACGCTTCGCAACAACGCCGGCTCAAACCCGAAACGTGGCAGCAAAAACAAGCACGCTGGGACGTGTTCTCCAACAACGCAAACGCCAGCCCCTACCCAAGGGAAACACCAAACCAATCCCCCCTTCAGCAAACTGATTCACGCGACTCCGGCCATTTCGTCCAATCAGATTCGCGGGCCCCGATCGGTCAGTCGAACACTCGGCCGGCCCAACCACAACCGCCGCGCCGCACGTCGGCCACCATTGTCGAGCTTGACCGACCGTTTGTTTCCCAATCCAACGAAGTTCAGCGTCCCAACGCAAACGTCAACTTTAATAGAGGATCTTCGGCGCGGGTAAGATCGTTGAACGATGACCGGATGCAATCGGAAACTTACGATCAGCCGCGGCGTGATCAGGTCGCTTACAACACGCGCACCTCGCCGGCGGTCGTAGAGAATCATCTGCGTCCGCGATACAATCCCAACGCAGGCTCAAAACCAGAATTCGTTTCGCCGCCAAATTACCAAAAGGCCTCACCGCAGATCAATCGTTCACGCTCGCAAACGTCTGAAATTGTCGAAGCAGCAGAAGTGGCATACGGAAATTTCCGCGAGTACACGGTCCGGCCGCAAGATACGCTGCAAACGATCTCGGAAAAATTCTACGGTTCAGCAGATTACTACTTCGATTTGTACCTGGCCAATCGAGACCAATTAAGCAATCCCGCCACCGTAGCAGCGGGCGTAACGATCCGAATACCCAAATTCGATGCTCGATAAGCGCAAGCAAGACACCAAACCACGGAAGACGCGGAACACACGGAAATAAAAATCGCGAGACGCTGTCGATTCTTCACTTCCGTGCATTCCGTTTTTTCCGTGGTTCGCCACTCACCAATACCAATCAGGCATCCCCGCCACCGTAGCCGCAGGCGTATCAACCCGAATACCCAAATTCGACGCTCGATAATCGCAAGTAAAACACCAAACCACCAAAGACGCGGAACACACGGAAATAAAAATCGCGAGACGCTGTCGATTCTTCACTTCCGTGCATTCCGTTTTTTCCGTGGTTCGCCCTTTTATGCCAAGATATCTTTCACCACATGCCCATGCACATCGGTCAGCCGAAAATGCCGCCCTTGGTATTTAAACGTCAACCGTTCATGGTCAACGCCCATTTGGTGCAGGATGGTCGCGTGAAGATCATGAACGTGCACGCCGCTGTCATTGATCACGTTGTAGCTATATTCGTCCGTTTCGCCATGCGTGTGACCAGCCTTAACGCCACCACCTGCCATCCAAGTTGTGAAGCAGCGCGGATGGTGATCGCGTCCGAAGGACACCGGGTCTAATTTCCCTTGGCAGTAACTCGTGCGACCAAACTCGCCCCCCCAAATCACTAACGTATCATCCAACATGCCGCGTTGCTTAAGATCCATCACCAATCCAGCGGAGGCCTGGTCAGTGCTCTTGGCCGAACTCTTGAGCTGGCCGGTGATTCCAGCATGATGATCCCAACCGGGCTGATACAGCTGGATGAAACGGACACCCTTTTCAGCCAACCGACGAGCCCGCAGGCAATTCGCGGCGAAGGTTCCCGGAGTTCGAGCATCCTCTCCATAAAGCTCGTAAGTCGTCTCCGGTTCATCGGAAACATCGGTGACCTCTGGAATCGACATCTGCATCCGGTAAGCCATCTCGTATTGGGCGATGCGAGTCTCCAGCGCCGGGTCACTGGTCGCGGCCAGTTCCATCTGGTGCAACTCTTGCAAACGATCGAGCGCTTTGCGGCGACTGGACCTGTCGATGCCTTGGGGACTATTGAGGTATAACACGGCGTCTTTGGATGCCCTGAGTTCAACTCCGTCATACTTACCTGGGAGAAACCCGCTGCCCCAGAGGCTGGACCTCAACGGTTGACCGCCGCGTTTTGTCGACACCATCACCACAAACGCCGGCAGATCCTCGTTCTCCGAACCCAGACCATAATGCATCCAAGCCCCCATGCTGGGCCGGCCGGGCAACTGAGATCCCGTCTGCATCATCATCACGCCCGGACCATGGTTGATCGCCTCTGTATAGCAGGATTTCACGACGCAAATATCATCCGCAACTTTAGCCGTGTGCGGCAACAGCTCGCTCAGCCACGTCCCACTTTCGCCGTGCTGGTCAAATTGGAAGGGAGAGCCCACCAACGGCAAACTCGATTGAAATCCGCTCATTCCCGTCAACCGCTGATCCCCGCGCACCGAATCGGGAAGCTCTTTTCCGTGGTCTTTATTCAGACGCGGTTTGTAATCGTACAAGTCCATTTGTGAGGGAGCGCCGGACTGAAACAGGTAAATAACACGTTTTGCTTTGGGGGCGAAATGCAGTTTATCCAAGGCGCCGGTTACCATTTTGGATGCGCGTTGCTCAGCGGTAGCCGCGGGGTTCAACAGCGTCGCCAACGCTATGCTGCCCAATCCTTGTCCAAAACCGGCCAAGAATTTCCTCCTGCTGGTCAGCGGCGATTGATTCCGCCCGTTGCAAAACTTATGGTTCATGCTGTTACCTAATTCCACGAATTCTTGGTCTCGAAATTCTGAGCTCGAATCTTGGATTTCTGATTTCTGATTTTCAAAATCCGAAATTCAAAATCCGAAATCCGAAATCCGAAATCCGAAATCACCCATTCGAAATCACAAATTCGCGACGTCCTATTTCTCCGCTGGGATTTTTAACAAAATCCACTACGCGTTGTTACTTATTTCTAACCGCTTCATCCAAATTCATAATCGTGTTCACCAAAACGGTTGCCGCCGCCAATTCATCAGCCGCCAACGTCTCATCCGCCGCCGTCTCACCGACCTCCAGCAACTCCTTCGCCGCCTCACCATTTTCACCAAAGTGCTCCAACTGCTCGTTTAACAGCATCTGCAACACCTCCAATTCGGCATCGGTCGGCGATCGACTGGTCAGCAATCGAAATGCCTCATCGGCAATCGCTGCTTCATCCCGAGCGTGCTTTTGTATCAGCCTGGCGGCAAGGACTTTTGACGCTTCGACAAACTGCCGTCCATTGAGCAACACCAACGCCTGTAACGGCGACGAGGTAATCTCACGCCGCATCCGGCAGACTTCCCGTTTGTTCGCATTCATCGTAATCATCACCGGAGCCGGCGACGTCCGTTTCCAAAACGTATATAAACTGCGGCGGTACAAGTCGCTGCCGGCATCCACTTTCAGCGGTGTATAAGCCAACGCCAAATCGTAAGGCTTCACCGGCGGACCACCGACCTTATCGACCAACAGCCCACTGATCGCCAACACGTTATCCCGAACCATCTCCGCGGACAGACGCTGGCCGGGCCCGCGCGCGTACAACCTATTTTCGGGGTCTTTCTCTCGGACCTCGGCAGCCACAACCGAACTCTGCCGATAGGTCGACGACAGCGCGATCTGCTTAATCAGTCGCCGGATGTCCCAACCACGATTGCGGAAATCGAGTGCCAACCAATCCAGCAGCAGAGCGTGGGTCGGTGTTTGCCCCTGCAGACCAAAATCTTCGGGCGTTCGAACGATCCCTTGCCCAAACAACAATTGCCAATACCGGTTCACCACCACGCGCGCCGTCAACGGATGATCGGCGGCCAACAACCACTTTGCTAAACCCAAACGCGTCCGAGGTTGATCCGCGGGAAACGGTGGCAAAAAATCAGGCGTGTCGGCAAACACCTCTTCGCCATGATCCTCGTAACTGCCGCGCTGAAGCAAGTACGCCTTGCGCGGCACGGACTGCTCCCGCATGATCGAAATACCTGGCGTCGCATCCATGACTTCGTTCCAACCCTGACGCGCCAACCTAAGCTTGGTGCGATTGGCTTTCATGGCCGAATCAACCGCCAACCAATAGTACCCCCGAAGCAGCGGCGTGGCCTCCGAATTCAATTGCCCCGCCTCCGCCGCCAAAGCATCCGTCAGTGACCTCCCATCGAACAACTGCCGCACCTCCAGCGCCGACAACTGCCGGTCGTAGCCACGCAACTCATCCACAACACCGTCCTTGAATCCCCGATCACGGAAACGAGATCCGATCGCAAAATCGTTATGGCCGTTAATCCATTGATTGATTTGGCGAGTCAACGAATCATGGACGACACGGGTGCCTACATTATGCGAATCAACAAAAATTTTCAGACCGGCCGCTGTGCTGGAACCATCGTAGGTCACCGCCACATGGTGCCATTTGTCGACTTCGAGAATTTCGTCGGTCTCGACGCAGAGGGCATTGCCCGGCCAGAAGTTGACCAGTTTTGCGCTCAACCGACCGCCTAACTTGGTCAGTTCGTAGCCGATACTTCCCGCATCGTCCCAGCCTCTGGACAAGCGATAGATAACTCCCCGCTCTTTCAGTTCCGCTGGTTTAATCCACAGCGAAAAAGAAAACGCATCGTGACGACGATAATGAGCCACATCGGGGATGACGACCGAATCGTCGCCCGAAAGCTTCATCCCGTTGCCACGGACTCCCTGCACAAAAACATTTCGGTTGGTGGTGGCAACAGGATCTGCACCGCTGATGTTGCTGAACATCTCGCGGTAACGCTGGGCCTCGTTCTCCGACAGTTTCTTACCCGCTTCGTCTTTGGGTTGGTCAACACTCACCGCCGCGTTAAACTTTTCAAACGAAAGGCTGGCGATTAGACCGGAAATTTCGGCACCGGGCTGGCGGCGCTCCAGCCACTGCTGAAATTGAGGCTCACGTGCCTCCACCAAATCAGCAGCCTTTCCCTCCAACTTCTTAATCTGGTCAGAGAATTTTTTCAGCGCGTCTTCCTGTTCGGGTGAGGGCAGGGGCATCGCCGGCGTGGGAGTGGTGTCGGTGAAGTAAGAGATCAAACCGTTTTCGTCGATGTTCGCAAAAAACGAACTGATCTCGTAGTACTCCTTGGTCTTAATAGGGTCGTATTTGTGATCATGGCAACGGGCACATTCCAGCGTCAGCGCCATGAACGCCGCTGAAAACGTATGAGCTCGATCCGAGACATTCTCCACGCGAAACTCTTCAATCGCGACGCCCCCTTCTTTTTTGTGGGAATGCAAACGATTAAACGCCGTGGCCAAAATTTGGTCGCGCGTCGGATTGGGCAACAGATCCCCGGCCAACTGTTCAATCACGAACTCGTCATAGGGTTTGTTATTTCTGAACGCCGCGATCACCCAATCACGGTACGGCCAAACGTTCCGCGCGTCATCGCGTTGATAGCCGTACGAATCCGAATACCGTGCGACGTCCAACCACTCGCTGGCCAAACGTTCGGCACACGCATCGGAGGCCATCAACCGGTCCAAAACGTCAACATAAGCCTGCTCAGCATCGGTGCCCACCGCGTCCACAAACGCGTCCAAATCTGCAATCGTCGGCGGCAATCCCGTCAGATCAAACGTGACTCGCCGCAGCCACTTCTCCGGCGGCGCATCAACATTGGGCGACATACCCGCTTTGTTCATCGATTCGAAAATGAATTCATCAATCTCATTGCGTACCCATTTCGATCCCGTCTGAGCCACCGTCACTGAACCTGGCAACGATTCAAATGCCCAATGAGCATCGTACTCTCCGCCCTGTTCAATCCACCGATCAATTAAATCCTTCTCCGCGTCGGTCAGCTGCCGCACCGCATCTTCGGGAGGCATCACACCACTATCGTCGGCAGGCAAACCGATGCGCTGATGAACTTCACTGTCCGCCAGCGACCCGGCAACCACGCCGGCATATCCCCCCAGATCGGCGAAGGCGTTTTCCTGACTATCCAAACGGAAATCAGATTCTTGGTTCTCCGCATCAGGCCCGTGGCAGTGAAAACACTTGTCCGACAATATCGGGCGGATATCAGTGTTAAAAGAAACCTTCGTTTGGGCATCCTCGGCATCGGTAACTGCAACTTCGGCTTCTGCCCCATCTTCCACCTGAGCAAAACAACTCACATCCAACACCGCCGAGGACACTGACATCCCGATCGCGGCGGCGACGAAAGCTCCGCGAACCAAAAACGGGCGAACTCTATTTCGAAACAGCATGATGATGCTCGGAGGAGGACAATCAAGGACCCAGCGCGGGGCCTGAAATCCCGCTGCTGTTTAAACCGACAACAATGTTAACAGTTCCAATTCATTTCGGATTTTCACGGCATTTTCTTCAAACCGTTCGCGTCGCCCCCTATTTTTTCTTCTTCGAATTCACGCCAAAAGCGGTATGGGTAAGGATCCGGCGAGACGAAAATCTGCGGATGTATTGGTAGTTTCTCGTTTTATATTGATGAGTCAGCCCCCATCGCAGTATCTCCGTCGGCTCTTTTTCGTTATCGGCGGTCCGATTGAGCCCGATCGCGTGCGGCGCGTCTTTGATCACCGACATGATTTCGAAATTGATTCCGTCGGGAGACCATTGGATCGTATTTTTCTCGGGACCATCTGTCGTGATCAAGGACGCGATCCCACCGTTGTACTTCCAAACGCAAACTTCGTGGCCGCTGTTGGAAATCGGGTTGTAGGGTGACTTGATATAGGGCCCTTTGACGTCATCCGCGATCGCGACGCCGTGACGAATTTGTCGCCCGCCAAAGGTAATCGCTTCGCCCATCTGTTCGCCTTTGTAGTACAGATAAAACTTCCCCTTAAATGGCAGGATGCATGGGTCGTGGACTTTGTGACTGTCAAAATCGCCCTTCTTCTCAACGGCGAAGCGATCTTGTTCCGCGCCTTTCCAAATTCCATTGTCGGCCGGGCTGAGGATCGGCTGGGCACTCTTGGTCCAAGGTCCGTTAGGCGAACTGGCCCACGCAAGACCGATTTGATTTTTCACACGCACGTTATAAGGCGACTTCACCGTTTGATAACACAGATAATACATGCCATCATGCTTCATGATCTCGGTCGTAAAAACAGACCGGTCGTCGTAAGCCCCCTTCTCACCACGAGCCACCGCCAACCCTTCTTCCTTCCACGTCCACCCGTCGACCGAAGTGGCATACCAAATATCGCAGCGATCCCACGGAAAGACTTTATCGTTCTCGATGTCGCCGCCAAACCCTTGGCTTTGGCCGGTGCTGCGCGAATACCAGACGTAGTATTTGCCATCCTCTTTAATCACCGCGCTGGGGTCGCGGCGAACGACACCTTCCTCATAAGCCAGATCGCCTTTGAGGTCTTGGGTGCCAAACTGAACAAACCACTCGTTACCAATCTCTGGCCACTCTAAAGCGCGTTTAGATGCCGCACTCAATTTGTCAGGGTTGGTGATTCCAAGGAAGTCAATTTGTTCGGGCGTGGGTTCCATCGTCTTCTCCTGTGCAACCGCCGTGTTACCTCCAGTCTCAAGCGTCACAGAAAAACTGAGCGACAACAACGTCAGCCAAACAAATCGAGGCAAGCAATACCGCACAACAATGCTCCTTGGTTTAATCGGTGGTGATAATAAAGGTTTAGAAATCAACCAATTTTATATTTGCTCATCTTGTCCCAATCCAACTCCACTCCATGTCCGGGGGCGTCAAAGGCATAAGCAAATCCATCTTTGATTTCCATCGGCTTGAGCAAAAAATCATCGACGCGAAACGCATGGATCTCTAACAGCGACGCGTTAGCAATCGCCGCCAAGCAACTCACGTGCAATTCTTGAATACCGTGAGTGGTCAGGTTTCGATTGTAGGCTTCGGCGATATGAGCCACTTTCATCAGCGCCGTAATCCCGCCAACATTGGACATGTCGGCGTCGGGAAACGACACGCCCGCTTCGGTGATCAGCGTCTTGAATTCATAAACCGAGTGCAAATTTTCTCCCGTGCAAACGGCGATCGGCCCTTCGGTCTCCACACGGCGAAGGCCGGCGATGTCGTCAGGAATGGTAGGTTCTTCGATCCAGTAAAGATCGTACGGCTCGAACGCCCGCACCGCCCGCAGCGACTGTTCGACGGTCCACTTCATGTTCACATCGACCATCAATTTGGCTTCGGGGCCGATCATATTCCGGACGGCCGCAATGCGCTCACACTCCTGTGAAATGCTGTCCCGCCCGATCTTCATCTTGATCGCCTGGATGCCCGCGTCGAGGAAACCTTGCGTTTGATTTAACAATTCATCTATCGTCATGTCAAAATCAATACCGCCGCCATAACATTCGGCTTTGTTGTCGTGCCCACCCAAAAATCGCCACAGCGGTTCGCCAGCCAATTTGGCCTTCAAATCCCACAGCGCGATATCGATCGCGGACATGCCAAAACTTGCCATCCCACCGCGGCCAACGTAGTGAATCGACCACCACATCTTTTGCCAAATCGCCTCGATGCAACGCGGATCTTCACCGATCAATAATGGGGCCAGGTTGTCACGGATCAGAGTCGCGATCGCAGAACCACCGGCTTCGCCAACGCCGTAGGTGTAACCCATCGACGTCGCACCGTCGTCGGTGTTGATCTTGACGACAATCAGCGAGAAGTTTTTTTGGACACCATGAATCGCGTCCTCCATTGGCTTGCTCAACGGAATGTGATAAAGCTCGGTTTCAACAGTTTCAATTTTCATGCAAGCAGACTTCGTTTTGTGATCGACAGTAAGTGAACCAGAGGAGGGAAAGGATTTTATAGGTATATTTTATCAAGAGAAGTTTAGGTAGAACGTTTTCTTTTCAAGATAGTTCTCCATGCCGTACTTACCGTCTTCACCGCCGGTGCCGCTCATTTTGTGACCATTATGGAATCCCTGCCGCTGCTCGCCCATCCCTCGATTGATATAAATTTCACCAAACTCTAATTCAGCCACCGCCCGTTGGACGCGGCGATAATCATTGGTAAATATGAAAGCCGATAATCCGTAATCGCTGTCGTTGGCTAACTCCAACGCTTCGTTAAAACTGTTGATTTTCATGATGGGGCTGACAACGCCAAAAACTTCGTCTCGCATAATTTCCATCGTATTGTCGGCCCCGGTCAAGATGGTCGGTTCGTACCAGTACCCCTTTTCGAATCCGGCGCCCTCTGGACGCTTGCCGCCAAGTTCCACCTTGCAACCCGCCTTCACCGCGCGGTCCACCATCGCTTCCATCTTCTCCAGTTCGACGCGGCTAACCTTGGGCCCGATGTCGGTATCTTCCTGCATCGGATCGCCAAGTTTTAATTTCGCACTGGCGGCGATGTACTTCTCCAGAAATACGTCATACACGTCGGCATGAATATAGAAACGTTCGCTGCACGTGCAGACCTGACCTTGATTTAAGTATCGCGAATCCATCGCGCCTTGAACCGCTTTGTCGACGTCGCCGTCTTCCATCAGGATAAAAGGCGCCTTGCCGCCTAACTCTAAACGCACGGCGGTTAAGTTTTGAGCACAATCGGCAAAGATCTTTTGTCCCGTTTTTGTGCTGCCGGTCATCGTTACCAGGCGAGTGATTTTGTTGCGTACGAGCTCGGCCCCAATGCCCGCTCCGTCACCGGTGACAACGCTCAACACGCCTGGCGGCAAACCCGCCTCCAGTGCAAGCCGCCCCAGCTCAAGCACCGCAACGGGGGTGATCTCCGGAGGTTTCACCACCATCACATTTCCGGCGGTAAGCGCCGGTCCAATTTTGCGGCAGGCCAACGCAAAAGGGAAATTCCAAGCCAAAATCCCCAAGCAAACGCCGTAGGGAACTTTGTGGATGTGGATGTGTTCACTCGGGTTATCCGAAGGAAAGATATCGCCTTCTAAACGGCGGGCACCGTGGGCGGGATACTCTAAAAAATCGGCCGACACGCCGACTTCGCCCATCGCCAGAGCCAACGTTTTTCCTTGTTCGGCTACCAGGATCTTTGCCAGATGTTCTTGGTTTTCACGAATCTGCGCGGCTAAGTTGATCAAGTGCTGACCACGTTCAACCGCCGGCAGCGCCGCCCATGCCTTTTGAGCCGCTTGAGCAGACTCCAGCACTTTTACTGCGTCCTCTGCGGTGCCATTGGGGACCGAATAGATGGTCTCTTCGGTCGTCGGATTTTCAACGTCCATCGTCTGCCCGCCCGATGCGTCGACCCATTGGTTGTTGATGAACATCCGGTAATGTGTTTTTCCATCAACCGAAGTCGTCATTTCATTTGCCATGTCTATCTCTTTCGTATTCTTCCCCAGTAGATGCAACACGAATTATCAATCCGTTTGCCAGTCAATGGATTGAAAATCCGTGCTACGAACTGTTCAAAAATCAGCGCCCCATCCAACCGCCATCGACCAGCATCACGCTGCCGCTGACATACGCCGATGCATCCGACGCCAGAAACACGAGCGGACCTTTAAAATCTTCGGGCTTGCCCCAACGGCCCGCAGGAATACGCGCCAAAATTTGTTCGCTTCGGACGGGATCGTCCTGCAACGCCTGCGTGTTGTCGGTTGCGATATATCCCGGTGCGATCGCGTTGACGTTGACGCCTTTGCCGGCCCATTCGTTGGCAAAGGCCATCGTCAATTGTCCGATGCCGCCTTTACTGGCCGCGTAACCCGGCACCGTGATGCCGCCTTGGAAGGTCAACAACGATGCCGTGAAAATCACTTTCCCTGAACCTCGGGCAATCATGTCTTTACCAAATTCGCGAGTCAAAATGAACTGAGTGTTCAGGTTCACTTCCATCACCTTATCCCAGTAGTCGTCAGGATGTTCGGCCGCGGGTTTGCGTAGAATCGTTCCGGCATTGTTGACCAAGATATCAATTTGGGGATGCTCTGATTTCACCTGTTCGATGAATTTGTAAACGGCGTCGCGATCGGCGAAGTCACACTGATACCCATGGAAACTTCGGCCCAACGCGGAGACCTCTTTTTCGACGTCGCTGCCGCTGGATTCCAGCGATGCCGAAACGCCGATGATGTCGGCACCCGCTTCCGCCAAACCAATGGCCATGCCTTTGCCGATTCCGCGCTTGCACCCGGTGACGATCGCCGTTTTTCCGCTCAAGTCAAATTGCTTCAGTATGCTCATCGTTTCCATTGTCTTCAAAAAGTGTGTCGTTAAAAAAATCAGCTGCACTGGATCAAGTATTTGATCCCATCGGGATTGGCGTCGATCATCTCAAACGTTTTCTGCACGTCCTCGATTGGATTGACTTGGGTGATCAATTTGTCCAAATGCAACTTACCGGCGTCAGCCAAAGCGATCGCTTCATCAAAATCTTCTTCCTGATAAAGCCGAGCACCAATCATGCGGATCTCGGACCAGAAGAACTTGAAAAGGTTGACCGGTTTGGGCTGTGGATGAATCGCCACCATCACGATGCGGCCACGCACGTTAGGAAGCTCCGTCATCACTTCGACGCCGGGCGCCGATCCGGAAACCTCGAAAACACAGTCCGCCATCTTCCCGTCGGTCAACTGTGCCACCTTTTCAGGAACGTTGTCGTTGATCGGATTTATCGCCTCCAACCCCAACGACTCCGCCAGATCCAATCGCGTTTGATTGACCTCCGACAAAATCACACGGGCTCCTTTTTCTTTGGCGACCAAAGCGATCAAAAGCCCGATCGGTCCGCCACCAATCACAACACACGTCTCACCGGCGACCACTTCGCCCATGCGGACATCGTGGCATGCTACGGCCGCCGGTTCGATCAGCGCGCCGTGTTCGAGGCTGAGCGAATCGGGAAGTTTATGCAACGTGTAGTCGGGCACCGTCCAGGAAGACTGCATGCCGCCGGGCAAGTCGATCCCGATGAATTTCAAGTTCTTGCCGACGTGTTTGAAGCCGTTGTCGAAGTCCGCCGGCGGGCCAAATTGAAGCGGACGCACCGCCACGCGATCTCCGACGGCAACGTTGGTCACGCCGGCGCCGATTTCGGCGACCGTCGCGGATGCTTCGTGGCCAAGGATTTGCGGCTGCGCGACTCGGGCGTCCATCGCACCATGAAAAATGTGCATGTCTGTTCCGCAGATGCCGCAAAAACCAACGGCCAAACGGACCTCGTTTTCCCCCGGAGCGATCGCCTGACTCTCGCCGACGGCGACCGACTTGTTGCCTTGATATTGAGCTGATTTCATTCTTTGAATTCTCGTTTTTTTATTTTCATCAATTAAACAGTGGACGACGCCAGGCGTCCCATCACTAACCCAGCAGGCAACATTTGCTTTTCAGGCAACGGTATCCGGGTCCGCGGGACTCGTGGTTGCGTCCACGACCGTTTGAAGTGGGTGTTCCCTAAGCCGTTTGAGATTCAACGCCGAATTTGTAAACGGTCGTTTCTTCGTACTGCTGACCGGGCTGCAGCACACTGCGCGGAGCGTTGGGAATGTTGGGCCCGTTGGGATATTTGGAGGTCTCCAAACAGAACCCGCGAAACTGACCAAACTGAGCACCACTTTCGCGCTTCAGATCGTCCGACGTGTACCGACCGGTGTACAACAAAGTGCCAGGTTCGGATGTCGAAACTTCCAGCGTCCGGCCGGTGGTTGGTTCGGTGACGTGAGCCACCTTTTGGAAACTGTCGGGAGATTTTGTGAACGCGTAAAAATGTTCAAACCCCATTTCCAGTTCACCAAACGCGTCGCCAATACGCTTGGGTGAATTAAAATCGCAGACCGAACCCGCGACCTTCATTTCATCACCCAACTGAACATTGGTTTCGTCGCACACCAAAAAACGATCGGCGGACAACTGCAAAACGTGATCCAGCACCGTATCGGAGAAACCGTTGAGGTTGAAGTAAGTGTGATTGGTCAAGGACAACGGCGTCGCTTTATCGGTCGTCGCTCTGTAATTGATCTTAAGTTCGTTGCCGGCGGTCAAACGATACTCGACCGTGACCTCAACGTGGCCGGGGAATGATTCTTCGCCGTCGGGACTGTCCAGCGTCAACGTCAGCGCGACATGATCAGTCTCTTCGCTGGTGTCTTCAACTGACCAGATGCGTTTGTCGTATCCCTTTACACCCCCGTGCAGGTGATTGGTGCCATCGTTGGTTGCGACCTGATGTTCGGCCCCGTCGACGGTAAATTTCCCGTCTTTGATACGGGCCGCATAGCGTCCGACCAAGCAACCAAAGTAGGGCGAATTGGCTTTATATTCGTCCGAAAAATAGCCGTCGAGCGTATCAAACCCGCAGACAATATCGGCCGCGTTGCCGTCTTTATCAGGCGTCACGATCGAGGTGACCGTACCACCGTAAGTGGTGACCTTCACCACGACACCGTTGCCGTTATCCAAAGTGTAAAGTTCGACAGGTTTGCCTTGGAACGTGCCGAAGGGTTCTTCTTGAATGTTCATGTTTCAGGCTCCTCTGCGATCAAAACTGGGGTCAAAATCAACGTCGGCGTTCACGCCCTCTATCCCACAGGAACGGAACGTCTCAATTGCCGTGGCCACCTCGGCAACCGCTTCGGTCATCGGCGCATCGACCTTGATTGTTTTGCTGTAAGCTAAAACCAAAACGCCTCCAACCATGCACAGCAAACTTCCGTACAACAACATTTTGGCTTTGCCCGAAGCCTTCTTCCACTCACCGACCATCAAACCGCTGATGATCGCAGTCACCACGCACGCCGTGTTAAAGATCGCATAGCCGATCGCGTCCCCACCTTCACCCAGCATCGAAGCCGCATAGGCAAAGATGGCGGACGCGGCGTAGTGGAAAAACGCCATCACGAAAATCAACAGCGTATTGGTGCCAAAGGATGGGGTCCTGAATGATCCCCACGCTTTTTTCTGCGTCAGCTGCCACCCAAAGTAGCCCGTCATGATCACGCCGCCGCTAAGAAAGATCGGCAGCATCACCGCTAACGCCGTCATCCACGGAGCGTTCCCCTGAGCCTGACTTAATTCGCCCAGCGGTAACGCACCGACGGTGTTGGCGTAGGCGAAACCGGTCGCCAGCAATCCGCCGATAATAGCAATCGCGATACCTGTTGTGGCTGATTTACGTGGCTTTGAGCCTTCGTCGTCTTTGGTTTCGGTTGCCAGTTTCGCTTCGTCCTTTTCACGCACGATGCCGGCCGAACCGTTTAGAAACACACCCAAGAGAATCAAACCGAGCCCGGTGAAAATTAGCTTTGCGATTTCCGCCGGCGGCATACCACCGACAAATAACGGAATGCATGTGCCAACCAGCAGCACGGTCCCGATGAACAGAGAAAACCCTAATGACAAACCGATGTAGTCAATTGCCTTGCCCCACATCATCACGCCCACGCCCCAGAACAAACTGGAAACGACCATGCCGATCAGGACTCCGGTCTCCAGCCCCGCATAGATCTCGCCAACGCCCTTCATTAAGGCGAACGTTGTCAGTAACGGCACGACAAACATCGTCAGCAAAAAAAACAGGCTCCACTTGTTCTCTTCCTGAAAGTCTTTGACGTACTTTCCGGGAAGAGCGTAGAGCCCCAACATGACGCCGGCGATGACCGCCGCTACGATTCCAATTACCATCTATCCTGCCTTGGGTTGTGATTGTGGTGCAATGACAAATAGCGCGACGACGCGAATTCAATCGCTCTGACACCAACCCAAAACAAGACCAAGACTGCGTGGCAATCCTTAAGTCACGTTTGAATTAATCGCTGCCAACGCCACGTCTTTCATCTTAGACTTCAATGCCTTGTAAATGTTAACATGTTCTTGATAAAGGGCCTGATAACTGCCCAAACGCGTATAGGCCAGCAACATCCGCGAACAGATCTGTCGCCAGTAATGGACGTGGTCTTCACCTCCACACGCAATCAACAGCGCTTCATGGAACGCCATGTCGGCTTTGGCAATGGCGGCGACTTCTTCGGTTTCGCAAGCCTGCTTGAGCGTCTCAAGGCAGTCGGAAATCAGCGTCAGCGACTCCTCGGTAAGGTCGTCGAATCCCTTGCCGACAACGTACAGTTCGATCTGGACGCGAATCGATGCGATGAATTCTCGGTCTTCACCAATCAAAGGATGGCGTACCGTGACACCTTTATTAACCTGATAGGCCAAGAAACCTTCCTGCGACAGTTGCAAGAACGCGTCTCGAATGGGACCGCGACTAACACCAAACCGCTCCGCCAATTCCGTCTCACGGAGCGCTAAGCCAGCCTGAAATTTCCCCGCCACGAGTTCGTCGCGAATTTTACCGGTTATCTCTTCTCGAATTGATGTCATAAATACTCAGTTCCCTGTTAGGCGATGACGTTTGATCGAATATCCTAACAATGTAACGCACAGTCAGGCTCTGTTGCTACCATTGATTGCTAACATTTTCGCGACCGCTTGTTAACAATCTTAAGCCCAATTATTCCTTGGTCAACGGCTAAAATTGAACACCATCAGATGGAGTAAGTAACTTGGCCCAAAGCCATGTTAGCCACGTCATCCGTTTGACGATTATTCGGTAAAAGCCGGTGTTTTAAGCCGATCCAAACGCGGTCGCCTGGCGGGTTTTCGTTAAACGAGAACGGCGTCCACTGAAACGTCTTTGGCTAAGTCTTGGGCTAGAATACGAGCCAGTGGAAATTTGGCGACAGCGTCCACGTTTATCGTTCGGTGCGCGTGCGGAACGGCGCCTCAGAAATCTGACGCTCAGCACTAATCAGGAGAACTGCAAAGTCAAAAATTTCGTGCGATCTGCAATTCGGGAGGTCGAGGCTCCGACCGAGACCTATTTAATTTCGTAGGTTTCAGGCGGAACCTCAACCTCCCGGTTCACGCGAAAATCGACTTTGCAGTTATCCTGCAGCACTACCCCCGTTTTTTGATCACCCCTTTATTAAACAAGAGAAAAAATTCCCATGAGTTCAATGACCGCGCAACTCCAATCGCTAAAGATTATTCCCGTCGTCGCCATCCAAGAAGTTTCACAAGCCCAACCGCTGGCCGAGGCGTTGATCGAGGGCGGACTACCGGTCGCCGAGATCACCCTCCGCACTGCAGCCGGTGCCGGAGCGATCCAAGCCTTGGCCGATCTTGATGGTTTTTTAGTCGGCGCAGGAACCGTCCACAGCGTCGACCAAGCGAAGCAGGTCGCTGACGCCGGAGCAAAATTTGTCGTCACGCCGGGACTCAATCCGCGCACCGTGCAGTGGTGCTTGGACAACAACATGCCAATTTTCCCGGGCGTCTCCAGCCCGACCGATTTGGAGATGGCGTTGGAACTGGGTTTGGAGGTTGTCAAATTCTTTCCCGCCGAACGTAACGGTGGCATCCCCATGATCAAAGCGCTGCAAGGCCCCTACGGCGACATTCGATTCATCCCCACCGGTGGCATCAACACCGAAAACCTAAAAGATTATCTCGCCCTCCCTTCGGTCATGGCGTGCGGAGGCAGTTGGATGGTGAAGTCCGACCTGATCAACGGCGGACAGTTCGAAAAGATCACTCAGATCACGCGCGATGCGCTCTCCATGCTCTGCTAATAAGCAACGCCCCTGAGAGCGCATCGGACCGATCGCATGGGATTCGACATTTCATTCGGTTATTAGCGAAACGCCGCCCCGTCCCTCGGTTTCCTCCCAACGGCCGCGAAGATTGTCAGCCTTGGGTAGTTTAGTATCCCAGCTGACGATGGGAGGCGTTACTAAGTTAAGGGTGTATTATTGTCATTTTTCTCTTTTTAATAATTATTGTAAAATTCGTTGACAGTTTGGATCCCCCCCAATAACATGCACGATACCAGAATGAGGCCATTAGGGCCGCATAGGTTCCGTAGAAACTCATCTTTGAATCACATTCCACCAGAAAGTCGCAATGGTTAGAACCCTATTAATAACCGCCGTGCTCGCATTTTCCAGTCCCGCGTTAGTTTCGGCTGACGACATTTTCTTCGCCTTCGGAGAGAACGCATCTGCGACGGGCACCTCCACGACGACCGCCGACGCAGGTTCGGGATCTATTAACATTTACTCTGACGGCCCATTTGCTTTTGATGGCGCCGATGTGCGGTTCACAAACAGTGACTCAAGCGTGGTTGAATTTACTGGCGGAGAAGTATTCAACCCCGAATACTTTGTGGACCCGGCCAGGACTACCAGCGTTGGGAGAAGATTTGATGACCCCACACAACTAATTTTTGGGGATCCGGATGATCCAAACGACCCAAACGATCTGGTACTCGATCCTGCAACCGACGGCAGGCTGTTGGTGGTGGGCATTACAGAAAATGGAATCAACCCCAATCTGGGCATGATGTTCGACGATCTCTACCAAGATGACGTTGGCCCCAATGGAGCTTTTTTGCTTGCTCGAGTGGACTATGACATTGTTGGCGAAGGGACCGCCAACTTTAGCTTCACACTGGGGC
This sequence comes from uncultured Pirellulaceae bacterium, assembly GCA_964408465.1. Lineage (GTDB taxonomy): Bacteria > Planctomycetota > Planctomycetia > Pirellulales > Pirellulaceae > Mariniblastus. The sequence continues at coordinate 31,706 of CAYOZV010000007.1, forward strand.
CCAACGGCGTTGTCGAACTTGTGAACAATCCTAATTTTGATGAGGAGAACCCTGACGATCCCGCTAATCCCCCTCTGCTGACGATCGTAAAGGATCCATCATTCAGATCTGCAGCGCTGACGGTGGGACCGGCGGTCAGTATCCCTGAACCATCGGCGCTGATGCTGTTGGTTCTTGGTTCGGTAGGACTGGTTGCTCGACGCAAACGAATTTAAGGCGATTCGAACCCAGTTTCGACCTAAATTGAAGACTCAAACGAGGAAGACAAGCGATCTAAGATCGCTTGTCTTTTTTTTGTCGCATCACAGCACGGTTGAGCAAATCAGGCACGGCATTTAGTATGCTGTGCTTTGATGGCCATCTTCAAACTCTCTAGCGTGATCTAAACATGGAAAAAATCGGCATCGCAATCATTGGCATGGGCACCGTCGGTACCGGCGTCGCAAAAATTTTGCTCGACCACGGCGACCGCACCACGCGTCACGCGGGAAAAACACTGTGGCTGAGGCACGCGGTGGTGCGAGACCTGAAGAAAGACCGTGGTTTCGAAGTCCCCGACGGCGTGCTGACCGACGATATCGAAAAAGTCATCGCTGCTGATGATGTGCAAGTCGTCGTGCAGCTGATCGGCGGCATTGAGCCGGCCAAATCCGTGATGCTGCGTCTGTTAGAATCCGGCAAAGACGTCATCACCGCCAATAAAGCATTGCTGGCCGAACACGGCCCCGAACTGTTCGAAAAGGCCCGCCAATTGGGTCGCTCGATCGCGTTCGAAGCTTCCGTCGCCGGCGGCATTCCGATCATCACCAACATCAGCCAATGCTTGTCCGCCAATCAGATTACGTCGCTCAACGGCATCCTCAACGGAACCAGTAATTACATCATCACGCGGATGGACCTCGAAGGCACCCATTACGATGATGCGGTAAAGGAAGCTCAGGATCTCGGTTTCGCCGAAGCCGACCCTGCGTTTGACGTCGACGGCACCGACGCAGCCCAGAAACTGGCGATCCTGGCCCATTTGGCTTTTGGAGCCCGCGTTCACTGGTCGGACATCCCCAAACGCGGCATCGACCAACTGGCAGATTTGGATCTCAAATACGCCAAACAATTAGGATACCGTATCAAACTGATCGGGCTCAGCCGCGCCACGCCCGAAGGCCTTCAAGCGGTCGTCGGTCCAATGTTGGTCAAAGCGGGCACTCCGCTGGCCGAAGTACGAGCCAATTACAATGCGGTCAGTGTCGATGGCGATGCGGTCGGTCCCGTGTTTTATCACGGCCAAGGTGCCGGTCAGATGCCGACCGCTTCGGCCGTCGTTGCCGATCTGATCGATACGGCGGTTGGCCGGACGGCGATCACGTTTAAGACGCTGGAACTGTGGTCAGACGAAAGCAATCGAATCGAAATGGCCAAGCCTGGCGATTTGGCTGGCCGGTTTTATCTGCGTTTCAACGTCCAAGACGTGCCCAACGTGATGGCCCAGATTGCTGGTGTGTTGGGACGTCACGAAATTTCAATCGCATCCGTCTTTCAGCATGACAACGATCTTCAAGACGGTGTTGTTCCTGTCGTGTTTGTGACCAAGCAAACAACCGAGGCAGCTGCTAATTCCGCGATCGACGAGATCGAAAAATTGGACTGCGTCAAAGCCAATTCCGAACGCTTGAGGATTTTGGAATAGGCGGCTGACGCCGATTTCTAATTTCTAATTTTCAAAATCCGAAATCCAAAATCCAAAATTGGAGATTGGAAATTGGAAACTTTAAATCCCAAATCCTTCACTCCCTAATCTGCATTCCAACTTCCCAATTAGTAAAATGAAATACGTCATCATCATTCCCGACGGCTGTGCCGACGAACCTCAATCTGATCTCGACGGCAAAACACCACTGGCCGCCGCTAAAACCCCGACGATGGACGCAATCGCCGCCGCCGGTGTCGCGGGCGTCGCCAATCACACACCTGAAAACCTGCCTGCCGGTTCTTCGGTGGCCAACATGAGCCTGCTGGGATACGACCCGCAAGTCAACTACACCGGCCGCGCTCCAATCGAAGCCGCCGCCCAAGGCATCGAACTGGCCGACGAGGACTGGTGCATCCGCTGTAACTTGGTCACCGTCCAAGACCAAATCATGAACAGCTTCACCGCGGGTCACATCTCCTCCGCTGAGGCCAAAACCCTTCTGGCAACGGCCCAAGAAAATATCGGCGATGATCGTTTGGAGTTCATCCCCGGCGTCAGCTATAGAAACCTGTTGATGTACCGCCCCGGCAAAGGCAAAGAAGCCGCTCCCTTCTCCAACGACACGCGTGCCACACCGCCGCACGACCTGTCAGACAAAACCGTCGAAAATGATTTCCCGCGCGGTCCCGGCAGCGATTTCTTGGTCCAACTGATGCACAAATCAACTCAGTGGTTCGCCGACCACCCCGTCAACGCCAAACGGACTGCCGACGGGAAACTGCCAGCCACCAACGTTTGGCTGTGGGGCTTAGGAAAGAAACCTTCACTGGCTTCCTTTGAATCCATTCACGGTGTCAAAGGCGCGATGATCACCGCCGTCGATCTGTTACGAGGATTGGCATTTTTGGTCGGATGGGATCGCATCGAAGTCCCCGGCGCGACCGGATACACCGACACCGACTACGCCGCCAAAGGACGTTACGCAATCGAAGCGATCGACAAATACGATTTGGTCTGCGTCCACGTCGAAGCTCCCGACGAAGCGTCCCATGAAGGCGATCTGGGTAAAAAGATCACGGCGCTTGAGGAAATCGACACGCACATCGTCGCCCCCGTTTGGGAGAAACTCAAATCGTTAGGCGAAGACTATCGCATCTTGGTCACACCAGACCATCCGACCTACATCAGCACCAAAACTCACACTCACGGCAACGTCCCGTTTACAATCTGCGGCGGCGGCATCACACCTGATGACTCCGACAGCTACAACGAAGACGCCTGCTCTAAGACTGGGTTGGAGAAACTTCCTGGCGACACGCTGATGAAATACTTCATCGGTAAATGACCGTAGTGGATCTTGTGAAAGATCCCTTGCTCCGGTGCAATTCAACGAACGACAAACGGGAGGTTTAACAACCCCCACAACCTTAAACAAACGCTATGGCCAAAAATCGACTTATTGCAATCCTCCCCGGCGACGGCATCGGCCCCGAAGTAACCGAACAAGCCGTCCGCGTGATCGAGTGCATCAACGCGACGCACGACACCGGTTTTGAAATTAAAACCGAACCCGTCGGCGGCGCAGCATACGACATTCACGGCACACCTCTCCCCGAGGGCACGCTCGATTTAGCTAAATCCGCGGACGCAATTTTGCTGGGCGCCGTCGGTGGGCCAAAGTGGGAAGCGATCGAACGTCAGCACCGCCCCGAACGGGCGCTGCTGGGACTGCGGAGCGAGTTGCAGTTGTTCTCCAACCTCCGCCCCGCGACTCTCTTTCCCGAACTGGCCGCCGCTTCGACGCTCAAGCCCGAGGTCGTTTCGGGTTTGGATATCATGATCGTGCGTGAACTGACCGGCGGAATTTACTTCGGCGGACCGCGCGGCATCGAAGGGGACGCCGGCAGTCGCAAAGGCTTCAATACGCTGGTCTACACCGAACCGGAAATCGAACGGATCGCTCATTCGGCGTTCAAGATCGCCATGCAACGCGACAAACGATTGTGTTCGGTCGACAAAGCGAACGTGCTGGAGGTTTCCGAACTCTGGCGCGAAGTCGTCACCACCGTCGGGAAGTCGTATCCCGAGGTCGAACTATCGCACATGTACGTCGACAATGCCTGTATGCAACTGGTCCGCGCTCCCAAGCAGTTCGACGTGATCGTGACCACCAACATGTTCGGTGACATTGTCTCTGACGCTGCGTCCATGCTGACCGGTTCGATCGGCATGCTGCCTTCGGCGTCGCTGAATTCTGAAGGCAAAGGCATGTACGAACCGGTACACGGTTCGGCGCCCGACATCGCAGGACAGGGCATCGCCAATCCTTTGGCGACGATTTTGTCAGTGGCGATGATGTTCCGAAGTACCTTTGGCGAAGCTGATTTGGCCACAAAAATTGAGACGGCGGTTCGATCGGCTTTAGCCGATGGGCTGCGTACGGCCGACATCGTTTCCGCAGGTGAACAAGCTGTGTCTACTCAAGCCATGGGCGACGCGGTCATCGAACGAATTAGTTAAGGATAGTCGCCTTTGGCTCCGCGAAAGAGCACTCGCGTCCCGTCCTTTCGCGGAGCGAAAGGCGACTTTGGGGGAACATCATGGAGAAACCCAACACACCTCCAAAAATCGGTTGCCAACAGGACGCCGCCCGCACTGATTGCCCGTTGGTCTGCAAATATAATCACTTCGAATCAGAAGATCTTACGATCGACGCGTGGGAATTGAAGTGTCTCGACTGCGGCTGGCGCGACACCGTCGGTTTTCGCAGCGATGAAGAAGACGATGATGACGAACCATCAACCGATTGTCCGACGCGCTGCCCCTTTTGTCAGCGCGATGACCTTCCTCCCGGTCAAAACCCCTGCGGCCAATAACCCCGTAGTACGTTATGCGTAGTGGATTTTGTTAAAAATCCTGACGGGCGATCGAAAGGGGAAC
>CAYOZV010000007.1:36432-49401 GCA_964408465.1 uncultured Pirellulaceae bacterium
AATTCGATGCTCAGCGGGTAAAGCAGCGGCTGGGATCTTTAACAAGATCCACTACTTATGTCTTCGCAGCGTAGAAGACGAGGACCACGAACCATCAACCGATTCTCCGACGCGCTGCCCCTTTTGTCAGCGCGATGACCTTCCTCCCGGTAAAAACCCCTGCGGTCAATAACCCCGTAACACGTTATGCGTAGTGGATTTTGTTAAAAATCCTGACGGGCGATCGAAAGGGGAACTCAATTCGATGCTCAGCGGGTAAAGCAGCGGCTGGGATCTTTAACAAGATCCACTACATCTGACATCCGTTTTGCTATCCTACGGCGAGACGTACCGGATCAAGTTCCGGATCGCCTGACCATCTACATAAGCGGTCGGCTGTCCGATGATGCCTTGGCCCAGGTACGTCCCGGGCGGCATGTTGCGGAACTGGATCAGCGGCGAGTATCGGCCTGATCCTGACAGAAGTGAACTGAAGGGCGCATTGGTTCGGTTTAGCTGCGGCGTGCCGAGATTTGGCTGCAATTGATAACCTGCATAGCCGGCCGGTTGTTGAGCCGCATAGCCTGGGGACTGTTGTGGCGGGCAGCAACAATTCGATTGCGGAGCACAACAACAGTTCGCATTTGTGTTCCTCCCTACCGTTTGCGGCATTTGAATGTTCAGCGCCGGCACCGTGTTGGCTGCTTGGGGCTGCGGCTGGTAGCCTTGATAACCGCTGGCATAGTTGGCTGCGGGATTCGCGTAATTCGGCCCCAAGTTATAGTTCGCAGCACCACCAAAAGTTGGCACGGCGGCGGGCAATGCGGTTGCAGGGTTGGGCAACTGCGAAGAGGGAAGCTGAGTCGGCGGAAGCTGAGTCGGCGGCTTGGGCAATTGAGCGACTCGATTGGACGCCGCCGCATTGGAAGTGTCACCCAAGGCGCCGCTGGGCCGTTCACCAAAGCCAGAACGATCGAACCGAAAATCAGCGCGGCCGCTGTCTGCTGGATTGGCTGCCGAGGTTAATTGAGCATTGAACCCTGTCCCGACGCCGGCGTTAGCTCCACGGGTCGAAGCAGGATAAGGATATTTGTCGTCGTTACCGGCCGCATTCTGCGCCTGCCGGTAGAAACTGCCTGCCGAGCCGGGCGATTGCACGAATCCTGTTTCGTGCCGATTAGAGGTTGAATTGGGGTTGGTGTTGACGTCCCAGTTCCGACCGCCGTTGTTAAAAGCATTACGTGCGTCCGCGGTACGCTCGGGTGCGGCGCGATTAAGGTAGTTAACGCTGCGTCCCTGCGACTGAATTGACGTGATTGATCCACCGGACTTCAGCGGGATCGTCGATCGCGTGAATTCCTGAGCGCTGAGGGAATTGGCACTTAATAGGTTGGCCAAGAGTATGGTGGCCAAACTTACGATTGAAATGCAAAACTTCATGATCGGTCTCGGTGTGGATAGATTCAAAGATGAACCAAGAAATAGCAGAATGGCGAATGCCTGACTAGAGAATTTAGAGAACTTAGCTCGGGTTCTTGGGTTAACTCAAACGCCGACATTTCCAGCGATTGAGCGTTTGAAAATGCCTGTTTTGGTTCGTCCTCCACCCCCGTAGGGCGGGCTCTTAGCCCGCCCACGACTCGCGTGCTTGGTAGAGCTAAGAGCCCGATCTACGGTTACAATACGCAACATTCATTTCCGCTTCGCAACGTTTGATTAATGGCTCCTATGTCCAAAATTAACCCATCTGAAATAGGCGTCTTTCAAAAGATCCCCGCTACCAAGCATGTTGAACCGGCGATCGCCACCGATCCCGAGGCCTTTGAGGCAGTCGTTCGTTCCCGTCGCAGCACGCGCGTCTATGACGATACGCCTGTGCCTGAATCGGTCATGCGAAAGTGTTTAGAACTGACGACGTTGGCCCCCAATTCTTCCAATTTGCAGTGCTGGGAATTCTATTGGGTGCGGGACGCCGAAAAGAAACAAGCGCTGGTGAAACATTGCATGGGCCAGCCGGCCGCCGCAACGGCTCAAGAGTTGGTCGTCTGCGTGGCCCGTTTGGATACTTGGAAACGTAACTCGCGGTTGTTGATTGAACATCTGGAGGCAGAACCATCGGCGGCCCCCGCTTCGATGCTGCACTATCAAAAAAAGATCGTACCGCTGGCGTACGGACAAGGCCCGTTCTATTTGCTGGGGCCGTTGAAGAAATTAGCGATTTCGATACTTGGCCTCACGCGTGTCACACCGCGTGCTCCGTCGAGCAAATCCGATATGCGCGTGTGGGCTCATAAAACTACCGCGCTTGCCTGCGAAAATTTGATGTTGTCACTACGAGCGTTTGGCTTCGACAGTTGTCCGATGGAAGGCATGGACGAACGTCGAATTCAAAAGCTGCTTGGTTTACCTCGCGCCGCCGAAGTTTGCATGGTCGTCTCGGCCGGCAAGCGCGCGACACATGGAATCTACACAAAGCAGCTTCGACTGGATGAGTCGCTGTTCGTTTTTGAAGTGTAATTGCTTCGGCTGTTTAAGTGGATTTCAGCAAGAGCGGCACCACCGACACCGCCTGAGGACACGCCGCGGAGGGATGCTTTGAGGAACACTAATCTTCTCTAATCCGAACGAATCGGCGCTTACTGAATTTATTAGCGCAGATTATTTATTAGCGCAGATTAGAGAGGATTAGTGTTCCTTATATTTCTGCGCCGCTTTGGTCAGTCCGACGTTTTCCAATGGGCAAGAAGAAAATTGACATACAGTCCACTAGCGATCGTGGCCGCCAATCCAATCAATTGTTGCGGTCGCCCAATCACCGAAAGAACGGCTAACACGATCGTCGCGAAAACGTAAACAAACGCAATCGCAGTAAACAAGAATCGTGTTGAGCCCGTATCCTCAGAACGTCGGCTCCAAAAAACACAAGCAACCGTCAGCGCCGCACTGAGGGACAACGTAAATCCGAGATAGTCCAACAACGATCTGATGTCGCTGAAATAAACAACGACCGAGGCAAGGATGACTTGCAGCCAAATCGCCGCCACCGGAACCGGCAATTGATCGTGTTTTTTTGAACGAAAAACATCTGGGAACACGCCATCATCCGCCATTTTCGCGTACACGCGCGGACCGGCAACGATCATCGACGACACCGAACTGAGCAGCGCGACGCAGACGATAGCCCGAATCAAAATCGCCAGAACATCACCACCGATTGATTCCGAGGCGACCGCGGCAACATTGGGGACACCTTTAATTTCTGCGGGAGACGCTCCATAAACGAAGACGAAGTTCAAGCCCAAGTAGATCATGGTAACGACCACCGTCGCAATCAACATGGCGCGAGGCACGTTTCGTTTGGGGCTCTCGACTTCACCAGTAACGTACACCGCAGCGTTAAAACCGCTGAAGCTGAGTGAAATCCAAACCAGCGTCGACGCGAAAGTGTAAATAGAGAAATCGACAGGATCGGTTTGAACTTGCATGCCGTCCCATCCAGCGGGAAACTTCAGGTAGGCAAACGTAAGAAAGCTGCCAAGCAGAACCAGCTTGAAAACGACGATTAGATTCTGAGCCCAAAGCCCCGTCTTCAAAACCACCGAATGCAACACACCAAAAAACACGATCGACGCGATGCCAAGGATCCCCGAACGCAGCCAATCCGGTCGGACCGATTCTGGTATGGCGTACGATTCAAACGCGGTGGCCGCGAAGGCAATGGCTCCGGTAAATCCGGCCAGCAACGACACCCAGCCCGCGATAAAACCGATCGTTGGATGCAGCAGGCGACTTAGAAATAGGTATTCCCCACCGGATTCTGAAATTCGCTGGGCCAGCCGTCCGTAACTGACAGCGCCGCAGATGGCGATCAGACCGCCAATCCCCCAAGCCAACATCACATGTTGGCGATCACCAAGATCCGCCAGCGCATAACCACTGGTCGTGAAGACTCCAGCCCCAATCATATTGGCAACGACCATGAAGGTTGCTGACCAGAGGCCAAAGGGTTTGCGCGATGCAATGCGCGAGGGAGTGTCCAAGGAAATGCGCGGGTTTGATGGTGGGTTCAATTTTTACGAAATTTCAAAGAGTAGTTTTCTTTTAAACTATCAATCATTTTCTCCTGGACCAACGTAAATCCAGCATTTTCTTGTGACATCTGATGGCCGATGCAAAATTTGCCGATAGAATCACGGATTTGACCGCCGCAATGACGCCCCCCCCAAGCCTTTGACCGAATTTTATGCCACAGCATGTTCATTTCTGTGAGCTAAGATAAACAGCGCAGTTATAACGGGCAAGCCACCGGCAATTGAGGCCTTAAGCGCGCCCGACGCTTCGGCACGATATGCGTGCGGATTTTGACACCCCCCCTGCTTTAAATTAGCCTTTCGAAACAGTGCTCCTTCTCGGCTTACAACTATGAAAACAATCGCATCGTTAATTCTGGGCACAACGCTTTGTGCAATCTGCCTCGGCGCTCACCATGACGCAGCAGGTCAGACATTTCAGGGGGCCTTGTATCAATTCGAAGATCAAAGCGGACCAAAGTTAATTGATACCAATGGTGTCACAACGGCGTCGGTCACAGGATTCCCGGAACTCGGCGTAGTTGGCAGCCATGGTTCAGCTCTCGACTTTCTTGGCGCCAGTACGATGGCGATTGACTATCGGAGAGAACTTAATTCGGCTCAAGAATTCTCGGTCTCGTTTTGGTTTAGACCAAACAGTTTCAACCGTGTTGGGCGTCTTGTCGATACTACAGGATCCACTGGAGCAATTTCTCAGGGCTATCGCATCGGTATGGGTAGCGGCGATGACTCCAACAATGTGAGGTTCGTCGTTCGAGGCCGCAACGGAATCAGAGGCGCCACTCATCCGGAGGAATTACGGGCAGGCTTTTGGTATTACTGCGTCGCGAGCTATAAGAATCACGGTGCGCTCCGGCTAACGGTCATTCGACAAGGTCGTCAATTGCTTAACTTAGACGCGGCAACAATCTCGGTAGATGATCAAGGACCAGTTCACTACAGTGATCAAAATGACGTGCACGTTGGTTCAGCCGTCAACGGCACCGCCGCCTTCGACGGAGCCATGGATGAGCTGTTTTTAGATGATGCCGTCCTTCGGTGGTGGCGAATATTGCTCGCTTATGATGACGGTACTCCCCCACCGCGGCACATCAAATTTAATCTCGGTTCTGTTGCTGCAAACGCCATCGACCACGATTCGTCGGGAGCCATCAAGCTTAAGGTTGCGAGTTCTGATTTCTTTAATTTAGAAGACCACGGAGTGATGGCCGCTTGGGAGCGTCCAACGGGAAACTTCCAACTTGAGACGGAAATCCTAAGCGTGAAATCAGGGCGATATCCTTGGGCAAAATCGGGCATCATGGTCAAGTCATCCGGCCAATCCAACTCGACTTCAGCGGGCGTTTTCTTCACCAGCAAACGGGGCGCCGTCTTCCAAAGCCGCCCCGTAACGGGTGGACTGACGTCACGGGTGGTGGCAGACGACTTCGATTCGAGTGGTTTTGTACGACTGATTCGACTTGGAGATTCTTTCCACGGCGCGGTTTCCGAGGATGGCGTGAAGTGGACCAGTCTCGGTGATTTCCAATGGGACCAGACTCCGGCGAAATTGGTCGCGGGACTTGCGGCAGCCGGTCAAGACGACCAACCTGTCGTCACGCGACTGAAACCTCCCACCTTTTCGAAACCGTCCAGGCAAAAGGGAGTCTTCAAATTGTCGCTGGCTGATTTGTCTGCCGGCAAAATTCTTCGAACGTTTCACAACGGAGATGTCGTCGACTTGGACTACTACCAGAATGCACTCCGAATCCGTGCTTCGATTGCGGGTTCTATCGGCAGTGTCCAATTTAAGGTCGATGGAAATACAACCGCCACTGATTCAATCGCCCCTTACGATTTCAATCTCTCGGGACTGGCAAATGGCGAACACAACATCGAAGCGATACCGTACGCCGGCGCAAATGGTACCGGCAACCGCATGGACAGCCTGAGTGCCGATTTTCAAATCAACCGCGGAACACCACAGGGGCGTCCTAACATCGTTTACATCCTCACCGATGACATGGGTTTTGGAGATTGCGGATTCAACGGCAGCCAAGATGTGATCACGCCAAATTTGGACAGGTTGGCCGCCAGTGGCGTGCGCTGCACATCGGGATACGTCACTGCACCTCAATGCAGCACTTCCCGAGCCGGCATCCTCTCGGGGATGAATCAGTATCGTTTTGGGTACGAGTTAAACACGCGCCGAATAGGTTTGCCCTCAGCCTCGATCGCCCCGCTGGTCCCAGAAGTTCTACAGCGGCTCGGTTACACCAATGCGATGGTTGGCAAGTGGCATGTCGGCGTGACCGAAGACCCCAACACTGATCATCGCGAAGATTGGCTCAACGGCATCATCGCCGGCAACCACACCAGCGTGATGCCTTGGATGCGTGGATTTGACTACACCTATGCGATGAACGCCGGTGGTTCGAGCTATTTTCCTTACAGCGTCCGCGGGCAGAATTACCTGCGTGGTCATCTGAACAATCCGAACAACCTGGAAGTGCGTGAGGGAACGACGAATCCAGTCTACCTGCGGAACCTGCCGGCCACGACGCACCAGACGACAGAACTTACCGCTCGCGCGATCAACTTCATTGCTCGCAACAAAGCGAACCCATTCTTCCTCTACCTCTCCTACAACGCTCCCCACACGCCCGCGGGAGCCACCGAGCATGACCTGTACTTCAACCGCCATATCCAAGACAAAGGCCGACGAGAATTAGCGGGGTTGATGACGGGGGTCGACCGGCAGGTGGGGCGCTTGTTGGACTACTTGGAATCTGAAGAACTTCTGGAAAACACACTGATCTTCTTTTTAAGTGACAACGGAGGTGGGGAGAACGCTTTGAACCATTCGCTGAACACCCCGTTTCGAGGCGGCAAGGGCGAGGTGCTCGAGGGCGGGCTGCGTGTTCCTTACGTTGTATCTTGGAAGGGGCAGATTCCCGAAAACCGGGACTTCGACGCACCGGTCATGTCTTACGACTACATTGCGACGGCGCTTGTTGCACAGGGTGAGCCGATTCCAGAGTACATGGATTCGGTTTCCATCTTAAGCGACTTGCAAGGGAAGACTCGACGATTGCCAGCGACACCGCGTTGCACGCTGTATCGAGATTCGGTCGCTTGGATTCGCAAAGGAGATTACAAGTACGCAGGCGTTGGCTTCAATGACTTTCCCTACGACTACGAGATTTATTCCAACACGCGTTACAACGTGTTCGAAGATGACTCCGCCGCCAAGCCTCCGGCGCGTGTGACCGACGAATTAGATTCGATCCTAAACGCGTTCATCGGCGAAGCCTCCGATCCGATTCTCCAGAGTTCTTTCTTCGCAGAAGATTAAACTTCGCCGCGGCAAACCAGCGCTGCACAGTTCAGCTTACCGTTTGCCGAATGCGTGTCACAGTGAATCCGGTGTAGGCAAACAGCAACGTCATCAACGGGCTGATAAGATTGAAAAAGCAATAGAACGCGAATGCATACACCGAAACGCCAAGCACCGCCGCTTGGGTTGCTCCGCAGGTGTTCCACGGCACCAGCACCGATGTTACCGTCGCGGAGTCCTCTAATGTCCGGCTCAAGTTCTCCGGCGCCAGCCCCCGATCATGGTAGGCTTGGCGAAACATTCGGCCGGGAACGACGATCGCCAGATATTGATCCGATGCCGTCACATTGAAGAAACAACATGTCCCAACGGTTGCCCCCATTAACCCACCATCGGACTTGGCCCCAGCAATCAATGGCCGCGTTAGCACACGCAAGATTCCGCTGGCCTCCATCACGCCACCGAAACACATCGCCGAAATGATCAGCCAGACGGTGTTGAGCATCCCCGCCATACCAGAGCAACGAATCAAATCCGCTAACGCCGGATGACCTGAGTCGATCGAGAATCCGCTGCCCATCGTCACGATCAAGGCATGATAGGATTGCACAAGAAAATTACTATGGCCATCAGCGCCTTGGGCCAATGCGATTTCTTGGACGAAATCCGGTTGAAAGAACACCGCAAACACCGCTCCCAGCAACGTCCCCACAATCAGCGACACCAAGGCGTTGACCTTGAGTCCAACCATCAACAACACGGCCAACGGCACTAAGAACAACCACGGCGTCAGCGCGAATTTCTGGGCCAACGATTCAGATAGCGTGTTAGCTTGGCCGACATAAATGGTGACGTCGGATTGCCCAGATGACAGGAACGCGAACAGTAGTAACGTGATGGCAATACTGGGCACGGTCGTCCAAAGCATGTGGCGAATGTGAGTGAAGATGTCTGCCCCCGCCATCGCAGCGGCCAAATTGGTGGTGTCCGATAGAGGAGATAGCTTGTCACCAAAGTACGCACCCGAGATGATCGCACCGGCCGTCATCGCCGTCGAAACATCCATCACATCTGCGATTCCAATCAGCGCCACACCGACCGTTGCGATCGTCGTCCATGAGCTGCCGGTGGCCACTGAAACGACCGCACAAATCACAACCGAAGCCGCCAAGAAGTAGGCGGGATCCAGAATCATCAGACCGTAGTAGATCATCGCCGGCACGACGCCACTGAGCATCCATGTCGCGGAAAGCGCCCCGATGACCAACAGAATCAAAATCGCGGGCAGGGCGGACTCAATACTGCGCGTGATTCCTGCGATCGCATCGCTCAAAGGAAATCCAAAGGCTCGCCCGATCAATCCGGCAACGGCGGCCGACAGCAGCAAAGCAATTTGATTGGGGCCGCCGGTCGCTTCATCACCAAACAACGAAACATTTAACGCCAACAGGCAGATCAAAACCAATAAAGGAACGAAGGCGCAGGCGAATGGCATCGCTGATTCAGCCGGAATTTCCGGTGGGCGAGTTGGCTTAGACTCAATCAATGAGTTCCTGTTCCTCAACGATCAGCGCCGGTTCACCACGGGCAGGCGAATCAGCGGAGATTGATTCTGTGTCAGTGACAATCGCCCGTTCACCAGATCCCGTCGTTTCGGCACAACTTGCCGAAGTCCCGCTGTGTCAGGTGCTGCCCGCGGGGAACATATATGGCAAGCTTCCCACCAAGAGGGCGCCCATCGTGATCCATACGAACAGACCGGAAAGATTCTCCGCGGGCGGACCTTCGGCGGGAGAACCTTCTTTCGGAGCGTTCTCAATTGGATCGGATGCTTTGAATGGATTCATAGAACACTGGCAGGACGGGATCTTGATCTGTCCAAAATTATATGGGGTCCGGGATGAGTGAACTCCCCCGATTGCACTTACTTTATCGCCGGCACACTGCTTACTCTGTCAGTGGAGAGGCTTGAACCGTCGGGTTTCGGCGAAAAACCGGACGGCTTGCGCCGTGCCGCTAAAATTTTTGGCGTCGTTTGATGCGAAACGAAACACCATTGGCCTAAACCCAAACCGCGTTCCAAGTATAACGTAGTGCCTGCAAATTTTCTTACCTATTGAAGCGGCAACTTCATCAAAAACGTCGTTTCACCAACGTTCACATCGCGCTGGGCCACAATGTCTCCCCGATGCAGTTTGACAATTCGATACGCTTTGGACAACCCAAAGCCTAACCCGCGACCGGCCTCTCTGCCCGAATAGAACGGATCGAATAGATGCCGATTTTGTTCCGCCGTGAATCCGGGGCCATTGTCAACGACGAAAATACGGAGCCAATCGGTTGCCATGTCAGTCACAACATCTAAACGCATGGAAACATTGGGGCAGGGGGCGGGGTCTTTCATTTGCGCGATCGCTTCAAATGCGTTTCGCAGCAATGTTTCGATGGCAATGATGATTTGGTTGCGGTCGATGGTTGCCGAATCAACGCCGGCACCAAACGTCACGCGGATGCTGCGACTCTGTTGTTCTGCTCGATTGACGATTTCCGACACTAGCCCTCTGAGATCAACCGTCTCCATTTCTGGCGTTGGTGGATGCGCGAACAACATGAGATCCGAGATCATTTCGTGCGCGGCCATCGATTGTTGATAGATGTTCGCTAAACGGTGCCGGCGATCCTCGTCGGGTTCCAGTTGCATCAGGGCTTGGGCCCCCGTCGCGATGTTGGCCAGCGGATTATTGATCTCGTGACTGGCACCGTATGCCAGTTGTTTCAGCGAAGCGAGTTTCTCGGTTTGCAACCGGTTTTGAAACAGCGTTTCATTGTGGAAGTTTTCGCTGGCCGCCTGCAAAAGAGATCGCAGTGTTGAAATCGAAAGGCAACCCACGCTATCGCATGATGACCGGTATGCATAGTTTTTCGGTGACGGAAATTGGGGATCTGCCAAGAGATCCTTAAAAGCCCTCTTCAACCAACGCTTGATGGGTCGCGCGGAGGCGTTGTTGGGCAACTGCTGTTTTAACAGTAGAAACAACGCTTTGTTGTAGGCGCAAATTGAATCGGCCGACCGCCAATCCTTTTCGGGTGACTTTGATTGGCCGTTCTTCTTCTTTTTGAGCGGCTTGATTGCCTTAGAAGACAACAGCGCATCAGCCAGATGCTGCCGCGCCCACTGTGCAAGTTGCTTCGTATCGGCGGGCGGTTGTTGATGTTGGTACAGAAAACGATCGGCGCAAAAGATCAGCAACGACCGATGACCGCAGATCAACCGCACCCATGACTTACTCGTTGCGTCAGTTTCGCCAGTCAGCCGCGCTACCTGCAGCAGCAAATCAGCGGGGCAGGGCAGTCGCAGTTTGCAACCGCCGACGGTCTGCAATTTTCCTATTAAATACATGCTGTCCGTACATGTTGTGTCATCAAGTTGCAAAATAAAAGCGTGCCAACCGAGGATTCGATCGCACGCATTGGTTGTTCTATCTTAGTTGCTCAGACTAAGTTTCCGTCGTCGACACCGTTTTTATTTTGAGCGTACCGGATCTTCTTCAACGTAGTGGAATGTTGTTAAACCTCCTCGTTGCCTCTCAGTTTGCCATATATGCGTCGTTAAAAGGCAGCGCGGGATCTTTAATAAGGTCCACTACGCTTCGGTTTCTTGCACTAACTGGCAGCCGGGTTTTTGTTTTCCATCTCCAACATCGAGCAACCCATTTCTACCAATCGTTCGACCGAGAAAGGTTTCTGCATAAACTCATCCGCACCGGCGGCGATCAGGTCGGCAACTTTGTCTTGTTCGACCATACCTGAAATGCAGATGATTTTGACGGACTTCATCGAATCGTCGCCACGGACGCGTTTGCAAACTTCTTTACCGTTGATATCCGGCAGCATCACGTCCAACACCACCAAGTGAGGGCGGAATTCGCGAACTGCCATGCCGGCTCCGAACCCATTGTTGGCCGTCTTGATATCGAAGCGACCGTCCCGCGCGAACGCGTCCTGCATCAATTCGACCAATTCCTCGTTGTCATCGACAATCAGCACCTTGCGTTTGCCGCTGTCCAATGCATCGGTCGGGATACCATTCTCTTTCATGAAAGAGAACAAGTGGTCGCGTGGAATTCTGCGGAACCGGCTGCCAGGCACGCGGAAACCCTTTAGGCTACCGTTGTCAAAACAGCGGATAATCGTCTGCTGACTGACCTTGCAGATTTTCGCTGCTTCTCCGGTCGTAAATACCGTTTTTGTACTCATCAAACCATCCTCTCCGTAGGTGGTGGGGGGAACACAGCGGTTCAATATCCCAAACACGCTTCCAATTTTGAAGCGGCGCCGCGTCTTACGACTCCGCGTTGATTTACCAATCCGTGACTCAATCCAGCAGAGCAATCATCTAACGCAGGCATCACAGTCTACGATGCTTGCGATCCTTATGATTCCAGCGTAACCGCCGAAAACAACCGCCTCTGCCAAAACTATCTAGGTTGCCGGATTATATCTAACCCCCATACTCGGTCAAGATTGATTGAAATGCAGTCAGCCCCGTTTAAATAGGGGCTTGGGGAGTTCTTGGTGTTTGTTTCGAATTTTTTTTCCGAATATTCTGCGTCCAATCATGGCATAAAAGAGATACGCCGATTCGACGTAGACCTCCTAAAGACGCGACAGTCCTATCGCTATGTTGAATCGTCGTTTGATAAAGCAACGTTTGTTCAGCCGTTGTTTGGATCGCTTAGATTTCATGCATTGGATCGTCTTAAAAGCGCCTGCATTTCTCTTCCCCGCGGGATCTTTTAAGAAGATTCACTACCAAAATTCAGCATGCCGGCCAAAATCCGTTATTGACTTCTCTGGGCTTTTAAACAGCAAATAAGAAAACGATATTTCCCAAATCTCCAGAAGCCTCTAACTTCGACCGCGCGGCGATAGCCCCATTTTCCCAACAAAGATCTCGTGCCTGCTCAACACATCCACAAACACGCTTTTTACAACCACCCACTGGCAAGGTTCAGTTGGCTGCTGATCGTTTTGCTGACGTTGGGATGCGGCACAACGACAAAACGAGTCGCAACCGAACAGTTGCTGGTCTCCAACGCGATCGACGAAGCGGTGTCTAAGATTGACTTCTCGGGTCTTTCGGGCCAGCGTGTTTTTCTGGACGCGACCTACCTCAAACCCGATCGAGCGGCAGGTTTTGTGAACACGAACTATGTAACCAGTGCACTACGGCAACAATTGACGGCCGCCGGTTGCCAGATTTTTGATTCGCGTCAGGAAGCAGAAATCATCGTCGAACCGCGTGTCGGTGCGATGGGAACCGACGGACACAAGGTGACCTACGGGATACCCAAAACCGGCGGACTATCAGCCGCCGCGTCGGCGCTTTCGGGTTCGCCGGTCGGAGCCATCCCAGAAATTTCGTTCGCACAAAGCGACGCTCAATCAGGCATCGCCAAGGTCGTCGTGTTTGCCTACGATCAAAAAACGCGGCAACCGGTTTGGCAATCGGGCATGGCCAAAGCCGAAAGCAACAGCACCAGTACTTGGGTGCTGGGCGCCGGCCCCTTTCAAAAGGGTTCC
>CAYOZV010000008.1:0-27061 GCA_964408465.1 uncultured Pirellulaceae bacterium
GGTGTGGTGTGACGTTACGCGTGGTGGGTTTGGGACCTGCCTTAAACGATGTTGGACGTGTTCATTTGTGACACGGCGCCGGAGATGCCGCGGGCTGCTGGCACGGGAGAATTCTGGGGTTCGGTCGGCAGTTTCAGCGTGAAGCACGTCCCTTTACCAAGCGAACTTTTGACTTGGATTTTTCCGCCGTGGGCCTCGATGATATTCTTGCAGGTCGCTAACCCCAGCCCCGTGCCGCCTTTACCGCTTTCATCGGGGCCGGCTTTGGTGGTGAAGTAAGGTTGGAAGATTTTTCGCATCGTCTCTTCGGTCATGCCGGTGCCATGATCGCGGACGCTAAGGTCGACCGTGTTTGATTCAACGTCCTGTTGAAGCTTGACGATCAACTCGCCACCCTCAGACATGGCCTGACGAGCGTTAATCAACAGGTTCATGAAGACCTGCTGAATCTGATTGCCGATCGCGGAAACTTTCGGAAGATTCTCTTGGACTTGCATGTCCACAGCGATGCGATATTTCGACAGTTCACGCTCCAACAGCACCATCGTTTCGTCGATCAATCCCGCCAGATCGGTTTGCTCAAAATGATCGCTGCGATTGCGAGCCATGCCCAAAACTGCGTTGGTGATCTTCGTGGCTCTCATGCCGGCGGTGTTGATTTTGTCAAACGCTTTATCGCGCGTTTGTTTATCGTCGTGACGCATGCCCATCTTGGCGTAGTTAATGATCGTCATCAGAACGTTGTTGAACTCATGCGTCGTCGTGCCGACAAGTTCACCCAAGGCCGTCATACGCTGGCTCTGATCCAACCGTTTGGTCAGTTCGGCGACTTGGGCGCGTAGTTCCTTGAGTTCCGCTTCTTGATGATCGCTCACGAAAGTTGCCTCGATATGAAGTTGTGTTGTGCGGTGAAAGCTTGAACATGGGAGCCAAGTGCGACGAGCGAATGCTAGCAGGAGATAAGCGTCGCGCAGTTGGAGGGAGCTCCTCTGAAATGACTGATCGGCAGTTTCATTGCCGACAATCAAGATAGATTATCAATCTATTGCCAGAAAGGTTTGGCAAGTGGCGCAAGCTAACGGCGGCTCTGCGACTTAAGAGAGAGGGGGGGAATCAATCGCGATACCAGCATCTCAAAAACTGGTGCCAGCGGCTGGGGGAATCGGAGCTGGTGCCCAGCGAAGCATCCACCGATCCCTCCTCCCATTTCGACCAGATGTTCGGCAGCACCACGGTCTCGATCGAAATCACGGCGATGTTGTTCTCGATCAGCCAGCGATTGGCTTCTTCGACCGCATGGTCGAAACTCTCGTGCTTGCCTTCTTTGAAGAATCCAGGCGCTTCGATTTCCTTGGGGACAAAGTCTTTATATTTGAGCATCTCAAAATCCCTTGGAGTGGAGTCGCGCGTAGGGCCGGGTCCCACCGGCCGTTTCGGGAAGAGGCAGGACATGGCCGGTAGGAACCGGCCCTACCATCACTTCGGCAGATAAACCTTTTGCGTTTGGATATAACGTTCCACTGATCGAGGTGTCTGATACCGAAAGCTGTTCTCTTGGGCGGCCGCGGCGCGGATGGCGGTGCTGCTGATGTCAATCAACGGAGCCACAATCGCCAACGATTTAATCTTGGCCAACTGCGCCTCATCGACAAAGGACGATAACAAATCAAAATCAACGTCTCCTGATCCCGGCCGCGCCATCACCAGCGGCGTCGCCAGTTCAAGTATCCGCTGCGGTGCTTTCCAGTTAGCGAAACTTTTCAGCGAATCACCGCCCATCATCAAAAACAGTTCGGCATCAGGATTCTCCTTGGCCAGTTGCTCCAGCGTCTCCACGGTGTAGCTGATCCCGCCGCGTTCGATCTCCATGCTCGACCGCAGAAACGACGGATGGCCGCCAATCGCCAAATCAATCATCTCCGTACGCTGCCGGTCGGTGCCCACAGCACCCTTTTCTTTAAGAGGCTGCTTCGCACACGGCACGAACAGCACCTGATCCAGCGTCGCTTGTTCACGGCAATGTTCGGCTAAGATCAAATGGCCGACGTGGATGGGATCGAATGATCCGCCAAAAATCCCAATTCGCATATTATTAGTCCAGGTGCTGTGGAAGGCCTCGACCGGATGCGCGAAGCACTATTACGCCACGAAAAATAGCAAAAGCTAAGCGTTTTGAATAGCCATCGAAAATGCGAGGCCATTGCGAAAAACAGAATCCTCAGCGCGTCACCGAGTGGTTTCGATATTGTCCATAGTCGCCTTTGGCTCTGCGAAAGAGCGCACTTTTGCGGAGCCAAAGCCGACTATGTATTTAACCTCCGCCCGAATTTGGTAAGCTCCACGGTATGCCCAACGAGCAAAATTCTCTTTTCGACACCCAGCCCCAGCCATGGAATCTTGACGATCAAGACGATTGGCTGGCGGCGCGGATTGCATTCGCCGATCAACCCTACGGCCCGTACGACTATTCGATCCCTTCCCATTTAGAATCCGCCGTCAAAGCCGGTGTGCGCGTCGAGGTCCCGCTGGGGCGATCCAACCGCAAGATGACCGGTTACTGTATCGACATCATCGGCCCGTTCCATCCGCTGGCCGCGTCGGTGAAACCTGCTCGGATGAAACCGATCGACCGTGTCGTCGATGACCGTCCGTTGATTACGCCTGCGCTGCTAAAACTGGCGCATTGGATCAGCCAATACTACGTGTGCGAGCTTGGCATCGTAATCGAAACGATCATTCCCGCGGGCGTCCGCAAGGACTCCGGCACGCGCGAGATGTTGTTCATCAGTCTGGCCGACGATGTGCGAGACAATTTTGACGCCCATCGTTTAACAACGCTTCAGAAAACGATCCTCGAAACATTGGCCGGTTCCAACCAAGACTGGACACCGCGCGAACTTGGTGAAACGGTCGGCTGCACGCAGGGCCCGATCTCGACGTTGCGGCGACGCGGTTTGATCGTGACCACGTCTCGGCGGGTTCAGCAAAAGACGCACGAGATCCGCGCCGAACAACGGATCGCAAATTTCAAACTCAACCCTGAACAGCAAACGGCTTACGACGCGATCGAGAAACACATCGACGCCGATTCGCACCGCACGTTTTTGTTGCGCGGGATCACCGGCAGCGGCAAAACCGAGGTCTACATCCAAGCCATCCAAAAAGTCGTCGAACATGGTCGGCAGGCAATCGTGCTGGTGCCCGAAATCAGCCTTACCCCGCAGACGCGCCAGCGGTTCCGTGCTCGTTTTGATCACGTCGCGGTTCTGCATTCGCACCTCACGTCGGCTCAGCGTGCCTGGCATTGGAAACAGATCGCCGCCGGTAAAGTCCAAGTCATCATCGGTGCCCGCAGCGCGATCTTCGCACCGACGCCCCGATTGGGGTTGATCGTCTTGGACGAAGAACACGACGGTTCGTTTAAACAAGATAAATCGCCGCGTTACCACGCGCGGGATGTCGCCAACTGGCGCGCCGCCAACGAAAACGTGCCATTGGTGCTGGGATCCGCCACCCCGGGGCTGGAGAGCTGGCAACGCGCGAAATCGGGCGAGTACCATTTGTTGCCGCTGGAAAAACGCGTGCTTGATCGGCCACTGCCGGACGTGGCCACGATCGACCTGCGAGTGGACTTTGGCGGGCGTAAGCGCTTCAGCCCCATCAGCCAGAAACTGCGGCAGGAGATCAACACCGCCATCGGCGACGGCGGCCAAGTGATTTTGCTGCTCAATCGGCGCGGATTTTCGACGCGCATTCAATGTCCCGGTTGTGGGCATGTCGAATACTGCCCCGACTGCTCCATTCCGCTGACCCACCACATGAAAGGCAGCAAAGCGGTCTGTCATTATTGTGACCACACGATCCCCGAACCAAGGGTCTGTCCCGATTGCGGCAATCCGGCGATGAAGTTTTCTGGGCTGGGCACCCAACGTTTGGAACAAGAGGTCCAGAAACTTTTCGACGTTCCCATCATGCGGATGGACACCGACACGATGCGCAAACCAGGCAGCCACGAAAAAGCACTGGCTCAATTCCGCGCCGGCGATATCAAGATTTTGCTGGGCACGCAGATGATCGCCAAGGGTTTAGACTTTCCCAACGTGACGTTGGTGGGCGTGATCAATGCTGACACGGCGCTGCATCTGCCAGATTTTCGCGCGGCCGAACGGACCTTTGGATTGGTCACCCAAGTCGCCGGCCGAACGGGTCGCGGCGAAAAGGGAGGCCGCGTTTTGGTACAGACATTCAACCCCGACAACAAAACAATCATCGCCGCGACGCGGCATGACTACGTCGGTTTCGCCAACGCCGAACTGCCGGTACGTGAAGAGTTCGCTTATCCACCGTACGGGTATCTGGCACGCATCGTCGTCAAAAGCCCAATCCAATCCAAAGCCGAACAGATGGCCGAACACATCGCCGAATTATTGAACGTTTCGGCGGCAGACCTACAAACGCCCGTCGAGGTCCTTGGCCCTTCGGTGGCTCCGGCGGAGAAACTGCGCGGGTTCTACCGTTTCCACATGCTCATCGGCACGACGACCAAGGGCGTGCTGCAACCGGTCATCGTCCGCGCCAAAACAAAAATCAAACCCATCGACGATGTCCAGTGGATGGTCGACATCGACCCGCAGGATATGCTCTAGCATCGCCCACCCACGTAGCGTAGCACCGATTTTCAATCCGTTTGAGCGCAATCGCGCCCAAGTAGCGTGTTACGGCCCGCCAGCGGATTGAAAATCCGTGCTACATGTGCGTTGCTGGTGTCCTTGTCGGTTCGTACAATCTAGGCGCAACTTCCCTAATCCACATCGGAACTTCATGTCTTATCGCGGCATCAAACGCATTCTTGGTGAATCGAGTCTGGAGAGGAAGATCCTTATCCTGTTCGGCGTTTGTCTGTTGCTGTTGATCGCCGGTTCGTTTCTCTGGGTCAGTCGCGTCACCGAAGACGTGATCCGTCAAAACACGCGCGACAAAGCCAAAGGTCTGTTTGGCGACTTCATGCTGCGGACGCATCTCAACAGCGTCATGTTCAAAGAGGACCCCGACGCCAACCAATCGTTGCGGTTATTGTACGAAGCGATCAGCACCGAAGTGAAAACGACGCAATACGACGCTCAAACGGTCGTCCTAGAAAACACCGTCGCCCGCACGGCGGTGTCGCCCAACCTGGCGACCACACCTAATGAGGTCCGGCGGCTGAAGGAAATATCCGCTGCTGCCGCCGAACAACAAACGTACTTCAATCGGTTGATGAAAGAAGCCGCGTTATCCACCGACCGCAATTTAAAACCCAGCGGTGAACAACCGATCGAACTGGCTGACTTCCGTCCCACCGATCCCAAGATCGAAGACGATTTTACGTTCGACCAGAACTACGTTTACTACGCTCCAATCATCTTCAAACAGAAGTGTATTTACTGCCACGAACCGATGGGTTCGGAGGTTGAGATTTTGGCCGCGATCGAATCCGACGCCAGTCCAGAAGAACTCGAAGAGATAAAACTGGCCGCGCGCGAACAAGCTCCGCTGACTTTCCTGCGTATCAAATTGGACTACGAACAAGCCAAATCGGCGATCACACGCAACCGCGCGATTCTGATTTCGGTCGCGATCGTGACCGCCGTTTTCTCGGTCGTCGCGTGCTGGTTGATCGTACGATATGTCGTCATGAAACCGCTGAAACACTTACAGGATGTCTCCGATGAAATTAGTCGCGGTCAAATGGAGGTGCGTGCCGAACTGTTCACCGGCGACGAATTCGAAAGCCTTTCCAAATCGTTTAACCGCATGGTTCGCCACCTTTTAGACACGCAAACCGAACTGCAAGGCGTCAACGACGACCTCGATCGCAAGGTCGACGAACAGGCTCAGTTGAATCTGAAGCTGTACGAAATGAACCAGGTCAAAAGTGAGTTCCTGGCCAACATGAGCCACGAACTGCGGACGCCACTTAACAGTATTATCGGGTTTTCGGAGATCCTGGAAAACGCCAAAGGTTTAGAAGTAAAACAAGTTCGCTTCGCCAAGAACATTCGCAACTCTGGCCGCCTGTTGCTGGATCTGATTAATGACATTTTAGATTTGGCGAAATTGGAAGCCGGAAAGATGGAAATTCGCCCCAGTGAGTTTCGCGTCAACCCATTGATTGGCCAGCTTTGTGACATGGTACGAAACCTGGCGGAGAAAAAGAGCATTGCGTTAGTCTTCAAGCCCGATGCCACCGATCCTAATCTCTTCCAAGACAAAATTAAGTTCCGCCAGATCCTGACCAACTTGATTTCCAATGCTATCAAGTTCACGCCCGAGGGCGGGCGGATTATCGTCACCGCGCGCCGCGTCAACGACGATCAAACCGATCGCATCATTTTGACGGTGGAGGACACTGGCGTCGGGATCGCGGACAGCGATCAGGAAATTATCTTTGAGAAGTTCCGCCAAGGCCTCTCCGCGACCGGCAAAGACAGTCTCACCCGCGAGGTGTCTGGAACAGGATTGGGGCTGTCGATTGTGAAAGAACTTTGCAAATTGCTGGGTGGCGAAATCACGTTATCCAGTGTCGTCGGCAAAGGTTCCACCTTTCGCGTTTCGCTGCCATGCAACATCCAAGTCGTGCCAAAAATTAATTCCGAGATCGCTGAGACGATTGAGGAGATTACCAAAGGCAATCGAATCGACTTCGGACGGACCAATCAAACGCCGCAGTTGCCCGGTGATGACGAAATCGAAAACAATGAAGCAGCTGCTACGTAGGACGCGATTTGAAAAAAATTCGCTTGACCTGCGATTGAATTTCTGTCTAAGGTTGAAATAACGAAACAACAACAGGAAAATTTTCTCCGGAGCCTTGCCATGGATCCAGACACTGATCTTGCCGTCAATCGTTACTTCTCCGGCATCGCCGAAGCAACGTTTCAGTCTCACTTGGGCATCGTCGATCCGCCTTTGGTTGATTACGTCAGCGGTCTGCTGATACGTTTTGTCCACAATGATGTCGTGCATCGCACCCGAGGCGTCAGCGGACGCCGGTTGCTCAGCGTGCCCGAAATGGTCGTCGAGGCATCCTCTCGTTTGGGCGACGCTCGGCGTGAACTGCACCAGCACATTGGTGATTTCACTCTGTTTTGGGCAGGCGTCTACCCCGAAGCGCTCAAACAATCCGACGATGGAGGGAAGTTCGAAACCTACCGCTCCTTCGGAAAACGATCCTATCGAATGGCCAGCGAAATTGAATCGGCGCGAGAGGATTTGCCGCCAGCGGGCCTGCTGGAACGGCTAAGTGACCGGTTCGACCTCTGCTGCTACGGGCTGAGAGAAGTTCGCCGGATGTGGGAAACGGGCGACGGTTCGGATCATCTGCTGATCAGCTAGCAAGGGCAAAAAGGCAATCTCTCTGTCCTCGGCTGCGCCCAAAATCTAGACTCGGCTTCCATTTTAGTACTTAAACCAGATTCTCGCAGGCAAGGAAGCCGCAATGTCTGACCGCGACCAATACGACCTTTCGCACAGCGATACCCCAAACACACGCCGTAAAAAACGTCGGCGGTGGCCCTGGTTTTTGTTGATTCTGCTGCTTCTGTTTTTAGCGCTACCTAACCTGATCACCATGTTTGGGTTGGAGCGCTATGCGATCGACATGGCGACATCAGACTTCAAGGGAAAACTATCGGTCGGCCGATCGTCGGTCGGCTGGTTTCAACCGATCACGCTCAAGAACGTCTCCGCCGTCGATGAAGCGGGGCAACCGCTGTTCAGCGCCGCCGAAGTCAAAACGTCAAAGCGCCTCTTTTCGTTGATCAACACCAACGACTACGGTCACATCGAATTGAAGCAACCGGTCATCAACCTGCATCTGCGCCCCGACGGCAGCAATCTCGAAGACGCTTTGGCCGATTACATTCCAGCGGTCAACTCGACTCAATCGACCCAGCCCCAGCAAAACCACACCGCCCCAACCGAGCTGCCCAAGGTCTCCATCAGCATCGTCGACGGCGCGGCGACGATCACCTCCAGCACCACGCCGGAGGCTTGGTCGGTTGACCAACTGAACATGGCTACCGAGGTCAAATCCGAAACCGCGCCGGTGGCTTCGGCCATTCAGTGCCGTGTCACGTCTTTTTTACCCGACGCGGGCGGAACCCAAATCCCACAATCCTCCGGCAACCTCAACCTGTCCGCGCAGGTCGACGCCGGGCGGGAGAACCTGGCGTTCAATTCCATTAACGCATCGGTGCAAACCGAGCAGTTACCGATGTCAATCGTCGGTCCGTTGGTGCAAAGATTTCTCGGCCCCACGCGTGCCGCTGGAAATTTAGATTGCGAGATCGTCGCGGCATGCAATGTGAAAAACAGCTCCGTCGCCGCTACCGTCCGGTCGCTGAACATGTCCGAATTACAACTTTCGGCGCCTCAGCTGATGGGTAGTGACGTATTCCGTTTAGCCAACGCCAGTGCTAACGGGAAAATCAATTTGTCACCGGCGTTGTTATCCGCTGATAACTTCAAATTCAACACCGACGTGGGGCAGCTAAATGCGGACGGGAGTTTTGATCTGAATCAAATCAACCAGCTTTCCACCGGAACAGCCATGCCGGCGACCGACTTTCAGATGGACGGGAAATTGGATCTGGCGGCGCTGATGAAGATGCTTCCCAACACGTTCAACACTCACCAAGACCTCACGCTGGAATCCGGATCGGCCACCTTCCACGTTGGCAGCCAAACACAAGCCGGCGGGCGGCAGCTGGTGTTGAATTTGGATACGGCAAACCTCAAAGCCAATCGTGCAGGTCAAGCGATCGTTTGGAACGAACCGATTCGCTTGGTCGGTAACGTCGTCCAGTCTGATGGCACGTTCGCACTCCAGCGCCTGCAATGCATCTCTGATTTCTTCACCGTCAACGGCAGTGCGAATTTTTCCGAAGCTGTCTTTGACGTCCAAGGCGACCTCAGCCTACTAACGGATCGGTTGAGCGATTTCATTGATTTGCAATCCTTTGCATTAGAAGGCATGTTGGCCGGCAAGTTCGGTTGGCAGCTACGCGACCGGTCGGGAACGGGTGCCACGTTGGAATCCTTTGCGACCGCTCAGGACCGTCCGATGGAAGTGATCGGGGACTTCAAAATCACCAACCCCGTGATTCGCATGGCGGGGCTGGCTGATTGGAAACAGCCGCAGATCGACGTCAAGATGAGCGCCAATTTAGTCTCACTGGCCACGGGTGACTGCGCTGTCCAGCAGGCCGGCGTGCGCGCCAATCTTGGCACTGAGCAGTGCGCGGCGTACTTGGCCCAGCCCATTGCCAACGCTTTTAAGAATGCGGTGTGGAGTTTCAACACCCAAGCGGTCGGTGATCTGGGTGGGTTGCTGCGGCATGTTCAAAATTTTGTGGACCTCGGCCCCATCACCGCCCAAGGTGCCACCGACATCACGTGTTTGACAACGCTGTCGGGTAATTTATTAGACATTTCAAATCTGAAGTATGATTTGCGCGACGTCGCGTTTGATGGTTTTGCGCTGATCATCGAAGAACCACAAATCAACGGCGATGCTCATCTGACTTACGATCTAAACACCGGAGTCATCGACCTGAAAACCGCCACGCTTTCCTCGAGCGCTCTTTCGGCCAGCGGACAGAACGTCCAAATCATGGTCGCCGACAACATTCAAATCAATGGCGACGTTAGGTTTCGCGCGGACGTTAACCGAGCGGCAGATTGGATCCAAATGTCACCGACAGATGATTCCATTTTTTGGTTCGGCGACGCTCAAGGCACGTTGCGAATGGCATCCGACGCTCAGGGCATCGGTGCTGATGTGGATATGACGATTGCGAATCTGACCGCAGGACAAAAAACGGGCGGTTCCACCAGCGGGGCCAGCGGCGGAAATGCGTTTCGAACCGTCAGCGCCGCGACCCGCATGGCGACGTTGTGGTCGGAGAAGAATGTTGGCGTGCGAGGCGGAGTGAAACTGTCCAACGATTTTGATTCCGTTGGTTTTCAAAAAATGCAACTCCAAGCCAACTCCATCACGGCGAATATCAATGGAACGATTGCCGAACTTTCTGGCCCTCTGGTGGCCGATCTCAATGGAGCTTGGAATCCGCGATGGGAGATGATCAATTCGTTACTGGACGTGTACACCGGTCGCACGGTTCAATTACACGGTCAGGGTGAACAATCGTTGCTGGTACGTGGCCCATTGTTTCCAACCACCGAACAAACCGCCGCCACCGGTGCCTTTATTTCACCCGCACTTCAGGCCAGCACACGCGTCGCGTGGTCCCAAGGTAGTGTCTTGGATATTCCCGTCAGCGGCAGCCAAATCGACGTCATCGTGGATCAAGGCGTCGCGGCGGTACAGACAGGCACGATTGAATTCGCCGGCGGGAAGATCCAAATGGCGCCTCAAATTGATTTGAGATCCGACCAACCGGTGCTCTATCTTGATAAAAAAAGAATTTTGGACAACGTCAAACTAACGCCCGAAACAGCGCGGACGATACTCAAATACATCAATCCATTAGCCGCCGATGCGACCGCGGCCCAGGGTAGGTTTTCGATCGATTCCGAGGGAGTCAAGGTTCCGCTGATGGATCCAATGCAGACCGAAGCCAACGTGATCGTCACGCTGCACGACGTTGTTGTCGGGGCCGGCCCGATGGCTCAACAATTGATTGCCTCAGCAAAACAACTCCAGACGCTCCTGCGTCCGGATAAGGTCAACGAGCGTGACTACAACACGTGGTTGAAAATGTCCCAGCAGTCGGTGCCGGTGAACGTCAAAAATGGCCGGGTCTATCACGACGGTATCAAATTCAGTCACGACGACATTTTGGTACGCACCAAAGGCAGCGTGGGACTGGACCAAACGGTAAACATGGTGGCTGAAATTCCGATCGCCGACGATTGGTTGGGCGGCAATGAATACTTGGCGGGCTTAAAAGGTCAGTCAATTTCGATCCCCATCACCGGAACGGTTTCAAAACCGGTGCTCGATCGGAGTGCGATCCAAAACTTCAGTCGGCAAATGGCCCAAAAAGCCGCCAGCAGCGCGATCAACAAAGCTGTGCAGGATAAACTGGCTCCGAAGTTGAACGAGTATCAAAATCAACTCAATGAGAAAATCGGCGGTGAAGTCAGCAAACTGCAAAATAAATTCCAAAGTCAAATCCAGGATAAACTTCAGGAACAAGTAAGCAACCAGATCCAAGGAAGCCTAGGCGACGCACTGAAGCAACAGTTTGGCAACGCCGCGCAGAATCGTTTAGGTGAAGTGTTGAAAATCCCCGGCGCTGGTACACCTGCGGCAACAGGCGGCGATGCCGCCACCAACGTTGAGGAGAAACTTATCCGAGGCATTGGTAATCTGTTCAACGGAAATTAGTAACCTGCGTCCGGAAATGGTCATCTTTGGAGAAGCGATAAACGACTGTCGTGTAGAATGAATTTCCCAATTACCACCCACTCCTCCGTAAAACCATAGCCTAGTGAACCTGCATTTCCTCGGTACCACCGGATACCATCCCAACGAGCACCGCCACACCGCATGCCTGATGATCCCCGAGAAAGGGATCATTTTCGACGCTGGGACGGGCATGTTTCGCGTCCGCGACCTTATCCAAACCGACACGTTGGATATTTTTCTATCGCATGTGCATCTGGATCATTCGGTCGGGCTGACATTTCTTTACGATGTGTTGTTCGAGAAAAATTTGTCACGCGTGACGGTGCATGTGGACCAGAATAAAATTTCTTCGATCCGCGACCATCTGCATTCCCAAGACCTTTTCCCGGTCCAACCCAACTACGAAATTGTGCCGATCAGACCGCATGTTTCGGTGGACGGGTTAGAGATCAAATCCATTGCACTGGAACATCCTGGCGGCAGTCACGGATTTGTGGTCACTCATGACCATGGATCTTTGGCTTACATCACCGACACCACAGCACAAGAGAACGCCGATTACATTCCCGCAATCAAAAATGCCGATGTGCTTGTGCACGAATGCTACTTTCCCGACGGTTGGGAAGAAAAGGCAGAACTGACGGGCCACAGTTGCTTGACGCCGGTGGCCAAGGTCGCCGCTGCGGCAGATGTGGGGCGGTTGATGTTGGTGCATATCAACCCGCTGAACGAGTCGGAACAACCGCTGGATCTGGATAGCGTGAAAGCGATCTTTGCCAACGTCGAAGTGGCCAAAGATAAAATGATTTTGCCGCTGTAGCAAGCGTTTTCAATCCGTTTGCCGGCGCGTTGAAACGGATTGGAAATCCGTGCTGCGGTCGATAGGTTACTTCGCCAGTTCTTGCTTGATCACTTTGAGAAACGCCTCATCATCGGGGGCAACCCTTGACGCGAACCGCGCGACCGGCACACCGTCTCTGCCGATGATGAATTTTTCAAAGTTCCATTTCACATCGCCTGCGCCCTTGGGTTGGAGATCCAGAGAACACATCGCGGCGTAAAGTGAATTTCGGTTGTCGCCGTTGACGTCTGTTTTTTCGAATAGGTCAAACGTCACGTTGAACTTAAGAGAGCAAAATTTAGCGATGTCTTGGGCGGAACCAGGTTCCTGTTTACCAAACTGGTTGCACGGCATCCCCAGCACCACCAACCCGTCATCCTTATGGGTCTGAAACAGTTTTTCCAACGCGGCGTACTGTTTTGTAAATCCACATTCACTGGCGACGTTCACCACCACGACCACACTTTGGTCGTATTTCGATAGATCGACATCCTCTCCGTGAATTGACTTCAAAACACCTTTCATCACATTGGTCGCCATGCCGTGCTCTTTCTGTGCTGTTTTTTTGGTGGATCCATTTTGGGCGCTCGCGGTGGTACAGAAGGCGAGTGCCAGCATCAAAGCGATTGCGTGAAATTGATTTCTCATGCGATTGATTGTTTTTCTTTGCCCCAAAGTTTCACGATCTCCACGCCGACTTCGCAGGCTTCGATCATTTCATCTAAACAAGCCCACTCCAAAACGGAGTGGATATTGTGTTGGCCTGACGACAAATTCGGCGTCGGCAAACCAAGTTCCGTCAGTCGCGATCCGTCAGTGCCACCTCGTACGATCGTCAGTTCTGCCGCGCGGCCAAGTTGCTGATGGGCCTCCGCGGCGATGCTGACGGCGCGTGGTTCGGCGACTAATCCGTCGCCCATGTTTCGATATTGTTTCTTAACCTCAACCTCCACCGTGCACCCTGCGACCGCGGATTCGGTTTGCTCCGCCGTCGCGCGAAGCAATTTTTTGTACTCTCGCAGTTTCTCAGAATCAAAATCGCGCAACAATATTTTTAGCGTTACGCAAGACACGTCGCCCTCGATTGAATACGGGTGCAAGAATCCTTCTCGTCCCTCGGTGCACTCCGGCGAGAGGTCCTTGGGCAGTGAATCTACAAAATGTCCTGCCGCCCGCACCGCGTTCACCATGCGATCTTTTCCGATCGAAGGATGAATATTGATTCCTCTAAAGGTGACTAAACCAAGGTCCGCAGAAAAGGTTTCGGTGTCGATTAAACCGCGCCCGCCACTGTCAAAATTGTAGCAAACGGTCGCATTGACACTGCTTATATTCACGTGGTCGACGCCGCGGCCGATCTCTTCGTCACAGGTGAACATGATTCGCACGGGGCCGTGTGGGATATCCGGATTCTCCAGCAAGTGATTGGCCAGTTCCATGATGATTGCAACGCCGGCTTTATCGTCACCGCCCAGCAGCGTCGTGCCGTCGGTTGTAATGATGGTTTTGCCTTGGGCGCCCGTCAATTCCGTGCACGCGGCCGCCGTGATGACCTTGGAGGGGTCGCCAGAAAGCACGACATCGCGACCGTCAAAATTTTCAATCACGTTGGGTTTGACGTTCTGCCCCGAGGCGTCAGGAGAAGTGTCAACGTGAGAATTGAACGCAACCACCGGCGCGTCAACGTTCCCAGGTACGGTTCCCATCACAATGCCGTATTCGTCTTGAGCTGCATCGCTGATCCCCATGGCCAGCATCTGCTGCACCAGAAGTCGACCGATCTCCAGTTGCCCCGGCGTGCTGGGAACGGATTGGCTTTGGTCGTCGGCGGTCGAATCGATTTTGACGTACTGTAAAAATCGTTCCAGCAAGCGGTCTTTGTTCATGGTAAGTCGAAAATTAAATGGGGTATCGAATGTGAACCCTTATCCTAATTCATCGGTGCCAAAGAAGTCTATCGTCGCCTTTCAAAATCCTAGCGGCACGGCGCAAGCCGTCCGGTTTTTCACGACACCGGACGGCTCGCGTTGTTGGGCTTACAGAGCAAGCAGGACTTCTGCGGTAACCTAGCGTCCTTGAGCGAAAACAATCATCGCCTCTCCGCGATGGTCGGCCTAAACCGACGTTTTGACCAACCAAAACCAAAACGTCAATAACAGCGGTGTCAGCAACAGGCACGCCGCCGAGGTCGAGATTGCCGTCTGCACTGCGATCGCTGGGTGGCCTTTGTAGTGCCGCGCCAGCACGATTGGGAAAATTGCACACGGCATCGAGGCCTGAATCAGCAGAACGATCCTCAGTTCATCGGAAAACCAAATGAGATAGGCGGTTACACCATACAGCAGAGGCAACAGCAAAAATCGCAAACCGATCGTCGCACTGATCACGCGCATGTCGCTTCGCCAAGGCGATTTTTGAATCACACCCCCAAGAGTGGCTCCCACCAATATTAAACTCACTGGCACCGCGCAGGGACCAAGCATCGAAATCACGCTGATGAAAACGGATGGGATTTCCGTGTGTAGCTGTGAAAAGTTAAAAAACAGCCCGACCGCTAATGCGATTGACGGACCATTAATCAGTTTTTTCCACGCACCTGCTGCTGATCCGCTGATGAGGACAATCCCGAGGGTCCACAACGCAATTTCCAATCCCAGATTATGAACGAATAAAACACCGAGAATTTGATCCCCTCGTTCGCCAGGGAAAATACGCTCCACCAAAGGAATCGGAATGTATCCGTAGTTTTGCAGGGCCGCCCCGACGGTGAATGTGTTAAGCCCACTGTCGCGCGTCAATCCAATCAAGCGTCCGAAAAAGTAACAGATGCCAAACGCGGCCACGATCAATACCAACCCTGCCGACATGGCTGCGGTTACGATGGTCGACTGTCGCAGGAGGTCGTTGCCGAGTATTTTTGAAAGAATGAAACAGGGATAAAAGACGTTAATCGCCAGCGTCATCAAGCTTCTTTCGGCCGTGTCGTCGATGATTTTGATACGGTGGCAAAACCAACCAAGCCCGACCACCAAGAATACGGTGATCGTGCTGATGAGGATGTTCTCAAAGGTCATTTGATGGTGCTGATACTGTGGTCAGGTTGTTGTATGTGGGGGCATTTCTCACCGGCTACGCCCAACGTTTGCCGATTTTGCTTTCGCGTTACCCCGTCCGGTCGGTTGGACTTGGCTTTGCCTTTGAACCCAATACCGTTGAATGAACTGATTTGTTCTTCAGACGGCGGTGTTTAGGCGGGGCCAAACTCGGTCGCCTGCCGGATTGTCGTTAGACGAAAATGGCCTTCATTGAACGGCTCAACTTTTAAACCAAACTCACCGGCGGCTTAAGAACAATTGAGAAAAGCAGACAGGTAACATATTCTGACCGGTCCTTTTCGACTACCCAGCGAAAACACAAGTTATCACGAAGCAGCAAAGCACGACTATGAAAAGCCAGTTTAACTCCCAACAAGCCGCCAAATTCGCCGGTGACGATTTAGCAATGCGTGTCTACACGTCTCGGTTGTTGGGTGCCGAAGAAGATCTCGTGATGCATGGCGGGGGCAATACGTCTATCAAATCAACCGTGCAGGATTTCTTTGGACGCCCTGTTGATGTGTTGTTCGTCAAAGGCAGCGGGTGGGATCTCAAGACCATTGAGAAACCCGGTTTCTCACCGTTACGCCTGAAGGAAACCCAAATGCTGGCTCACCGCGAATCGCTCAGCGATGACGATATGGCTCAGCAACTGCGGGCTCTGTTGCTGGATCAATCGGCCCCCGCTCCCTCGGTGGAGGCCATTCTGCACGCGCTGATCCCGTACAAGGTTGTCGACCACACACACGCTGATGCGGTCGTGACGCTGACCAACAATCCGCGCGGGGAGGAAATTATTTCACAGCTCTACCCGGACTGTTTGGTGCTTCCCTACGTCATGCCGGGCTTTATTCTGGCCAAACAAGTTTACGATGCGATCCAAATCCACGACCTCAGCCAATTCAAAGGCATCATTCTTATGCACCACGGCGTGTTTACCTTCGCCGATGATGTTCAAGTGGCCTACGAGAACATGATCGCACTGGTCGACCGGGCTCAGCAACACATCGGGGAGAAAGTCTCGGCCGACGGTTTTGCAAACTTTGACCCGTCGGCGCCGGGCTGTGACCTGTTACGTCTTTGCTCGATTCGACGTTCGGTCAGCAAGGCGCGTGGCGCTGCCCA
Organism: uncultured Pirellulaceae bacterium; assembly: GCA_964408465.1. Classification (GTDB taxonomy): domain Bacteria; phylum Planctomycetota; class Planctomycetia; order Pirellulales; family Pirellulaceae; genus Mariniblastus. The sequence goes on from CAYOZV010000008.1 coordinate 16,475, forward strand.
ATTGGCGGTGCTGGACGATTCTCTGGCGGCTGCCGGTTTTGCGAGCCTTGCCAACGTGGACGATCTGGCCACGCGCGGACCGATCACCCCCGATCACGTCATCCACACCAAACGGACGGCCTGTATTTTCGGACAACCGTCGCCGCCACCTGCGGCCGCCGGCGATCAACCGTGGCCGGACGAAGTGACTCCGTTCGCCCAGGATTATCTTGCGTACTTTCAACGTCATTCACGTGAAGACATGACGATGCTGGACCCCGCGCCGCGCTGGGGCGTTTGGAAAAACGTGGGCACGTTGGCCTTTGGTAGCTCCTTCAAAGACTGCAAAATCATCTCGGATTTGAATCGCCACACCGCGGCGTGCATTCAAACAGGTGAAGCAATCGGCGGATGGGAAGCGCTGCCGGCCAAAGACATATTTGATTTGGAATATTGGGTGCTGGAGCAAATCAAGTTAGCCAAAGCGGGCGTGCCCAAAGTCCATCAAGGTAAAATCGCAATCGTTACCGGCGCCGCCAGCGGGATCGGATTGGCAACCGCCCAACAACTGCACGAAGACGGTTGCGCCGTTGTCGGGTTGGACATTAATCCAACGGTCGCCGACGTGCTTGACTCCGATTCACTTATCGGACGGGTTTGCGACGTCACCTGTGAAGAAGCCGTGCAGTCAGAAGTAAACCGAGTTGTAAAACAGTTCGGTGGGTTGGATGTTTTGGTGCTCAACGCGGGCGTGTTTGAATCAGGCGAAACGATCGACGCACTTGATCAGTCTTGGTCGCGGGCGATTGAAATCAACCTCACCGCCACCCAGCGCGTTCTGCGGCATTGTATCCCGTTTCTAAAACTTGGCTGCGACGCGTCGGTGGTGATCGTCGGATCCAGGAATTTCTCGGCACCGGGGGCCGGCGCTGCGGCGTATTCGGTCAGCAAAGCCGGTGTGACGCAGCTGGGCCGCGTCGCGGCGTTGGAACTTGCGGCCGACCAGGTGCGCGTCAACACGGTCCATCCGGACGCCGTGTTTGACACGGGAGTCTGGAGCGCCGAAGCGCTGGAGAAATCGGCGGCGCGATACGACATGACCGTTGACCAATACAAATCCAAGAATTTGCTCAGCCGCGAAATTAAATCAACCGACGTGGCGGCTCTGATTTCGACCGTCGCCGGCCCCGTATTTAACGCGACGACCGGCGCTCAAATCCCCATCGACGGCGGCAACGACCGAGTCATTTAAAAATCGGATTCTAACCCAGGCGTCCCATACACTTGGTCCGGCCTAGGTTTCTGATAAACTGCCAACGCCACATCCTCTTTTGCTGAGTCTATTAGCGTGACTGAATCCAAAATTGAAATCCATTTGTTCACCGACGGCGGTTGCAGCGGAAACCCCGGGCCTGGCGGTTGGGCTTATTTGATGCGGCACCTGCCTTCGGGCAAAGAGTCCGAACAATCCGGCGGGCTGCCGCAGACGACCAACAATCAGATGGAGTTGTTAGCGGTGATCGAGGGGCTGGCGGCGTTGAAGCGGCCCTGCCGTGTCGAGCTGTTCACCGACAGCGTTTATGTCGGCAAGGGCATGACCGAGTGGATGCCGAAGTGGAAATCCAACAATTGGCAGCGGAAAGAAAAAGGCAAAAACGTGCCGGTTAAAAATCAAGAATTCTGGCAGCGGTTGGATGAACAGTTGGCGCGCCATCAGGTGAAGTACACGCGCGTCGCGGGGCACAGCGGGCACGCCGAAAATGATCGAGTCGATGAACTGGCCGTGGCCGCGTATCAGAAGTATCTGAAGTAGAAGTATCGGAAGTGATCCGCCGTTGTCGTAATGGATCTTGTTAAAGATCCGGCAGCTGCTGATCCAGAGGCGAAAAAAAGTCGATTTGGAAGCGGACGATTTGCGGAGAGGTGGCCACTTTCTATCGCCCCGCTGGGATTTTTAACAAAATCCACTACGTCCACTACGTCCACTACAACTACGGATTTTGCGACGCCATCATGGCTGCGATCATTGGCGTGTAAATCGCACATCCTAATTCTAAATCGGCCAGAGCGATTCTTTCCTTGTTGGTGTGGGCCAGCGCGTCATCGCCGGGGCCAAAGCCGACGACCGGAATTCCTGCGGCATGAATGTGCCCGCCGTCGGTGGCGAATTTCCAGACGTCCGGCTGCACCGTTTGACCGGTCGCTTGGGCGATGATTGGCGCTGCCGCTTTGACCAGCGCGTGGTCGGCGGCGGTGGAAAACGGTGGAAAGATCGACGCGAAGTCTTGGTCGGGGCCGGGGTACGTTTTCCTCATTTGCCGCGTGAGGGCGACTTCGAAATCACCACATCCTGACGCCAGTTTTTCAAGTTCGGCAATCGCGTGGTCGGGCGTTTCGGCCGGCACGTTTCGCCAGTCCAAGAAAACAATCGCTTCGCTGGGGATAACATTGCTGCTGACTTGGTCGGTCGTGTAAAGCGTCGGCGCGATCGTTGCGGGGCCAAGTGTTACGTCATCTGCCAGCGGCAACTGATCCAGCTTTTGCAGAAATTTGGCGGCTGCAAAGTGAGGGTTTACGCCCAAGTGCGGTGCGCTGGCGTGGGCGGAGCGTCCTTTGAATTTAACCTGCAGTTCGATTCGTCCGCGATGACCAATCCGAAGTTGATTGCGGCTGGGTTCGCCCACAATGGCGGCGTCGGCTGAAAAGTCGCGCATTAGAAATGCGCTGCCCAAGCCGCCGATCTCCTCTGAAACGGCAACGGTCATGAAGACATCGCCGGCGGGCTGCACGCCAATTTTTTTATAACATGCCGCACCATAAATCATCGCCGCGACGGGCCCTTTCATGTCCACCGACCCGCGTCCCCACAAATGGCCGTCAACAATTTTGCCACTGTAAGCCGGATGCGGCCAACCGTCACTTGGCCCAGGATCGACGACGTCCATGTGCCCGTTGAGCATCACCGAAGTTCCGCCGGCACCATTGATTTTGCCCACGATGTTACCCACGGCGTCCGTCCAGACATCATCGAACGCCAATTTTTTTAGCTCGGCGACAATGATCGCCGCGACGTCACCTTCTTCCCCCGAAAGACTGGGGGTGGCGACGATGCGTTGGGTGAAGTCGATCAGCGCGTCGCGCTGGTCGGCGATGGCGGCGGATGATTGGGCGAAGTTGATCATGTTTTGCGGCACGGTTTTCTAAACGGGTTTCTCGATATTTACGGCAGGCGACAAACGGTTGGAAAAACTGCTACGGCGTACCGTTAACCTTCACCGAATTTTTCGCGCCACTCGATTCCCGTTTTCTCCATTTGTGAATTAGCCCCGGTGCGTCGCATGCGATGCAGACGCGGCATTCCAAGGGCCCATTCTTGCATCCAATTCGCCGCGAATTCGCCACGTTCGGTTTCGTCGAAAATGTTTTGGACCTCCTCATAATTCACCACGCGCGGCCCGCTGGTGCGGACGGCGAACTCACACGTCCGACTGCTGCGCCGGGAGATGTATTCCTCGATGCCGATGCTGTCCATCACATCGACGACAGTTCGGAGCGACCGGATGGCTTTGGCGTAAGCAAAGTGCGGCGGGTATCCGCCGGCGACCATCGTTTCATAGGTTGCCTTCATCAAGTGAATTACGCCGCCGTAGAGGACTTGTTCTTCGAAGTTATCGCCTTCGGTTTCTTGTTGGAAGGTAACACCGACCGAACCAACACGGAGGCTGCCGACAGATTTGGCCAGTGCCAATACCATGTCCAGCGCGTTGCCGGTGACGTCTTGTTCGACGGAGATAGCCCCATAGATGCCTGAACCGTCAAGATACTTTTGACGCACGGTGTGGCCGGGACCGTTGGGCACAAACAGCACTACGTTCACGTTCTCTGGAGGCTTGATCGCGCCGTACAGGACGTTGAACCCGTGGCAGAATGCGAGGGTGCTGTTGGGTTTTAAGTTGTCGTGGATGGACTGGTAGTAGAGTTCCGGTTGCGGTGGATCGGCCAACAAAATGTAGGTCAAATCTGCGGCCGCCGTCGCGTCGGCGATGGACATCGGTTCAAAACCATCTTCGACCGCCGCCGCCCATGAAGGACGCGTTTTGGATCCAATTCCGATGACCAGATCCAGTCCGCTGTCGCGCATACATAAGGCTTGGGGACGGCCTTGAATGCCGTAACCGATGATGGCGACCTTTTTGTTTTTTAGAACGTCAAGGTTAGCGTCTTTGTCTAAGAAGATGGTGTTTTCCATGGTCGTTTCTATTTCTGGGTTCTAGCTGCCGCGATAGGTTGAGTATCCAAACGGGTTCAATAATAAAGGTACATGATAGTGTTGATCCGGATCTTTAACGATGAATTCTATATGAGCGGCAGGATAAAAAGCGTCCACTTTTTGGGCTTCGAAGTAAGCCGCCAAAGCAAAACTGATGCGATAGTGACCGGCAACCAGCCGTTGGGTGACCAGATTGGCGATACGGCCGTCGTCGTTAGTTGTGCCGGTGCCAATTTGCTGCCATTGTTCCTCTTTCAATTCCAAGAGGACGTGGATGCCGGCGGCAGGTTTGCCAATGGAGGTGTCTAAGACGTGGGTGGTGATGTTGCTCATGGTTTCCAGTTTCCTGCCGTTTTTTTGTCGTTGCCTTTTATCGTTACCTTTGGATCCGCGAAAGTGCGCTTGATCGCAATTGCGTGTCAGCGTTCTTTCACGAATCGGAAAACGATGATGTTAATTTCTTAAGACGCAGCGCCGTAATTTTAGCCTGTTCTTCACCGGCGGTGATCAGTTCTTGGTCGCGCGTGCGGGGGAGGCGTCGCTCAAGTAATTGAAGCATTTGGGTCGCCGATTTTCCAGTCGCACAAACGATGAAAATGAAGCCAAATTTTTTGAGATATTCATCGTTGGCCGCGGCCAATCGTTTTAGCACTTCGGTGCTGGCCGATTGGACGCCCGCTTGTTCATCGCCGGCGATTCGTTTTGTGTTGGCGTATTTGGCTCGCAGGGTTTCCACGTTGCCGATCTGCGGGTGGCCCTGGAAAGCTTCCAACCAATCCGCTTCGTCGAGACCGCTGAAAATTTGCGCCGATTTATTCAGCACGTCATCATCGCCAAAGAATGGCCGTGCTTCTTCTAGCTGTTCGCACCATCGCGCCGAAGCACAACAGGATTGAAGCGTCTTTAAGATTTCGCCGTGCGGCAACGCGTTGAGTCTATCCGCCAGCGACGCATTGACCAGCGATTGGTCACCGTCGGCAGTTTCATTTTGAAAAACAATTTCGCCGCCAACATAGGTGCGTTCAACAGACCCTGATAATTTCCGGCCTTGGTAGGGCGTGATTGAATGGCGATGTTTTAGTTCGTCGCCGTCGACGAACCACGCCGCGGACGGATCCCAGACGACCATGTCGGCGTCGTAGCCAGCGGCAATGCGGCCTTTGGTTTTGCCCAACCCAAAGGTGTCGGCCGGTTGCTGCGACAAACGCGCGGCAAGCAATGGAAGGGACCACCCTTCTTGATCGGCGATGGTCGCCATCACCGGCAACGTCAACTGAAGGCTGGCGATGCCGCCCCACGCCTTGGCAAAATCGCCCGACAGCATGTGTTTGAGTTCAGGTGGGCACGGCGAATGATCCGATCCGATGGTGTCGATCAAACCAGAGGCAACCGCATTCCTTAACGCGGTTCGATTCTCAGAAGTGCGAATCGGAGGCGCACATTTAAACTGCGTCTGGCCGTCTTCGATTTCGTCATCGCAAAAATATAAATAGTGCGGACAGGTTTCCACCGTCAACGGCAGACCCTCGGATTTCGCGGCGGCAATCATCGGCAGCGCTGCGGCGGTGGCCAGGTGGACGATGTGGATCGGCGATTCGTATTCGCGGCACAAACGGATCAATAATTCGATCGCGGTTAGTTCAAACGATTCAGGGCGCGAGGCTGCGTAAGCGGCGTAGGACGTCTGCGGCCAGGTGGAAAATGTGCCTGCTTGTTCGGCCGCGTCGTTTGGCACGATTTCGGCGTGAGCCAACAACGGAAGGTTGGTCGGTTTAAGAATCTTTAATGCCGATCGCAGTTCATGTTCACCGGCGGCCGGAAATTCATCCAGCCCCGAATCGCAGAGGAAGGCTTTGATCCCTTTGACGCCTTGGGCAACCAGGCCGGGGATTTCAATTTCGTTTCCCGGCACCAGCCCACCGTAAAATTCGACGTTGACTTGGCATTTCCCCGCCGCGGCGGCCCGTTTTGTATTGAGCGCGGCAACGTTGGTTGTGACGGGGCTGCTGTTGAGCGGCATGTCAATCAACGTGGTGACACCGCCGCCGGCCGCGGCCGCGGTCGCCGTTTGGAAGCCCTCCCACTGCGTTCGTCCGGGCTGGTTGATGTGGACGTGGGCGTCGATGACGCCGGGGGAGATGACCAGGTCACCGAAATCTTCGCAAGGAATTTCCGCGGGCACTTGGGGCGGCGAAATAACGGATTCAATCTTCCGGTCGCGGATAATAATGGTCGCCGCGATCACGCCCTCAGGCGTGACGACGCGGTTGGATCGAATCGCCCGTGGTGAATCGTTCGTTTCAGAAATTGTTTCGGTCATGCTGGCTCTACTGACGCCGGATCGTTGCCGAGATCACGCCGAAGGGTTCGGGCGTGGGGACGAAAATCTCATTTTCATTCTCCATGTTCAGCTTCGCGAGGTCCGCCAGCAAATGGTGCTGGTTGGGCATGTCCAATGAAATTTCGTCGATCTCTGGGCACGAGGAAAGCACCGATTGCGCCATGTCATAGAGTGTCTTTTGGACGGACGGACTGAACTGGTGGGCGAAAATATCCAGCAATAATTTGCGGATGGTCTGGCGAGTTTGAGTCCAGTCGTGGTTGAGGTCGCTGCAGGTCCAACTGCTGGTGATCGTGGTTGCGAAGATGCGGTCGCTGGTTTCCTTGAGCGTGGTGTATTTGTCCTGGAGGTAACCTTGGAACGCCGAATCGGTCGTTTTGAGAATTTGTAAACCACGCAGGCCGGACGTCAATTGTGTCCCTTGGGCGGACGCCGTTGCGCGGCACGTGTTCTCTTCGCTGCCGCCGCCGGTGAAAGCGTGTCCGTGTGCTTCTCCGTCGAGATCAATGCGATGCCAGAGTTTTTCGGCGACACTGATGGTGGTTTTGGTGATGTGATCGAACGAGTCGAAGAAATGTTTGGCCAAGTGTTGGGCGTACGTTTCGATCGCTTCGACGCCGTGAAGTTTGGCGATCGCGTAGACGGAATTTTTCATTGTGTCCGTCGGTACGACTTTGCTGTTGTCACCGTCAGTGTAGGCGCTGTCAAAGTCGCCTTCCAAAGCAACGTCGACGACGATCTGAACAAAGTGATGCTGGTCACCGGTGCGTTTGATATGCGACAAACAGACTTGCGATTTTCCGTAGGATTGGTGGGCGAGTGAAATGTTCATGATGTTGTTTTTGAGTTGGCTGAAGTAAATGCAAACGCCTTTGGCTGATGGTCAATGCCTTGGTTTGAGGTTCAAACGGACGCCTTGGGGCAATCCAATGCGTCGCGGTGAATGTCTTTATAGTAGATATACGTCGCCGGCGTTTTTCCCATCGCGACAAACCACTGAGGACAATACGAGGCCATCCAAATGATGTCGCCTGCGCCCACGGGAAAGTAATCCTCGCCTAACCGGTAGACGCCCTGCCCTGCTAACATCAGCAGGCCGTGCTCCATCGTATGAATTTCGACAAACGGCAGCGTCGCGCCAGGTTGATAAGTAAAAATGTTGACTGCCATATCGAATTCGGGTTCGATCGGCAGCAACGTTTGCAGTCGCGCGTCTTCATCACCCAAGAACGGTTCGCCCTGTACGTCGGCGGAGTCACCGATGATCATTTCTGGAGGCGATGTTCCCGAGAGCGATACATACGGTTTTTCAATCACGACCAAGGTTGCAGATTCATCACACACGATTTGGTGCGCCGTGCCAGCGGGGAAAAATGCGAACCCGCCGGCGGATAGTTTTGTCGTCGTTTCAGCGTCTACCATGCTGACGGTGCAGGTGCCTGATTGCACGTAGATAAATCGTTGCACGCCCGATGCTGGCGGACCGCTGGTGCCGCCGGTTTCCATTTTGGCGGTGTACTGCGAAAACCGGGCTCCCATTTCCGGAGAGATGTGCAGCACGCAGCTGCTGTCGGTCCAATTCAACAGCGGCGATGGAACGTGGGTGTCGGGCGTGATCAGTGCGTAGTGCTGGGTGACGCGGCTGCGTGTTTGGCCAAAGATGTCCATGAGTTGCTTTCTGTTGATTCTATTTAATTCTCCGCAGGTGAAGCCGTCAAGGACTTCACCGCGCCGACCATCACTTCCAGCGCGACCGCGATGTCTTCGGGAGCAACGTATTCGTCGGGGTGGTGGCTGACGCCATCCTTACAGCGCACGAACAACATGGAAGCTGGTGCCAGCCCCGCGATGACCATCGCGTCGTGTCCTGCACCGCTGACCAATGTGTCGCGGGCATCACCGGCACCACCTGTTGATTCGATGGCTGAATTTAAATGTTTTGTTAACGTGTCGTCCATCGGGACCGCGGGGCTATGACGTTGGGAAGTGATCCGGCCGGCCACGTCGCGCGTCTTTTTTAGTTCCATGATCATTAGCTCGATCGTTTTCAGCGCGTCGCTGCGGACGGTGTTTTGAGCATGCCGCAAATCCAAGGATAGCTCGGTGTGGTTGCTGATGACGTTGGAAAGATTGGGACCAGAGGTAATACTGCCGACGGTTGCGAAGAGGCCCTGAGTGGTTTGTCCCAGTTGTTCAATGTCGAGAATAAGCTTCGCCGCCGCGGCTAGGGCGTCGCTGCGTCGATCGTGGGGGACAGTGCCCGCGTGTCCGGCAACGCCTTCTATGAAGATCGAAGCGCGTGTTTGGCCGGCGATCGCTGACACTGCGGCGACCGGTTGCTGAGTCTCTTGTAAACGCACGGCTTGTTCGAGGTGGGCTTCCATAAAACCGATCACCTTTCTCCGGCCGTAAGAAACACTTTGATGGTCGTCAGGCTGGCAGCCAAAATTGACCAGTGCCTCACGCATGCTGATACCATCGTCGTCGACGCGGTCGAGATCCGCGGGATCAAAAATGCCAGCAATACCTGCGGACCCAATGAAGGGCAGACGGTACCGCACGCCTTCTTCTTCGGAGAATGCGACAACGTGAATGTCAAATGGTAATTCGATGCCCAGTTGATTGATCGTCTCCACGACGCCCAACCCAAGCAGCACTCCCAACATGCCGTCGAATCTTCCTGCATTGATGACCGTGTCTAAATGGGATCCGATCAGCAGCACCGGACGCTGCGGATCTTCGTTGACGGGTTTGCCGATCAAGTTCCCCAGCGCGTCCAAGTGCGGCACTAGCCGCGCGTCGGTCATCCATTTTGAGAGGTCTTGATGGGCCAGTTTCATCGCCGGGCTGCAAAACAGCCGCGCCAAGCAATCGCTGCGATCGGAGCGCAGTGCCAGCAGGTCGCAGCGTTGAGCCACGCGGGCGGCGATGGGATGGATGATGGCTTTATTCATGTGGTTTTTGTTAAGCGCTGGTGCTCGGGGGTTGCTACTGCTGTGAAGATCATTCTAACAGCTTTGGGAGGTTCTGAACCTTGGTGTGAATTATTGTCTTTTCGTGGAGCTCGATATTTGTAAACGAGTTCTTCGACTTTATAGTAGTAGGCATGCGAAAACACATCACCCTATTTTTGAACGGGACTCTTCAGCGCGTCGACGGTGACGCGGCGTTGCTGACATTGTCCCAATATTTACGAAACCGCCGAGGCCTGACAGGTACTAAGATCGTTTGCTCAGAAGGTGACTGCGGATCGTGCACTGTCTTGTGTGGCAGCGCCGATCCATCGGGGCAGCGGATGGAATACGTTTCGATTGATTCGTGCATTCGTTTTATGTTTCAATTGGATGGCTGTCACATCGTCACGGTGGAAGGGCTCTCCGGGACACAGGCCGCGGTGTCTGCGGCGCCGCCAGAATTGACGGGTGTTCAGAAAGCGATGGTGGATTGCCATGGTTCGCAGTGCGGATTTTGCACGCCTGGTTTTGTGATGGCGATGACGGGCATCTTGGAAACGACTGAACGGCCTACCGAAGAGCAATGGCGGTGCGGGCTGACCGGAAATTTGTGTCGCTGCACGGGATACACGTCGATCGTCGCCGCGGCCGAACAGGCCAACCAAACATCGACGAAACGGATGAACGAAGTTTATCCACCGGCGACCATGTTAGAGACCGCCGAAGCCGGACGCGGCGAGAGTCTCGAGATCACTCACGGTGATGAGATTGTCTTTTGTCCGACGACGATCGGGGAAGCGACCGCATTTTTGGCAAAGCACCCCGACGCAACCATTGTCGCCGGTGCGACGGACATGGGCGTGCGGTTTAACAAGGGCCATCTGGCAACGAAGGTTTGGATGGATCTTAATAAGGTAGATGAACTGGCGTCGTTTGAAATGGACGACGACGCGATCGTCGCGGGCGCTCGCGCGACGTGGAAGGACTTCGAAGACGCCACCGTCGACGCGGTTAGTGAGTTCCACAATATTGTATCGGTGTTT
>CAYOZV010000008.1:27161-31179 GCA_964408465.1 uncultured Pirellulaceae bacterium
CGAAGACGCCACCGTCGACGCGGTTAGTGAGTTCCACAATATTGTATCGGTGTTTGGTTCGCCGCAGATTCGCCACGTGGGAACGATCGGTGGGAATCTGATCAACGCGTCACCGATCGCCGATTCAATGCCGTTTTTGCATGTGTGCGATACCGAATTGACGTTAACCGGCGCCACTGGCGAGCGGACGGTGAACATCAATGATTTTTACACTGACTACAAAAAATTCGATCTGCGACCGGGAGAGTTGCTGACACGTATCCGCATCCCCCTGCCGGGGGCTTCGTCGACGCTGCGGTTGTATAAAGTTTCGCGGCGGCATGACATGGATATTTCATCCTTCACCGCGGCGATTCTGATTTCCACCGACGGCGAACAGATTACCGACGCGCGTATTGCTTATGGTGCGGTCGGGCCCATCGTGTTGCGGCTGCCTAAGACGGAGTCATTTCTGGTGGGTAAGCCGTTGAACGAAGCGACGATGACGGCGGCCGGTGACATTGCGGTTGGCGAAATTACTCCGCTGTCGGACGTGCGCGGTGGCAAAGATTTTCGATTGCAGTTGGCGAAAAATGTGTTGCTGAAATTTTTGGCTCAGGCCAATGCCCAATCAGGTGAGGTGGTCGCGTGAACGAATTCAAAGCGAAAATTCCTGCCGGACCGGCCCAAGAGCTGACTGACGTTGTCGGCCAAACGATCCCACACGATTCCGCGGTGGGACACGTCTGTGGGACGGCCGATTACATCGACGATCTGCCTCGGCTGCAGAATGAACTGTACGTTGGGTTTGCCGGCAGTCCTGTGGCCTGCGGCGAGCTCACGTCGGTTGACTGCGATGCCGCGCGGCAGGTGGAGGGCGTGGTCGCGGTGTTCACTTGCGAAGATGTTGGCCCACACAATATCTTTGGCCCGTTATTTCAAGACGAAGCGTTTCTGGCTCAAGAACGCGTGGTTTACTACGGTCAGCCAGTAGTGTTGGTGGCGGCAGAGACACAGCAGGCGGTTGACCTAGCGGTGGCGGCGGTCAAGATCGAAGTTGCCCCGTCCCAACCGGTTTTGTCGGTCGAAGATGCAATCGCGGGCAAACATTTTATTGGCCCCGAGCGTACCATCGCGCGAGGCGATGCGGATTCTGCGCTGAAGTCAGCCACGCACACTCTGTCGGGTGATTTTCACATCGGTGGACAGGAACAGTTTTATCTTGAGTCGCAGGCCGCGGTCGCGTTTCCCGGGGAAGAAGGTCAGATTGTCGTTCATTCGTCCACGCAGAACACGACCGAAGTACAGGCGATGGTCGCCGAGATGCTTGGTCTTTCGATGCACCAGGTGGTTTGCATTTGCAAACGTATGGGCGGCGCGTTTGGCGGTAAAGAAACCCAAGCGGTGATTCCGGCGCTGATGGTGTCACTGGTGGCCGCGCGGACACAGCGGGCGGCGCGCATCGTCTATAACAAAGACACCGATATGATGGTGACCGGAAAACGCCATGCTTATCTTTGCCGGTGGGAGGTTGGGTTTGAGGCGGACGGACAGATCCATGGCGTGAAGTGCGCTTTCTTCTCCAATGGTGGTGCGGCGGCCGATCTATCCACGTCGGTGATGGAACGCACTTTGTTGCACACCGACAACGCGTACTTTTTTGAGAATTTCGCGGCGACCGGTCAAGTGTGCCGAACCAACGTGCCGCCCAATACCGCGTTCCGAGGCTTCGGTGGGCCACAAGCGGTGGCGGCGATCGAAAACATCATGCAGCGGGTCGCTGAATTTCTGGATGTGGACGCGCTGGATCTGAGGCTGAAGAATCTTTATGGTCAAAACGAACGCAACGTGACGCCCTACGGCCAACTGCTGACTGGGAATCACTTGACCGAGATCATGCAAACGTTGGCCCAGTCATCAGATTACCGTGAGCGCTGCAAAGCCATCCAAGCCAAGAACGACGATGATGGGTTGTACTTGCATGGGTTGGCGATGACGCCGGTGAAGTTTGGGATTTCGTTTACGACTAAATTTCTCAATCAAGCCAACGCGCTGGTCAATGTGTACACCGACGGGACGGTGCAGGTCTCCACCGGCGGAACGGAAATGGGTCAGGGACTGAACACCAAAATCCGCCAGTTGGTGGCCAGTGAATTGGGCGTGCCCTATTCAGACGTGATCCTGATGCCGACGTCGACCGAGAAGAATAACAATACGTCTCCTACTGCGGCGTCGGCAGGGACGGATCTCAATGGAGCGGCCGCGATTGACGGTTGCCGCCAGATTAAGAAACGGTTGGCAGATTTTGCCGCGTCGTTGTTTGCATCGCCGGAGAACGGATTGATCCCATCGCCGGAGCATATTGAGTTCAAAGGCGGTTTTGTACGCGACCTGCGGCAGACCGATGCCGTGATGGGATTTGGAGAATTGACCCATTTGGCCAGGTTGGATCGCATTGATCTGGGGGCGCGCGGTTTTTACAAAACGCCTGGCGTTGATTTCAATCGGGAAACCGGACGCGGCAATCCATTTTTGTATTTCACCCAAGGCGCAGCGGCGGCGGAAGTTAAGATCGACCGCTTCACCGGCGATCTGGTGGTCAGCCGCGTCGACCTGTTGATGGACATCGGTCGGTCGATCAATCCGGGCGTCGACATGGGGCAGTTGGTCGGCGGGTTTGTGCAAGGGATGGGTTGGGTGACGGCGGAGTGCTTGGTTTACGACGACGCGGGGCGGTTGCTTTCGCATTCCCCGACGACTTATAAGATTCCGGCAATCACAGATGTGCCGATTGATTTCAATTGTGAATTTTTCCCCAATGACGATAACCTGCACTGCATCCGCCGCAGCAAAGCCGTCGGCGAACCGCCGTTGCTGTTGGGCGTGGCGGTCTGGGCAGCGGTGAAGCAAGCGCTGGCTCAGGTCGAAGGTGACGTTGACCCGAATTTGCGTTTACCCGCGACAGGGGAAGAGATTTTACGTTGCTTGAGTTGACGGGGTTGGACGCGCGTGCGGTAGTGGATCTTGTGAAAGATCGTAGCGCTGTATTTGGACGTTGCGTTATAATTCCGGCGAAAGGATTTTTAACAAAATCCACTACGATAGATTGTGATTTTTTTCGACTGTTTAAATGCCTTCATCACTTCCCTACATCGAAGCGCTTTCTGAACTGGCGCAAACCGGTGCGCCGTTTGTCACGGTGACGATGGTGGAAGCCACCGGCAGTACGCCGCAGGACGCTGGGGCAAGAATGTTGGTAGACGCGACTGGTTTGGTTCATGGAACCGTTGGCGGCGGCAAAGTTGAATTTCGGGCGATTGAGTTTGCCAAAGAAATGCTGTCTGACGACCAACAGAACCGGACGGTGGTGGATTGGAACCTGCAGCGCGATATTGGGATGACGTGCGGCGGGTTGGTGAAACTGTACTTCGAAGTTTATAACCGCGCCGATTGGAAGATTGTCATCTTTGGTGCCGGGCATGTGGCGCAGGCGTTGGTGAAGGTGCTGTTGATGTTGGACTGCCGTGTGACCTGCGTCGATTCGCGCAAAGAGTGGCTGGATAAGATGGACGACCATCAACAGCTGATGAAAATTTGCTCGGATGATCTCACCGAACAGGCGGCGGCGATCAAAGACGATGATTATGTGCTGTGCATGACGATGGGGCATTCCACGGATCGGCCAGTTTTGTCGACGATGTTTTTGGCGGGTGTTTCTCCGGCGTATTTGGGCGTGATCGGTAGCAAATCCAAACGCGGGGCGCTGGTGAGAGAGCTGAAGTCAGACGGAGTAGCCGCGGAGATGGCAGAGAGTTTTATTTGTCCGATGGGTTTGCCGATTGGAACCAATCAGACGGGTGAGATAGCGATTAGCATCGCGGCTCAGTTGCTGCAGCGCCGCGATGAGTTGGCGAAATAGTGTTCGCCTTTGGATTCGTGCAGGAGCACCGCTGTAGAAAAACTGAGCGGCTATGGCAGGACCTCTCAACCTTCAAATGCGTAATGGATCTTGTTAAAGATCCTGAAGCTCCTTTTCCCC
>CAYOZV010000008.1:31189-42574 GCA_964408465.1 uncultured Pirellulaceae bacterium
AACATAAATCTGCTTTGTGTATTTTTTAAAACACCTTCACGCACCATTCCCCCCCTGTTTATAAAACAAGATCCACTACGTTGTTGGGGTCCTTAATAAAAGAAATGAGGGGTGCCCTCTCGTGCGGACACACTATTTCATTCGGTTGATTTTCTCTTGCAACCAGATTTTGGCTAATTGTTTGCCGCCGGAGCTGATTTGTTGCCATACGTTTTCGCCCCAGCCTTGGTCAATCGCTTTTTCGAACGCCTGCAGAATCGCGACCGATTTTCCTTCCTCCAATTGTGACAGCAGGATCGGCATCAACTGCTCCGAAATGCCCCAGCGCCGGTTGGGATCGTCGGCGGTACAAACGGCCACCGCGCCGATGATCGAATCGCCGAAGACTTCTTTGGTGTAGTCGACCGCTTGTGCGATGTTCTGTGCTTTGGGCGATTTCGGATTCTCCAAGTCGTACGGCGGTGACCATTGGCGGGCCGGTGGCAGCAAATCAATGTGCGTTAACACCGCGATAATCGGCGGCGGTTTAAGGTTGGGATTATCAGCCATTCGGTCAGAGATCTTTTTTAGTGTCTCAACGTCGGCCGCCCGCGCCGGGCTATGAGCGTCGACCGCCAATAGAATCATATCCGATTGTGACAATGCCATTTCAATCTCGGCCAGTTGCAAGGCGCTAGCGCCCGATTCACCGTAGCCGGGGCTGTCCAGAAGCACGATGTTCATTTTGCGTTGTGAATCAGTCTGTTGAATGGGCAAAGAATAGCGTTTGATCCGTTCTGTCTGCGGCAGCATATCAACCGCCGCTTCGGCTCCGGAGACGATACAGTTGACCAAGCTTGATTTGCCCGATGAGACCTGGCCAATCAAGCCAATCGTGACCGTGTTGGTTTTGCTGTCGCGGATATTTTCGATTGAGCGCTGGGAAGCTTCAAACGAGGACCGGTATTCATCGGCACCACCCCGCAAACGTCCGCTGTTCATTTCGATCAGGTAGAAACCCACCTGCCGGATGAATCTCAGGTAGATGGTTGCCAGAAGTTCGGATTGAATGCCGCTGCTGACTTTGTCGATGGTGCCGCGCGACACGCCATAACGTGCGATGTTCAGCGGATTGATAAGAATGGAACCGGCCCATACGGAATTACGAATACGGTTGGCCCATTTTGGCGTATCGCCAAAGGACCGCCATTGGTTGACCGTCAGCAAGCGGCTGCCGGGCAGCGAATTCAAAACGATTTGTTCTAAATCATCCGCGACCAGACGCACCGCGGCGGCCAATTCTGGAACGGTTAGGGATGAAAAAGGATCGGCGGCATGGGGATGGTAGTAGGCTGCCAATTCATTGGAGAGTGATTGAAATTGGTCGATGTAGAATTGAGAACTGGTCAGTTGGGCCGGCGTTACCGAATCGACCTGTTCTTGATAGCCAAGGACGATCTGGGCTGCTTCTTGATCGCGCGGTGTCCAGTGTTTGGCCGATGGTGGAGCGGCGTCAGGTTTGGAGTGGGCCGGCCAAAGTTTCACCAACAGAAACGACAGCGCCCAACCGACCGGTAAAATCCACCACAACCAAATCAGCAGGTTCGTCTTCCACAATGCATAAGCACCGACGACGATGTAGAGGGTGACCGGTACGGCGGTCAGCGCGATCAGCACCCACAAACGCAGGTTGACTAATTTGATTCGTTTTCTTTGGACCGTTTCCAAAGTGATTCTCCGCGCGTGAGTTGCTGGGCGTAGACTTCTTTAAGTTCGTCGGCGGTCGGGATGTGGCCTTGGCTAATTTTCATAAAATACCAGTTCCACGCCCAACCTGAAGCATAGGTGATCGCAAAAGTCGCCGCGGAATTGACGGCGCTGCCGACCCAGGGGATGAATTTTAGCGTTCCGCGGATCCCCATGCGCATCGCGACGCGCCCGCCGAGTGACGCAGACACGGTGGAGATGGTCTGGGTGTCCAGTTTTTGTCCGTTCATTTCTGCCAGTTTATACGCCAATCGCGATTGGATGCCCAACACCAACGGAATGTCGACCCACGGAACGGGGACTACCGCCGCGGACGCCGCGAGCAAACTGTGCGCCATGATCACCGGCGCGGCGCGCGACTTTTGGGCCTCGGTGAGTAACTGGTTGAGGTCGTCGATCTGCACGATGGCCTGTCGATAAGCCTCGGGCAAGAGTTCGATGATCGCCGATTTTAGGCGCTGTCCACCAAATTCGGTTTGGTCAAAACCTTCGTCGGGCTTCGTTAAGTCAATCGCCGTCCAGTAGTCAAACAGTCCCTCAAACTTTTTGAACTTCTCCATTAGCAAACGAGTGAAGTCGGGTGCATGGGCGGTGTCAAAATGTTGCTGCTGGGATTGGCTGAGTGTCGGTTGGCGAAAATCGGCGTGGGTCAATGTGTCAAACGGATCAGGCGTCGGATGTTGAAGATTATCTTCATCGTGATCGTAGGCATCGTGCAAACAGGTGAGCGTCAGCAGCACGGGGCGGCTGGGATTGGCCGCGCGGATTTTCGTCAGTGGAGCCGTAAGTGCGTCGGTGGCTTGATCGGTCAGGCGGACGGTCACGATTAGAAGGTGGGCGTTGCCTTGGAAGGCATTGAGATCTAAGGTCGGGTCGTAGCCGGCTTCGCCCAAACCGCGCGTGTCGAGGAACTGGACCAGAGGAACATCATCGTCGGGAAAATCATATTGCTGGGAGAACTTGGTCTGGGGCTTAAAACCGTTACCGATTTCGGCGCGCGTCGCGCCGGTCAGGTAGCGAATGATCGACGTCTTCCCGCTGCCGGTCTTGCCCAGCATCCAAAGCCGGGGAATGGGGGCCTCCTTTATTAGGGCCTCGCGCTGTTGTTCGAATTCTGCTTGGTTCATGAGGGTCAATCGTAGTGGATCCCTTTTAAAGATCCCGTCGGTAAAAGGGGCTTCAGGATCATTTAGAAAGAGACGGTGCCGCAATCTAAGCAGCGGTAAACTCTTCGGCGCTTGCCTATCTTGCCAGATCGGAAACACCATCCGAACTGGCATGGTTCGCCCTTTTGGGTCAACAATCACACCTGGACAGTGGATTTCCCCTAACAAAGGTTACGGAGCACCTAATCCGAATGCCGAATTCACTGGTGGAACCGGTGAGTTTGGTTGTACCGATTTTAACCTAAGTGCTGAATCTTTTGATCGTAGCACTTTTATCCCGCTCAATATCTTTTTCAATTCAACAACCTATTAGACCCTAAAATCCGCTGGAAATTCTCTTATGAAGATCGCAACTACTAGATCGCTAATCAAATGTGCGTCGGCTTGTGTTGCAGTTACCGCTGCTGGCATTGGCACGCTAACGCTGTCTGAATCGTTCGCGCAGGACAACCCATTGGGTGGCGTCGCCTACTCAGCGCAGACCAACGATTACCGCTCGTTCGACGTTTCTTCTGTCTATGACACCATGACGTCCTATGTGGGTGGCGAACTGGCTGATTTGGGTCGCGCCGAAGCTTGGTGGGACCAGCACGTCACCGATCAACAACGCCGATCGGCCCAACCACTGCCAACGGACATTCATTCGTTGATGTATTTGGCATTGAAGTATTCCAACGAGATTCGGATTGCCGCGGAGGATCCCGTCATTCGCCAAACCGCGATCGTCGAAGCGGATTCTAACTTCGACTGGGTGCGTTATCTCAACACTTCGCTCAATGATACCAACGAACCGATCAGCAATTCGCTGACCACCGGCGACAACAGTCGGTTCTTCAATGAAGAAACCGCACAAGCGATTGCCGGTGTCAGGCGCAACACCCGCACGGGTGGTCAGTTCGACGTCTCGCAGCGTTACGGTTTCCAAGATAACAATTCGACGTTCTTCGTTCCGGCCAATCAGGCCACCGGTCAACTGACGGTGTCTTACTCACAACCGCTGCTACGCGGGCGTGGACGAGCCTACAACAACAGTTTGGTCGTGCTGTCGCAATTGGATGCCGGCGTTGCAGAAGACGAATTCATGGCAACCCTACAAGACCACCTGCTCGAGATCACTCGATCTTATTGGGCGTTGTACCAGGAACGTGCCACTCTGGCGCAGCAAACATCGTTGTACTTGAAGACTCAGGACATCGTTCGATTGTTGAAGGCTCGTCAAAAGGTCGATGCACAGCGGACTCAGTTTGTCACCGCGTCGTCGGCGCTTGAGTCACGCCGGTCGGAGTTGATTCGTGCACGCACCGCCGTGATCAACGCGGAGACCAGTTTGCGTGGGCTGATCAATGCTCCGGAACTGAACGTCGCTGAATATGCCGAACTGGTGCCGATGGAAATGCCTTCGATGGAGTATCTTCCGACGGACCTGCGATCGGAGCTTTCGTTGGCCATTCAGAATCGACCGGAAGTTCACGCAGCTTTGAAAGAAATCAAAGCGTCAGCGATCCGACTTGGCGTTGCCCAGAATGAACTGTTGCCGGCGTTGAATTTTGTCACCGAGGGTTATCTTAGCGGACTGCGTGGAGACACCGATTTTGGCGGAGCACTGCGAGATCAGTTTACCACCGGTGCCCCGAGCTATTCCGTTGGATTGCAGTACGAGATGCCCATCGGGAACCGATTGGCGCGGTCGCGTATGACGAGACGCCGTGTGGAGATGCGACAGTTGCAACGACGTTACGCGTTGGCGTTGACGGCGATCGAAACAGAAGTCGACATCGCAGTGCGTGAACTCAATACGGCCTATCAAGAGATCCAAGCCAAGAACCGGGCCCTCAAAGCGGCCGAAGCCGAAACCGAAACGATCAAGGCTCGATGGGAGCGGATGGCTGACGGTTCGGGACAGTCGAGCTTGAACTTGGAGTCGTTGCTGCGGGCTCAAGAGCGTGTGACCGAAGCCGAGCAAGACTATACGGAGTCATTGCTGACTTATAACTTGGGTTTGATCAATCTCAAAAAGGCGACCGGGACGCTGCTGCAGACAGAGAACGTTACGGTTGGAAAAACGTTCTCGCCGCAAGACGGTCCAAGTTTGCATTTGGACAAAGGTCCAAGCACGCGGAATCAGGGTGCTCAGCAAATGTTTCAGCAAAGCCCCGAGTATTCTTACGACAGTGGGTTTCATTCAGAAGTGATCAACAGCCAGGCGATTCCGCAAGGTTACCAAGGCGGGGCACCTGTGATGACAAACCAGCACCAGATGTTGCCTCAGCAACCGATGCAGCAACCGATGCCGATGTCGTCAGGTCTTTTTCCGACCTCGGCCGAGAGTTCGTTCTCTCCGGGATCTATCGGACGGATTAACCGAGGCAGCTTTAATCAAGGCAGCTTTAATCCAGGCAACTTTAACACGGGCAACTTTAATCCAGGCAACTTTAGCGTCGGTCGAGGCAACTAACGGGTCTCCGCGTCGCGGGTCTTTTTAAAAGATCCAGAAGTGCGTTTGGTGAGCAGGGTCTTTTCAGAGGATCTGTCACAGCCTACGCGAAACATAAATTTGCTTGGCCCCCGGTTCCTGGGGGCGACTCACCGTCTGCTATTGTCTCTTATCTGGTTTCGAAATTGAATTCATCAACGGCAACGCGAAAAAAGAATGCTCAACGGGGCAGTCGCAAGTTCTTGGGCTGGCTCAATCAACGTCCTGCCTATGATCCTCGACAGCTGCAGATGCTGCGTCGCGCCGAGAGTAAAGCGGCATCCCTATCAGACCAACAATTGGCCCAACAGGCCGTGTCTTGGCGAGAGAAATCAGAGGAGGAGCGTGGCAGTGCCACCGCGCGCATCGAGTACGGCGGATTGATTGCCTCGGCCGTATCGCGCGTTTTTGGGTTCAACCTGCACAACGTACAAGTGCAAGCAATGTTGGCCGGCAGTCAAGGCGCGATCGTGGAGATGCAAACGGGGGAAGGAAAAACGGTCGTCACCGGCGCGACGGCCGCGCTGACGGCGCTGACATCACCGACGGTGCATGTCGCGACCACCAATGCCTATCTGGCCGGGCGCGACTTGGAAGATCTCCAACCCGTTTTTGAAAAACTGGGTATTGATTGTGGGATATTGCCCGACGGTAACGATATGGCCGCGACGCAGGCGGCCTATCAGAAAACGATCACTTACGGGCCCGGGTATCAGTTTGGTTTTGACTATCTTCGGGATCAAGTTTTCCTCCGCGACAACCGGCAAAGTCGACTGGGCGTCCAAACCCTCAATGCGATCACGGGAAACGACATTACCAAATCGTTGCGACAGCTGCCCGAACACCACACCGCGATCATCGACGAAGCCGACAGCGTCATGATTGACGAAGCGGTCACGCCGCTGGTGATCAGCGGTGCAGCGCGTGTGGACGCGGATCCGCTGCCTTTCAATTTAGCCAAACGCATCGCGGCGGAACTGAGATTGGACGAAGATTTCACGATCGAGCTGCCTGATAAAAAGATCGAGGTCAACGACGCCGCCAATTCGGTCTGCCACGAAAAAATTGAAGGCGTCAAAAGTCTAAATTTGGAGCGTCCATGGCGCATCTACATTCGCAATGCTCTCAGGGCGATGCATGTTTTGACGCGTGATGTTGACTACGTTGTTCGTGATGAAGAGGTCCAGATCGTTGACCAGAACACGGGCCGTATCTTTTCCGATCGGACGTGGCAAGACGGGCTGCACCAGGCGGTCGAGGCTAAAGAGGGGCTGACTATTAAATCTGCTCCGCCCAGCGTGGCTCAGATTTCGCGTCAGCGCTATTTGCTGATGTACGATCAGCTTTCGGGGCTGACGGGAACCGCGGCTTCGGTGTTTGAAGAGTTTAAGAACATCTACAAGATGAAATCGGTCACGATTCCCACTAACCTGCGTAGCAAACGGAACAATTTGACGCCGCGTTTCTTTGCCGACGCCGAAGCGAAACTGGATGCCATCGCGGTCGAGGTTCAGCAGCGTCACCGCACAGGCCAACCGATTCTGATCGGCACTCGCACAATCCAAGAAAGTATTCAGGTCGCCGAAAAATTGATTTCCGTGGGCATCAGCCCGGTAATTCTCAATGGAATTCAAGACGGCGAAGAAGCCGACATCGTCAAAGGTGCCGGACGCAATGGTGCGATCATGATTGCGACCAATATGGCCGGTCGTGGTACCGATATTAAACCTGATCCCGAATCGCTGGCGGCAGGCGGTTTGCATGTGATTGGTTTCAGCCCGAACATGTCAGCCCGCATCGATCGGCAGTTGATCGGTCGTGCGGCTCGTCAAGGTCAACCTGGTTCGTCGCAGTTCTTTATTGCGGCGACCGATGAAGTGATTGAAAATTACGCCCCGCCATTAGCCAAACGTATTGCCGGCCGGTGTAAGGGAAACGGTGAATCGCGTGTAAGTTTCGCCAAAGAGATTGCCGCGCTGCAGAAGTCGATTGAGTCCAAACAGTATGCCAATCGGCAGGCAATGATGCGTCGTGACATTTGGATGGACATGGTTCGCGAGTCGATTGAACGAGAATAAAATGAAGATGAACAATAAAATTAGCTGGTTGCTGATGTCCGTGGTTGTTTCGGCGTTGCCTTCGGTTGGCTTCGCTCAAACGCTGCACCGTGGCGTGGTAACCAAAAGTTTTACCGAACCCATCGAAAAGAGCATGGTTGCCTGCACCGAGAACGGCGTCGTTGATACCGTCCGCGTGCGGGAGGGCGATCGCGTTAGCGCCGGCGATGAACTGGCTAAATTGAATCACGGGGTGTTGGTAGAAACAAAGCGGCAGGCAATAGCTCGAGCGCGGTCAACGGCCAAACGAGACGCGGCCAAATCTCGTTTTGAGCTGGTGATGGCTCAAAAGCAAACGTTGGAAGGGATGATCGCCGAAGGCCACGTGAATCAATACGAGGTCCAACAGAAGACCACCGAATACAACAACGCGGTTGCCGAATACCGCGAAGCCGAAGATGAATTGGTGATGAACCGAATCGAAGTTGATCGGATTGAAGCCCAGATTCAAGAACGCATCATCAAGAGCCCCATCGACGGGGTGGTGGTGAAGATCCACAAACAACCGGGCGAACATGTTTCCAACAACGAACCCCAGTACGCCACGATCGTTCGGATCGACAAACTGAAGGCCAAGTTTTATCTCAAGGCTGATCTGTTGAATCGGACGCGTGTCGGCGAGGCTGTCGAGGTGTTTGTCGGCGCCGATCGTAAAAAGGTGAAGGCCAGCGTTTCTTATGTCTCGCCGGTGATTGACCCCGACAGCGGTACCGGACGCATCGAAGTTGAAATTGATAATCAGAATCGAAAAATTCAAAGCGGTACGCAGTGTGTTTGGGGCGGCAGGACGAAGTCCGCCTCGACCGCGCAGAGAACGCGTGCTTCTAACGTGTCATTTCCGAAGTAGTGGGACGCGGCGGCGGAGGGTGTCCGCTGTGTAGCGCGAGCTTTGAGCCGCCGATAATTTTTAGACCTTACCCCCAAAAATCACATGAACCCCACCACCCCTTCGACCGCTCAGCATGGCAAAGTCCCACTGCACGCGCGATTGCGGCGCGATAAATCTCACGCCCCCACGCCGCCGCAGCTTATTGAGACGGAACTGTTTCGCATCACCGCGGGGAATCATCCCGAGGCAGAAACACGATCGCTGCTGCGAAAGGCCACGCTGGTTGGGGCGCGGGCGATTGGTGCTTGTCATTTGCATCGACACGGGGCCCGCTGGACGTTGTCGCCGGGAGACATGACCGGGCGGACGCCAAAACCAGAACACGTCGACGAATCGTTTTCGGCCGCCTGCACCGAAGTGGCCGATGCCGCGAAGTCCTTGGTGTTGAAGTTGGACTGCATCGATGGGTTGCCGGGATTGTTTGTTCCCGTCAAAACGCCTTTAGGGCAGACCGAAATCTTCCTGATCGTTCTTAAATCGGCTCAGGACGTGAACCTTGCGATGGCCACCGCCACTCAAGTGACCGCGGCGATGCGGCTGTGGATGAAGGCGAATTCACAGTTGGAATCGCGCTGGCAGGTGCAGTCGTTGGCCGCGATCATGGAATTGGTCGGCAAAGTCGAAACCAGTGCAACCTTGGTCGATGCCTCGTCGGCGGTTGCCAACGAGATGGTCACCTTTTTAGGATGCAGCAACGTTGCGGTCGGTGTGCGAGGCACCGGTAAGACGACTGACATTCAACTCAAAGCGATCTCCGGCGTACATAAACTGGACCGCACATCGTCGCTGAGTCAAACCTATGAACAGACGCTTCATGAATCTGACGTGCGGGGGGTACAAGGAGTATTTCCTGCGGTCGATGATGACAACGCTCATTTGCTGCTGGCGCATCGGCAGCTTGCCGGGGCGGTGCACAATGAAGCGGTGTTGAGCGAGCCGTTGTTCAACGCGGAGGGAGAAGCGGTTGGCGTTTGGGTGTTTACCGGCGAACGGAACGTTTTGCAGAGTCCGCGTTTGAGCCAATTTGTGAGCACGGCGTCGCCTCACATTGCCGGCGCGTTGACGTTGCTGCAGCGCTGCGAAAAATCAAAACTGCAGAAGGCTTGGGCCACGTTCAAGGAAAAAACCACCAAACGCACGCGGCAGATGATCCCGTTGGCGTTGCTGGGGCTTGGGCTGTTGATGTTGGTGCCGATTCGGTATCGCGTCCGGTGTAACTGCGTTACCGAACCGATGTCGCGCCGCTTTGCGGTGGCTCCGTTTGACGGAACGATTCTGTCTGGTTTCGTGGAACCGGGAGACGTGGTGAAAAAAGGACAGGTTCTGGCGGAGATGGACGGTCGCGAAGTACGGCTTGAACTGTCCGCCAAAGTCGCCGAACGTCAGCAGGCTCGACTGCAACGCGAGATCGAACTGACCGAAGGAAATGTGCCTAAGACTTTTTTGTCAGAGCTTGAAAACGAACGACTCAGTTCCGAGGCGGAGGTGTTGGCCTATCGCCAGAACCATCTTTCGGTACGTAGTTCGATCGACGGCGTTGTGCTGAGCGGTTCGCTGGAACGTTCCGAAGCCGCGTCGGTGCGCAAAGGAGAAGTCCTGTTCGAAATTGGTCCAACGGATCAGATGCGCGTCGAAATTGCGATTCCTGCCGAGGACATTTCACAGGTGCGGCCAGGGAACAACGTCAAGATTTGGATCGAAGGGCGCGAAGAAGCTCCGCTGACCGCCGAGATCAAAAGCATCCACCCGCGTTCGGAGATCCGCGACGCTCAGAATGTTTTCATTGCCAAGATTGAATTTGAAAACAAGGATGATCAGTTTCGGCCAGGGATGAAGGGCACCGTCCGCATCGATGGGGAACGTCGGTCGCTGGGGTGGTCGTTGTTTCACAAGTCGATCAACTTTATGCGGTCAAGGTTGACGTGGTGGTAGGGGAAGCCAGGCAGGCATTGCCTGCCGATGAGCCCTGGGACTGTGGCGGGTAATACCCACCCTACATGACGCGTAAAAACGGAAGAGAATCATGCTGCCTAACGAACAAACACTCCAATTCAGCCAAGCCAAACTCAAGGCGAAGGACTGCCTGCGGTTTACGATGCGACGCAGCGGCGGAGAAGTCTGGTACATGGTGGAGGACGAGATCGCGGGAAAGTTTTTCCAGATTGGCCTGCCCCAGTACACGCTGCTGTCTTTGCTCAATGGTAAGCGCACCGTTAACGACGCGCTGATGAAGACGGCCACCCTGCTCCGCCAAAATGCTTTGGACGAACAAGAGGCCGCGAATCTGTGCAAATGGACGATCGAATCAGGTTTGGTAGAGACCGAACTATCGAGTTCTTCGTCTCGCCGCGCCGAAGCGGCGCAGAAGGAACTGATGCGGAAGACGGTGTCGTGGCTGAACCCGATCAGTCTCAAGATTCCGATGTTCAACCCGGACGCACTGATGACGTCGGCCACCCATTTTTTGGGTTGGTTGGTCAGTCCCATCGGGGCGCTGATTTGGTTGGTGGTTGTGATGTGGGGCGGATTCACGTTTTTGACTCACGCATCGGAATTCATCAACCGGCGCGTGTCGAGTTTTTCGCCGGATGATATTTTGTGGTTCGTGGTCGCTTGGTTGGTGCTGAAGCTCGTGCATGAGTCGGCTCACGGGATTGTCTGTAAGCGGTTCGGTGGCCGGGTGACGTCGTTTGGATTGCTGCTGTTGTTGTTCATCCCGCTGCCGTTTGTCGACGTGACCAGTTCATGGCGGTTTGCCAATAAATGGAGCCGCATTTTAGTCTCCGCAGCGGGGATGCTGGTGGAAGTTTTTATCGCGGCGATCGCCTGTTTGATTTGGGCCGAATCTAATCCGGGGCCGCTTCAATATCACGCGGGCAACGTGATGGTGGCCGCGACGTTGCACACGCTGTTATTCAACGCCAACCCGCTGATGAAATTCGACGGATACTATATGTTGTCGGACTGGTTGGAGATTCCTAACCTGTCAGATCA
>CAYOZV010000008.1:42584-43819 GCA_964408465.1 uncultured Pirellulaceae bacterium
GACGTATGTTAAATCGGCATTTAAACGGGCCTATTTCGGGAATGAGATCAAACAACCGGTAGAAAACGGGTGGCGTTCGACCGCCGTGAAAGTCTACGGGTTTTTGAGCATCGCTTGGTTCTTTCTGATCACGATTGGATTGTCTTTGGCGGCGTCAAGTTTGCTGGACGGTTTTGGATTGTTGATTGCGGTGGTTGGATTGGTGCTGTGGTTTGGATTGCCCATCGTGAAATTTATCAAATACGTTTTCGCGGGAACAAAACTAGAGGCTCCCAACCGGCAGTGGTTTGCGGTCGCCGCGAGCCTAACCTGTTTGGTGCTGGCGGGGGTTCTATTTCTTTGCCCCAGCCCAACGGTTGTGTCGGCTCCGGTGGTGATTGACTACGAACCCCTTTCGATCGTACGCGCTTCGGCGCCCGGATTCGCAAATCAAATTCATGTCGTCAACGGCCAGGCGGTCCAAGAGGGCGATTTGTTGATGACGTTGGAGAATCCCGATCTCAAATCGGAACTAAAATCGGTGGAAGTTGACATTCGCATCTCCCAGTTGCGTAGCCAAGCCTATTTGGAGGCCGAACAGATTTCATCGTTGCAGTTGGAACGTGAATTGTTGGCGTCGAAGTTCAAACGGCGATCGGAACTGCAGGAATTGGTCGACACGCTGGAAGTCAGAGCGCCGCAGGATGGCAACGTGTTGGGGTTGGATTTGGCCATCAAGGCGGAAACGTATCTTCAGCCGGGCGACGAGATTCTTTCCATCGGAAAACAAGGAGAGATGCAGGGAATTGCCTTGGCAAGACAGCAAGACGTTCAATGGCTGCGCGACCACGAGGACAGTCACGTCTATTTAAAGATCTGGGGACGAAGTGAAAGCCAGTTCGTCGATGGTGAGATTAATGTGATTGATCCTCGGGCTCGTGATGATGTTCCTCATGACGCTTTCGCGGCGTCTAATGGCGGCCCCTTGGCGGTTGTCCCGCGCGAACAAGTCGAATCGGCCGGCCAGCAGTCTAATCCCAACGACGGTGAGGACGAACTAATGTTGACTCAACCGCGCGTCCCGATTGAAATTAAATTGTCGGCCAGTGATGCCCAAACGTTGTGGGCAGGGCAAACGGGGCTGATGTATTTGCGCGGCCGCGAGGAGAGCCTTGGTGGTTACTTGGCCGCGAATTTTATGCGGTTCATTCGGCATAATAACTATCGCACGCACGGGCTTTAGGCGTTAGGAATCG
>CAYOZV010000008.1:43919-48551 GCA_964408465.1 uncultured Pirellulaceae bacterium
GAGTTCGAGCCGGTGGACTGGCACGCATGGTGTTAAAACAATGATTGTTGTTGCGGCGGCGGTGGAGGCGGGTCGGCCAGGCACTCGGGGCCGGCATGTTTGGCGTTGTTGACGTATTGGCTGACCGGTCGCATGGTCAGCAAATCTTCGGCGCACGGTTTGAGTAACGATTGCAGTTGGTCGGTGTTAGTGAAGGTTTCGTCCGTCCACATCGGCACATCCTGCTGGTTGAGAATCACCGGCATACGGTGGTGCAGTGGGGCCATGAAATCGTTGGCGGACGTGGTGAGAATGGTGCAAGTGTTCCCAGGGCCGACGGTTTTATCGCAGGGTTCCCATAGACCTGCGATCCACAGCAAACCCTGATCAACGCGCGAGGTATAAAACGGCAGCTTCCTTTTACCATCGACGGCCCATTCGTAAAAACCATCGGCCAGTATCACGCACCGGCGTTGCTTAAACGCCGCGCGAAACGATGGTTTCTCAGCCGCCGTTTCACTGCGCGCGTTGAAGTGACGGCGAGCGTGGGCGGGGTCTTTCTCCCACGACGGAATCAGGCCCCACGAAAGTTCGACGCAGGCGGGTTGTTGCTGCTGAGTCAGCACGCACAAAACGGGTTGCGTCGGCGCGATGTTGTAACGCGGCTCAATGGTCGGAAACCTCAGTCCCGCCATGAACTGGGCATAGGACTGAGGTAACGACGTTAACGTAATTCTTCCGCACACAAAAATCTTCCCAATTCGGGGATGGCCGCTATTGGGCGGTCGCCACGGTTGCCAATTCGGGAACTTCGAAGCCCTTTCGGTATTCTCGTTTGAGGAAGACGTTTGCCGCTTGGGCACCATCGCCGACAAACTTCGAACCGTCCTCAGACAGCTCCATCATCGGGCTCATCTTGAACTCCTTTTCAGAGATCTTTTTACCGTAGACGTCCAAATGCGCTTCCATATCGTCGATTAATTGTTGCCATTGGGGATGGTCGACCTCTCGCGCTTGATCGACCGACATCTGCGAACCGGCGCGGAAAGAGACGTTGGCCAGGTTGCACCAGCCGGTGCTGTCGTTTCCAACCTCTACGCCTGCGTTGAGCATCGTTGGATCGTCGGCGATGACGGCCGAGCAGAAATTGCTCATGTGCAAGACGTTGCCGCTATTGCCTTTGAACTTTCGGATGACCTTACCGTCCTTATCCATCGCAACACCTTCACCGCGCTGGCCAAAATAGGTTCCCCCTTCACAGTGTGCGATGTAGCCAGTTGTAGGGCCCGTATGTTTGGCCGATTCTTTACTGCCAGGTTTGCCAGAAACGTTGCTCAGCCCGATGACGACGGGGATGTCGCCGGTGTCGATGTAGGTGAAGTGAACGTTGGGAGTTTGACCGGCGTCGTTCCACGCGATTCGTCCACCTCCACCGAAAATTTTCTTAGGTAGTTTGACTTTGTCTTGGAAAATGTTGTTGCGGACATCATCCAGCAAGTGCACACCCCAATTGCCCATTTCTCCCGAACCTGTGTTCCAATCCCAATGCCAATCGTAATGCAATTTTTCACGCATGATGGGCTGGTTCTGGGCAGGCCCCAGCCAAAGATCGTAATCGATGCCCGCAGGGATTTCTAAAGGTTTGTCACGTTTGCCGATGGAGCCACGGACGCCGTAGCGATTTACTTTGACCGATTTGATTTCGCCGAGCGCTTTTTCTTGGTGTAGGAACTTTTTGATGTCGGCTTGCATAGGATCGGAGCGCTGTTGCGTTCCGACCTGGCAGATTTTGCCGTAGCGCTCGGCAGCGGCAACGGTTTGCACGCCTTCCCACTGAGTATGGGACAGCGGTTTTTCTACGTAGACATGTTTACCGGCTTCCATCGCCCAGATCGCGGCCAAGCAGTGCCAATGGTTGCCCGTTGCGATGACCACGGCGTCAATGGTGGGATCTTCAATCAGCTTTCTGAGATCCGAAAACGTGTTGGCATCAGGGGCAATTTCTTTCGCGGCGGCGACACGTGCCGGATCGGGATCGCAAACGGCCACGATATCGCAAAGATCAGTCTTTAGAAACTGATCCATCAACCTGAGAGCTCTACCGCCGCAACTGATGAAGCCGATAGCGACGCGCTCATTCGCGTTACGCGCCCACAGACGGGCCGGTTGGCTGACGGCAATTCCGGCTGCGGCTGATGCGGCCAAGAATCTACGGCGAGAGAAAATGCTCATTTGGGGGATCTCCTGTGGTCGGTTTGGTTTGTCGTTTTTTGGGAAAAGTTTTTATCTGTGCCAGTGCTCAGCATCCATTAACTGGCGTACCCAACGCGGCCAGCGGGAAGCAGCCTTACGTTGAACCTAGTTTAATAGAAAATGTTCCGCTTGGCGAACAATAGTCGGTCGTCGTTGTCCAAGCTGATAGGAAGTCTGTAATCGCTGAAGGTTTTGTCCGAAGATAAGTCGCTGGCAGGCGTTTTCACGGCTATTTCACTGCCGCGATGACCAATTGGAACTGTGTAATTCGGCCAATCGATGCCATAATAAGTACGCTGGCTTAGATCCGAAACAACCCCGGAGAAACCAAAGATGTCCCAAGTGTTGCACCGACCGACGCTGGTTTTGAACCGCAACTGGCAGCCTGTGAACGTCGCCAGTGTAGGACGTGCTTTGTCTTTGGTGTTCAGTGATCGCGCGAAAGTGGTCGATGTCAATGATTACCAGTTGTATGACTGGTGCGATTGGGCCGGCCTATCACCGCGGCACGATGACGAATTCATCCAAGCCGTCTCTCAGAAAATCTGTGTCCCCGAAGTAATCGCGCTGACGCGGTACAATCGTTTGCCGGACACCAGCGTGGCGTTCAGTCGTCGCAACCTATTCAAACGTGATCGGTTCATGTGTCAGTACTGCGGTGTGACGCCAAAGTCCGACGAACTGACGATCGACCATGTTGTGCCGCGCTCGCACGGTGGCGGTTCGACTTGGGAGAACTGCGTGCTGGCGTGTATTGATTGCAACCACACCAAAGCTGACCGCACGCCCCGGGGGGCGGGGATGAGGTTAAAGAAGGATCCCGTTCGGCCGCATTGGTCGCCATTGTATTCGCGCTACGACACGCGTTTTGAAAGCTGGTCGAAGTTTATCAGCGATGCTTACTGGAACGCGGAGTTGGAACGCTGATTACGAACCTTAGCGGCGATGATTTTTAGAAGGTGGCTCGGAAAAGGTGACTCAGTTTTCTGGGCCACCTTTTTTCTTTTCAGTTGCCTCATTCAATTTGACAGCCATGGAAGGCAGATATTAAGTTAGCATAAATCTAAAGGCGGACGTTTCACGTTTGCCTAACATGTTTTGCTCTTTCGCGACGGTACTATGAAAATTTATCCTTCCGCTTCGTTTCTGTTTCTCCTTTTGACTTTGATCTCAGGTGCGGCGATCGGTCAACAGACCGAGACTCAGTTGTGGTCAAAGTGGCGCGGCCCACAAGGCGACGGAACGGCGGCCGATCAAAAACCGGTGACGACTTGGAGCGCATCTTCGAACGTGATCTGGAAAACAAAAGTGCCTGGCAAAGGGCATTCGTCTCCGATCGTCACGGCGGATAAGATTTTTTTGACCACGTCAGATCTGGACCAAGCAACCCAATCGGTGCTTTGTTTTGATCGAGAATCAGGCGAGTTGATTTGGTCGAAGGCAGTCAATCAAGGTGGTTTCCCCGCAAAGATCCACCAGAAAAATACGCACGCATCATCGTCGGTGGCGATTCACGGCGATTTAGTTTTCGCGTTGTTCAACCATCATGCGCTGCAAAAAGTGACAGCGCTGGACTTCGATGGAAATGTGGTTTGGGAGAAGCCGATCGGTGCTTACAAAGGACTGTATCCTTTCGGCGTCGGCGCGTCGCCGATTGTGTTCGAGGACGTTTTAATCGTTCCGCATGAAAATGAAATTGACGGCAAAATTCTTGGCCTTGATCCCGCGACCGGGCAGCAGAAGTGGTCGGCGCCGCGGAAGCACACCAATTATTCGACGCCGGTCGTGGCAAATGTCGGTGGGCGTGACCAATTGTTGATCAGTGGGCAGAAGGCCGTGGCATCATTTGATCCGCGAAACGGAAAGAGAATTTGGTCGTCGCCGGCCAAATGGGATGTCACCTGCGGCACGATGGTGTGGGACCAAGAGCGGGTCTATGCCAGCGGCGGATATCCGGCTCAGCAGACGCTGGCGGTGGCCCAGGATGGATCAAGGCAGCTTTGGGACGCGCCTATCAAAACGTACGAACAATCGATGATCGTCGTTGGCGACCATCTATACAGCCTCAGCGATCGCGGTGTGGTCTATTGTTTTGCGGCAGCGACAGGAAAAGTTGCATGGAAGACTCGTTTCAAAAGCCCCGTCAGCGCTTCGCCGATTTACGCCGATGGCAATTTGTTCTTCACTGCCGAAGGCGGGCAAACGCTGGTCGTGAAGGCGGATCCGACTAAGTTTCAACCTGTTGCCGAAAATCAGTTGGGCACCAGCGCGTTTGCGTCGTTTGCTTTGGTCGACGATAAGATCATCACACGCGTCGGTGATGATTCGACCGGCAAGTATCAGGAGTGGCTGTATTGTTTGGGGAAGTAGGCTGGCGTCACTTACTCAAATCGCCCAGTT
>CAYOZV010000009.1:0-45752 GCA_964408465.1 uncultured Pirellulaceae bacterium
AGAGCGATTGTTGTGGGTGGGCTGAGAGCCCACCCTACGGGCGCGTGTTGCAAAGGTGCACGCGCAGAAAAAAAGCAGGCTATGTAAAGATAGCCTGCTTTTTTGTTTGACAAATTGTGCGGCGTCGAAAACCTAAGCGTCGGCTTTGGCTTTCTTGATTGCGGCTTGCAAACGCGACTTGCCGCGGCCCGCTTTGTTCTTGTGGATGATGCCCTTGGCACCGGCGCGGTCAAGCTTGCGAGACGCGTCGCGGTATTCGAGTTCAGCCTTTTCAATATCGCCGGCCGCAACTGCAGCAAGGACGGATTTGATCTGCGTCTTCATGGCCGATTTGGTGGCCTTGTTTCGCTGTTGAAGCTTTTCGTTTTGGCGGAGTCGCTTGGCGGCACTACGTGTATTTGGCATAATTCTTCAGAAATATATGTGGTTGGTTCTTTTGGTTATTTTTGGACCGGATAATATCTCAATAACCCTTGATCTTGTCCACTGGTATTTTCGGCATTTTATGGGGTATATGTTGTCCAAATCGGCCCGAAATGCCAAACAGCCGCTTTGAAGACGCCTTCGGCCCCCGTTATTCGCAAATTCACCGACAATTCTTAACATGAATCAGCCCGATGAAGCGACAACCCGACCCTCTCCGCTGGCGGGGCAAACGGTGCTGATTACACGGGCCGCCCATCAAAGTGCGGCCTTTGCGAAGCTGTTGACCCATCGCGAAGCAACCGCCGTGTTTCAACCGGCTATCGAAATCGTCGGCCCGGATAGCTGGGAGATGGCTGATAGCCTGATCAAAAATCTGGCCGAGTACGCGCGGCTGGTGTTTGTTAGCGGCAACGCGGTGAAGTTCTTTCTCGATCGCGTCATCCACCAGCAGCAAATGGAGGCCCTGAAGGCATTGGCTCCTGAGATTGTCGCGATCGGTTCTGGTACTGGGGCCGTGATCGAATCGTATGGTTTGGCTGTTTCGGGCGTTCCGGAGAACTCCAACAGTCAATCCTTAGCCAAAATGTTGGTCGAGAATCGGGTATCTACCAACACCGCGATCTTTCGCGCCGATCGAGGCAGCGCCGTATTGGGGGATCGTTTGGCCGAAGAAGGAATTGATTTCGAAGAAGTGGTGATCTACCGCAGCCAAGATGTGCTGCAACCGGATCCTGCGGTGTTTGATGAAATGGCGAATTCGAAAATTCACTGGACGACGATTACCAGTTCGGCGATTGGAGAATCGATTGTCAATCAATTTGGGGATGCCTTGCGGCAAACGAAGATCGCAACGATCAGCCCGACAACGACCGCCGCGATGGAACGATTGGGGTTCACCGTGGCCGCCGAAGCGGCGCGATACGATCTCGATGGAATGATCTCCGCGATGGAATCCTACCAAGGGGATCGTCGATGAACGAAGGAAGTGAAAGTCAATTGTGAACGCGCCACCGTTTTTTGATCGCAGTGATTTTCTGGCGCGTATCAAAGCCTCAGGCCACCCTGCCCTGCTTCCATGGGCGGATCGTTTGGAAGGAATCTGTGAAGAGCGTTTTTTTTCTAACCGTGATGCTTTATGGGCGTCATGCAAAGAAGTGCTCGATCGTCTACCGCCGCCGGCAGGGTGTTCGTTGGACGCCAGTGGTGATGTGATCAGAGTCATCGGGCCATGCGCGGCAACCGATGACCGTCGCCTTTGGTCCCAAGGTGCCAACGGCGGAGTGAAAAATGACGATAACGCAGAGGAAGACGACCGTCGTGACGATCTTCTGCGTCTGAATCCTTGGCGAATCGGCCCCTACCATTTGGACGGCGTCGATATTGATTCCGAATGGCGTTCCTACAAAAAATGGAACAGGATCGCCTCCAAGGTGTATTTCGACGGTGCGAAAGTTTTGGATGTTGGCTGCAATAATGGCTACTTCGGTTTCAAGGCGTTGGCTGCGGGAGCCCAATGGGTGATGGGCGTCGAGCCGTTTTTGCTTTACATCGTCCAGCACGAAATTTTCCGCCGCTATTGTGGCGATCCTGCTGCGATTGGGGTGATGCCCATCAAAGCCGAAGAGATTCCTGCGGACCTAAAAGTGTTTGACGTCGCGCTTTCGATGGGCGTGTTGTACCATCGGAAAAACCCGATCGGTCATCTGGAGACGCTCCGCGATTGCTTGAGAAAGCGCGGCCAATTGATTCTCGAAACGATGGCGATTGATTCTGAGGACGCCAACGTGATCGTGCCTAAGGATAAGTTTGCAAAGATGCGCGGTGTTTGGTTCATGCCGACCGTTGGCATGTTAAAACGATGGCTGCAGCGGACGGGTTTCGCGGAGATTGAGGTCATCGATGTTTCGGTGACCGATGCTAGTGAACAGCGTAAAACCCCGTTCATGCCGTTTGAGTCGCTGAGCGATTTCCTTGACCCGCAAAACTCAGCGCTGACGATTGAGGGTTATCCAGCACCGGTGCGGGTGGCGATCTCAGCGGTGCGCGGGCGTTGAAATCGGAACTTTCGCCCGCTATGGCAGTTTAAATCGTCTCTGAATTAGCGGTTTTCATGTTAACTGTCACCGGAAGTTCCGTTTTGCGTGAATAGGTGAACAATGTGACTACTATTAAAGGCGGCTGAAGACGATGGACGATTTTAACAGTGGCATCAGTCGTCTTGGAAATCTAAACCGAGCGACTTCACATATAAAGAAGCTGAACATGCGACAACCATCTGACCGTCTATCCAAATCAGCCATTGTCCCCATCGGAGTTGCTGGCCACACCTCTAACCGAGCTGGTGTTTCCGCGGTCGCTACGATTGTGACGTTGATCATTTTTCTGATCGTTGGGATCGGAATCTATTCATGGTTGAACTCCGGCGATGAAGGCCCTTCTTTTGCTCCCATCACCAGTGAAGTGACGCGCGGTGATTTCGTATCCAAGGTGCTTGATCAGGGAGAGATCGAAAGTAGCGCCAACATTGAAATTCGGTGTGAGGTCAAGGCTCGCAATGGCGAGGTCAGCGTGCTCAAGGCGGCCGACGAGGGTATCGAAGTGAAACCGGGCGACTTTCTGGTGCAGCTGGATTCGGCTTCCTTCGACAAAGAACTTGAAGCGCAAAACATTGCGATCGCAACGGCCCAAACAAAAGTTATCAAAGCCGAAACGGTTTTAGAAACGGCCAAGGCGTCCAAACGTGAGTACGAGGAGGGTGTTTTTGTCGAAGCTCTGCAGACGTTTGAGAACGATATCTTTGACGCGCAATCTCAGATATCGACCGCCAATCAGGAGCTTGAGCAGTCCATCGCCGTGATGGAGCACAGCGAAAAACTTCACAGCCGAGGCTTCATCACTCAGCGGCAACTAAACGCAGACCAGTTCGCGGTCGAAAAAGCCAAGATCGCAATTAAGAAAGCAGAAAATCTCCTTTCACTGGCCAAACAAAAGAAGAAGGTGCTGGTCGAGGTCACCCAAGAAAAAGAATTGACTCAACTGGACGCGGAGATCCGCGCGGCGAAGGTCGATTTAAACAGTCAACAACAATCCTTCGAAGTTGAAAAGCAAAAGTTGGCGGATATCAACGAGGCGATCGCCAAATGTCGTATCGTCGCCCCACCGGGCGTTGAAGGGCAATTGGTTTACGCCAAGGAGTCGCGCGGACGTGGTGACGAATGGGTGTTGGAAGAGGGGGCGAGCGTACGTGAGAATCAGGTTTTGGTGCGTGTGCCTGACCCGAAAAAAATGCAGGTCAAAGCGCTAATTAATGAACAGAGCATCACGCAAATCGAACCCAACATGCCGGCGACAGTACAGGTCGATGCGCTTAATAGTGTTTCGCTCAAAGGGATCGTTGTGAAGGTGAACCAGTATGCTGAATCCAAAGGCTGGTTCGGTTCTAACGTCCGTAAGTACGCGGTCTTCATTCGCATTATTGATCCGCCGCTAAGTCTCAAACCCGGCATGAACGCGTCGGTTTCGATTCAGTCGCGATTCGAAAAGGATACGTTGCTGGCACCGCTGCAGACCGTTTACAGCGTGCAGGGGCGGAGCTTTTGCTTGGTGAAAAACGGCGATCGTTACGACACCAAAGAGGTCGCCATCGGCGGTGACAATTCCAAAATGGTGATGTTCAAAGATGGCGTCAATGTTGGTGACGAATTGGTGATGAATCCTGGATCCTTCAAGGAGCGAATGGAGCTTCCTGAAGTTTTGGCGGATGAGAGTATTGATTTACCCGACAATGTAACGCTGGTCAAAACAGAGGGTAAAGCAGGGACTAAAGCAAAAGGCGGCGGCAAGCCATCGGGGCGACCCGTGGGCGGCGGTCGGCCGGCGGGAGACGGTGGAAGGACCAGCGGTATGGTCAATGGCATGATGTCTAAATACGATACCAACAGTGACGGGAAGATCGACGCGGGCGAGATGGCCAGTCTGGATAGCCGCGCGAAGAACTTCATCGGAGGCGCCGATAGTGACTCCGATGGAACGGTCACCAAAGCTGAAATGACCAAAGCGGCAGAAAAAATGATGTCACAGCGGAGTGGTGGCGGAGGTGGCCCCGGCGGTGGCGGAGCGCGGCCTGCCACTTCGACCGAAGGATCTTCTGGGGGGCAGCCTTGAACGAGCCAATCAAAATGGCGGCCAGTCTCCGCGATTTGCAAAAACATTACGTGCTCAAAAGCGAAACCGTGAAAGCGCTGCGCGGGATTTCTTTCGACATTCCCGAAGGCGACTACGTTGCGATTATGGGGCCTTCGGGGTCGGGTAAAAGTACGTTACTAAATTTATTGGGATGTCTCGATCGACCAACGCATGGGAAGTACTATTTAGGTGACGATGACGTCGCGCAAATGACGGACGATCAACTTTCTGAAGTCCGTGCGTCTAGATTAGGTTTTGTGTTTCAGTCCTATAATTTGATCGCGCAACTGAGCGTTGTCGAAAACATCGAGGTGCCGCTGTACTACATGGGGCAACTGAATTCCCAGTCGCGTGCCCGCAGTACCCAGTTGGCGACAATGGTGGGGCTTGGCGAACGTCTGGGACATCGTCCGACGCAGTTATCTGGTGGTCAACAACAACGGGTCGCGATCGCGCGGTCTTTGGTGAACGATCCTTATTTCATTTTGGCCGATGAAGCGACAGGAAATTTGGATTCGGTTACCACCGAAGAAATCTTGGCCCTGTTTCAACGGCTCAATGACGAAGGCCGCACGATCATCATGGTCACCCACGAAGACGAAGTCAGCCAACACGCCAAACGCGTCATCTGGTTGAAGGACGGTGAAGTTCAATCCGACGAACCTGTCGAAAATAGGGCCGTGTTTACTGCCCAACGCATCCAAGAGATTTCACAGAACGCGGAGGTAAGGACGTAGGGTGTAGAGGAACAGGCAACCAATCCCTGAGAAGGAGCAAACGCGAGCGGTTGTTGTCTTTTGCACCACAAACAAACGGATTAAAAATTCGTGCTACAGTTCAAACCCAATGCGATTATTTCGAACGTTTAAGTTAGGGCTCAAAAGCCTCCTGCTGCACCCGATGCGATCCGCATTGACGGTGCTGGGGATCTTTATTGGTGTCGCGAGTGTGATTTGGTTGCTGGCCATTGGCGAAGGCATCAGCCGAGAGGCTCAACGGCAAATCGAGGATTTAGGTGCTGAGAATATCATCGTCAGGTCGGTGAAACCGCCATCGACATCCTCTGGGGCCAGTCGGACGATCGCCGATTTTGGCGTCAAGCGATCCGAGGCGGAAATGCTGATGACGACCGTGCCGACTATTGATCGCGTCGTGCCTATCCGCGAACTGCAACAGAATTTTATCTATAACGGAAACCCTAACGCGAAACCGGTTGACGGTCGTTTGGTGGGGTGCACCCCAGAGTACGCGGTGATCAACCGCTTAGAGGTCGCCCGCGGACACTTTATCACGCATCGGGAAGTCGAATCCAAGCGCGGCGTGTGTGTTATTTCGGCGGTGCTGGCGGATCGTTTGTTTCCCTCAGAAGATCCCATCAACAAGCAAATGTATTTGCCGGAGAAGCAAGAATATTTCAGCATCGTTGGCGTGTTGGAAAAGCGTAACGCGACCGCCGCGATCGGCGGTTCATTGTCGGCTCAGGATTTTTCGCTGGATGTGTATATTCCGATCAGCACCATGTATCAGCGCATGGGCGATCGTGAGGTTAAACGCGCGGGCGCCTCGTTTTCGATCACCGACTTCGAACTTTCGCAGATCACCGTCCAGGTTGGCGATCTTGATGACGTGCCGCGCACGGCGGAACTGATTGAAGCGACGTTGATGGCCGATGATGCCAACCGCCAAGACATCGCCGTCGTGGTGCCCTACGAATTGTTGGAGCAAGCCAAGACGACGCGGTTGATGTTTATGATGTTCATGGGATTGATTGCCGCGATCTCATTGATTGTCGGTGGTATCGGTATCATGAACATTATGTTGGCAACGGTTACCGAAAGGACGCGCGAGATCGGCATTCGCCGCGCGTTGGGGGGGAAGCGTTCGGATATCACTCAGCAGTTCTTGGTCGAAACCATTTCGCTGTCGGTCGTTGGCGGATTGACGGGCGTGTTGGGCGGTTTGTTATGCCCGCTGGTTGTCGCCTATACACGGCAGGGCATTCAGCAATTCGCACCTGACTTCTACGCGAATCTGCCTGAAGTGGCGAAAGTGATGAGCCCCGAGATCGTGCCGGCGTCGATTCCGATCGCGTTTTTCATTTCAGTGATTGTGGGTGTGATCTTTGGGATTTATCCGGCGATCCGAGCCGCGCAGATGGATCCAATTGAGGCGCTGCGGCACGAGTAACGCGGTTTGAATGGTCCCGATCGGCGAGTTGTTTGCGCGGAATGTTGGATGGGGATTTCAAACTTGCCCCGCGCGTTCCCAAAACTCCAACGCATTGACCGGGAGTGCATTTTCGCTGTGCGAAAGGCTGCTATGCGTCAATTTCGATTTGAGGCCTACGAAAAAAGCGGCTGACCGAAGCCAACCGCTTAATTTAAGTTTGTCGTTGTGAATGAACTGCGTGCACGCGCCGCTTGCTTAAGTGGCCTTCTTAATGAGTCCAATCACGAACAGCAGAATCACCGCACCGATTGTGCCTGAGATGATCTCATTGACGTAAGGTACTGGGATTAGATTGAGAGAAGAAAAGATTGATGAAAACACAAACGCGCCTAGGACGCCAACGATGATGTTTGGCACCAGGCCCATGCTGCTGCCTTTCATGATTTGACCGGCTAAAAAACCAGCAATCGCTCCAATGATGACGGCGACTAAAACTCCCCACAGATTAAAACCTGTGACGTCGGCAAGAAACATAAGTTCCATTTTAAACTCCTGTGTGTGTGGAAAGATTCGGGCTGAACGTTCTCGATCGCCGAATCAAGAGAGAGTGTAATAACAAAAGGAAAGGTCCAATGTTCCAAACGACTTTTTCGAAATCATCCGGACACTGGTTGCATTCTTAAAAGATTGCTGGGCGAGAAAAGATCTATGCCGTGAGAATGCGAAGCGGAAATCGTGTTTCGCGTGAAAACGTCGTTTTTTCCGGCGTTATATATTATCTTTGGGATTCAGGTTGCGGGCAGATTTTTAACTCGACACTCGTCCTGCGATCTTTGAAGATTGTTGTTTTTGAGATGACCTTATTGATCCTGTGGCGTTTTTTTTGTTAGTTTCCGCTTTGTCTGAAAATGGATTCTGCGGAAACCCCCATTTTATTTAGCAGAGGCAGTATTTGCATCCTCAGGAAATCGCCGTGCTGTTTCTGCAGACGTTTGACCGATGTGGACGACAGCGATGTCTGTTTTTGCTGGAAGACATGATGAAGTTGGACTTGGCCGTCTTTGTCGGACCGAAGATTTAATATGGTTTCGCCATCCTTCCAAAAAACGAAAATTGAGAAACCAATTTTTGGATGTTCGCTGAGCAGATAAAACAGATCTTCTGCCTCGTCCTCGAAAAGGAATTTGAAGAAGGTGCGTTTTCCCCGCACGTCTCTCCAACGGTTTTGCTCGGGGTGGACCATCAGTGTCATGCGCAGGTCCGATTTGTACATCGTTCGATT
This sequence comes from uncultured Pirellulaceae bacterium, assembly GCA_964408465.1. Taxonomy (GTDB): domain Bacteria; phylum Planctomycetota; class Planctomycetia; order Pirellulales; family Pirellulaceae; genus Mariniblastus. The sequence goes on from CAYOZV010000009.1 coordinate 8,063, forward strand.
CAGCGACTTCGTTTTATTGTTGTTCAATTCAGCGGCGTGGTCAGAAACCTCGGACCGGACTTTTACATTGTCGGCGATGCGTTGGAATAAAATTTGCTCGTATCCAAGTCCCGCGACGTTGTGTTCGCCGCCCATCTTCAGCCAAGATTTTGGCAAGCCGGAGGCTTCGAAAGATTGCCTGACCTCCTTCATCAGTTGTGTGGGAGTTTTGCCGTCGAATGTTTTGCTCCAGTGGCTGCGGTCGATCGCTAGGTTACCTCGATCGTCCAGTTTCAGCTTCAGTAAATCTTTCAGTGGTTGTTCAACCTGTTCCCGTCCGGTCTTTCTCAGGCGGCGGCGAGTCTTGGGCGCCGGTGGATTCGTTAGGTTGGCGTTTGCATTTGCGTTTGGTTCTTCCTTGACCGTTTTTGTTGGCTGGGACTTGGTGGCTTCGGTTTGCCATTGTGATACCCAATTGGACCACGCATCGACATCGTCGCCGAAGTTTTGGTCGGTAACTGTTTCGAGTTGCTGGATCGTATTTCGGATGGACTGTTTGGATGTCTTGGTTGCAACTTGATGACTCAATAACTTCGCTAGAATCTCCGGCGACTTTAAAAGTTTCCCGTCGACGACGGTGTTGATCATTAAAACGGTGGATTCATCGTCGCTGGCCTGGAGCGCCTCGATGAAGCGCGCTCTTGTTTCCAACGGTAGATTGTTGGACGCCAGCATCGCGGCAACGGCGACAATATGTTGGTCTAGGTGTTTCGACAGATTTTGCGATTCTTGTTTTCGCAGCTTGAATTTTTTAGAGGCTAGATTTGGAAACGTTGCTTCAAATGTTTTTCGATCTTCGTCAGAAAAATTAAGAATGGATTCGAGCAATTCTTCAATGTTTGAACGCGCAGCAACCTTGGGTACTCCCAGTCCTGCGGCGCGAAAGCGATCGAGCGTCGTGGCGAATTCTGATTGCGCGATCAGTTCGTTGATCGTTTCATCAGACATGTGGGTAAAAGAATCACCTTCGATGGCAACCAGAGTTAGGCGGTGGTGCGTCTGACGCACGATGTGGATATGTTCTTGTGCCAGATTCACCGAAATCATGGAGAGGCGTTGTTCGGCATCGTCCAGTTCAATTTCGACACGGTTGGTGGCATCGGTAAGGTCTGTCAGCCTGATGATCTTTTGATTCTCTTTTTTCTGTCCCCACCGATCGGTGCCGGAGTTGATCATGAACTGTGCGACGTCAGATTCGCTCTGGCAAAAGAATTTGCCACCACCGGATGAACGCGAGCTTGAGTAGGCGTTTTTGACGATAGATTTGCTGAGTTCTTCGACCTCGTCATGCTTGGGGAACTCTAGGACAAAACGCCCGTCCTTGGCTTCGATTGCGATTTTTTCGGCCAACGCCGCACGGGCGTCGATCATGGCTTGGGTGGATTTGGGGTCCGAGTTCCGCTTCCCAAACCCAAACAATTGGGCGTGGGATGCTGAGATCAATGCCGTCGAGAAAATAAACGCAGCCATCGCCGCGACCAAAGCGCGGTTGATGGAGGTAGGTTGGGTGTGATTCATCAGATTTCCAGATCGTGCAACGGTAACCGATTGTGGTTGGTTCTCATTGTATGAGGTTTTCGCCACCACCGCAGGCCATTGTGAGGGTGGCACACTCGGACAAGATTTCGTGTTACGATTGTCGCGCGAGATTGACTGCCGATGCGTTTCAGCAATCTTGCGTTCCAGCAATCTTGCACACCAGCCATCTTTCTTCAGCCGCGATCTATCACTTGTTTTTTTCCCGCGATTCGAAATCGACTAAATCTACGGAACATCGTCGGACGCAGCGGGCTAATTTTATTCGTTTATCCGCGTATCAAGTGTTAATGCGGATCGGGTGGATGTTCAAAACAGAGAGCATCATCATGCCGGCCTTCATGGATTTGATTGGCGGTGCGAGTTGGCAGCGCGGCTGTTTGCCGATGCTAAATCGTTTGGGCCAGTCGATTCCACCGTTGTTGTTTTCGGATCGGATTCGTAATGTCCAATTGAAAAAGAACGCGCTGTGCCTGTGGACGACGATGGCCGGAAGTTGCTTTGTCTTTTTGGCTTTCTGCTGGTGGGGCACCGGGGGGCAGAACCGAGTTTGGTGGCCTTGGTTGTTTTTAACGGTGTACGCGATTTTCTTTGTCGTTTCCGGCGTCAATCAATTGTTGTTTAATACGCTGATGGGAAAACTGATCGTCGCTCAGCAGCGCGGGAGACTGGCTGCCGCGGGGAGCTTGATCAGTGGCGTCGCGTTCACGGGGCTCGCCTTCGCGCTGCTGCAGCCTTGGTTGGAGTCAACGCCGCCTCGGTTCGGTTTGATTTTCGGGACCGCAGGTTTGGCGATGATTGGTTCCGTCGGGATTGCCCGGTGGTTCATCGAAGCCCCGGACGTCGAGCAAAGCAATTTGCGGACGGGCATCGAGATCATTGCCAACGCGCGGAGAATTGTCATTCAGGATCGAAACTTCTGTTTGCTTGCGATTGCGGGTGCGATGTTTGGGATGTCGATTACTTTGTCACCGCACTACCAGGCCATCGCGCGCGAAAAATTGGCCACCGGTTATCAAACGTTGCTGTATTGGATTGTGGCCCAGCAGGCGGGAGCGGCGTTGCTGAGCGTGCCGGCGGGGTGGTACGCAGATCGCTTTGGTAATCGAAGCATCTTGCGAGTTTTGATGGGGCTTTTGTGTGTCGCGCCGACGATGTTGATCGTGTTGCAATGGTTTGATTCGCCGTGGCAGATCTTCTATTTGGTGATTTTCTTTTTGCTGGGGCTGATGCCATTGGTGTTTCGGTTTTTCAATAACTATGCGCTCGAAATTACTTCACCTGAAAACCACCCCGCTTATCTTAGTACGATCAGCTGTTGCATTTCGTTACCCGTGATCGTGTCGTCACTGTTGGTGGGGTGGCTGATCGACGCAATGGGTCTGACTGTCGTGTTCGGGGGCGTGTTGGCATTGTTACTGATAGGCTGGGCCGCGACGTTTTTATTGGCGGAGCCACGCGATGTTTAGGGGGGATTTAGGCCGCCGGAAAATGCTACCTGGTATTTCCAAGGGCCTAATTTCAGTTGGTTTTGTGAAGAGGAGCCGTGATGGCCGGTGGGAATCGCATGACTGTGTGAAAGGATGGCCTGGGGGAGCATCTTGCGCTCCCAGATGATCTGGTTACTGGGTCAGTGATTGGATAGACTTTTATTGTCTTTGTGAATCATTTATCTGGAGCTTGATATGTACCGATTATCCGTGGTGGTTGTGGGCGTCGTGATGTTTTTGAACGTGTTGTCTGCACCAGCTGCGTCGCAGGAAATCGCTGGAGTGAAATGCGTCGTTGAAGGCGATCGCAATGCACGGGAGCAGTTCAAAGCCGCACATGCCGATGGCGAAGTTTATTTTTGCTGCCGGGGATGCGCGGCGGCGTTCATGGCTGATAGTTCCGATTATCAAACCCGCGCCAATCATCAACTGGTGGTGACTCAGCAATACACGCAGACGGCCTGTCCAATCGGGGGCGAAGCGTTCGATGTTCAGCAAACGGCAAACGTTGGTGGCGTCGAGGTCGCGTTTTGCTGTGAGAAATGTAGAGCTCAAGTCGAATCGGCGGCCGAATTACCAACAAAGGCCGCTTTGGTTTTTGGACCTGCGGCCTTCAAACGGGGCTTTGCCGAATCTAAATCAGCTTCAGCGGCGATGGATCTAAGCAAAGTGAAATGCTTGGTGGACCCGAAGCGTTTGGTGAAGGAGAAATTTGCTGCGGATCATCGTGACGGAAGAATCTTTTTCTGTTGCCAAGGATGTTTGCAGGCATTTCAAGCTGAGCCAAGTAAATTTTCGGTCCAGGCGAACATGCAATTGGTTTCGACAAAGCAGTACCAGCAGACGGGGTGTCCTCTGACCGACGGAGACGCCGACGCTTCAAAAACGATATCCATCCAAGGACACGAAGTCGCGTTCTGCTGCGGTGGTTGCCAAGCAAAGGTGGAATCGGCCGACGAAAAAGATCGAGCCGCGATGGTCTTTGAAGGCGACGCATTTGAGAGGGCGTTTTCCAAAGTCGGGAAAACCGAATCAAAAGAGGATATGGTCGCGCCTGAAGAATTGGCTGCGCCTTGATGCCTTTGATGCCCTTGAGAGTTGGAACGCTAATTTGATGTTCCGCAGCTGGCCGAGAAACGTCATACTGCCAACGAAATTGATGAAGCGTTTCCCATGGACGGTAAAATGAGAATTTTCTTTTCGGTTGGCGAACCCAGCGGCGACCTGCACGGCGCTAACTTAATCAGGCGTATGAAGACCGAGCATCCCGACGCCCACTACGTTGGCTATGGCGGACCGAAGATGGCGGAGGCCGGTTGCGACGTGCATTACGACCTGACCCAGCATGCCATCATGTTTATCTGGGACGCGATCAAGCAATTACGATTTTTTTTCGGGCTGGTTGATCGCGCGGATGAGTATTTTGCTCGGGAGCAAGTCGATGCGGTCGTGTTGATTGACTATCCAGGGTTCAATTGGTGGATCGCCAAAAAAGCGAAACGGCGCGGCATTCCTGTTTTCTATTATGGCGTGCCCCAGATGTGGGCTTGGGCTCCGTGGCGGGTTCGGAAGATCCGAAAATACGTCGATCATGTTCTGTGTAAGCTGCCGTTTGAAGTCCAGTGGTTTAAACAGCGTAATTGTCATGCGACTTATGTGGGCCATCCGTACTTCGATCAATTGGAGCGTCAAAAATACGACGAATCATTTCTGGAGACGGTGAAATCCGAAGCGCTAGTGACGTTATTGCCTGGATCACGCGACCGAGAAGTCAAAAACAATTTCCCGACGCTCATCGCAGCTGCGGGACTGGTGGCACAAGAGTGTCCGCAGGCTGAATTTGCGGTCGCTTGCTTTAATCAACGCCAAAAAGAAATGGCCGAAGTCCTCTTGGAAGAGGAACGTCAAACGCGCACCGCAGGAGGCCTGCCACTACCGGAAATACGATTACATGTGGGGCGCACGCCCGAATTGATGGTCGCCGCCCGCGCGTGCGTGGCGTGCAGTGGTTCTGTATCGATGGAACTTTTGCATCACCGCAAACCCACGGTGATTGTCTATAAGGTGAAACGCTGGATCATGGCAGCGCAGGGGATTCTGATGCGTACCAAATTCATCACGTTGGTGAATTTGATCGCGGCCACTGATATTCGCAAGAAGACGTGGGCGCCGTTTGATCCCGAGCGTTATCCTGACGATGCGATCATGCCGGAGTACATGACCACCGGCGACGCTTCGCAAAAAGTTGCCAACCATGTTGTGGGCTGGTTGAAAGACGAAGACCGTTTCAATGCAAAAGTCGCGCAGTTGGATGCGGTGGCAAATCAATATGCGATTTCTGGCGCTACCTCTCGGGCGGCGGACTACATCCTCAGTAAGCTACCCCAACATTCTGGGGTGTCCAAAGCGGCTTAGGAAATGACGACGCCCTGATCACAATCGGGGCGATGGTCATTGTGGCGCACGGTAGTGGGAAGCCCCCGCTACGAACGGTTGAGCATTGGCGTTAAGATTGTGGTTCGCAAAATAGTGAATCGACAATCTTTTAGGGGCCAATTGTGTTACTTGGTGAACCGGGCACAACAGAATTCGACTTTAGTTTTAGCATCCTTGGATTTGATGTCCGAGTGCATCCTGGTTTCTTTCTCATCAGCGTCTTGTTTGGAAACGGATTAGTAAGCGGACCTGAAATCAACACGGGAGTCGGTGTGTTGATGGGAATCGGAATCTTCTTTGTTTCGATTCTGGTGCATGAGCTTGGCCATTCGTTGGCGTTTCGTCGTTTTGGTATCCATTCAAGGATCGTGTTGCACTGGATGGGCGGGTTAGCGATTCCCGATCAGGGAATCGGGCGGCGGCAGGGAAGGCTCAATAACTATCAAGCCATCATTGTCTCCCTGGCGGGGCCGGTCGCGGGTTTGTTGTTGGGGGGCCTGTTGATTCTGGTCGCCGGCCAAATTCAACCGGAAATTCCTCGAAGCTATATCTTTGGAGTGGTGCCTTATGTTGAAGCTGCGTTTTGTTCGCTTCCATTGGCGGTGCTTTACGGAGGAGTACTGGTAAACATCTTTCTTAATATCATTAACTTGGTTCCCATCTTTCCGCTGGACGGCGGGCAGGTCAGTCGTAACCTCCTTGAGATAGTTGATCCCAGAGATGGCACACGTAAGGCCTTAATTCTTTCGATGGGAGTTGCGATTTTGTGTGGCGCGCTAGGTTATCAAAATCACCAAATTTACATCGCCATTTTCTGTTTCTATATGGCGTATCAAAACTACCAGATGCTTAATTTTAGCGGCGGACGTCGTTGGTGATGCGAGTTGAAGGTTGGCGTTATAGGAATCGTTAGTCGTTGTCGTTTTCTAAACCGTGTTGTGTGCGATGCAAACAAAATAGGTTTCGTTGGACTGCAAACGGTTTGAAACGGTTTGCAGGGTTTGCAACGAAAACAAAAATAGAAGTTTCGTCCTGTCTTAAAAAGTGTAAAGCATGGTGAAAGCGCGTGTTTTGGTTGTTGTTTAAGAAAAAAAAACGAAAAAATATTGAGCACCAAATTCTTATCTAGTTTGCGATCGCCAAATACAAAACTTAAACGATAAGGGATTCCATTCTTATTGCAGCGCGCTCACAAAACGTTTCTAAACGTTCGATGTTGCCTCTTCGCGCGGGCAAATCTCGGTTGCCCGACATGCGCGACAGGCGTTATTACTTTTGATGGTTCAATTTCGTTTCGCAATGTGCATCAAAGGTACCCATGGGGCGAAAAGATAGCTTTTTGCCGCCATATGTCGAGTTTTTGATAGACACTGGCGTTAATCTGCGGCCATCAATTTGAGCTTTGTTTTAACGACCTGCGTATCCGCGGCAACCTTGGACGCACTTTTCGCATGACGTAAGGAGCTTCATGGAAACCTCCAAAATAATTTACTGTTCGTTGCAGTTGAAGTTGGCGGTTCGATTTACACTTGCCTGTCGTTTTTGCAACCGTGAGTTAGGTAAGCGAAATTAAATCAGAGCGCAGAAGAAAAAAATTTACAAAAGGTGCAAAACAATATTGAAAAGTTCTGGCGGTTCTCTAAAACTTAAATCGTTGTCAACCTGTCGGTGGAAGCATTGTGCTTACATCATCACCAATGAAGGTGTGTTGAACAGGTTTTTCATTCGAATCACAAACTGTGATTTATTTTCGAATGGCGAGTGAGTCATCAAGGCTTTGACGTAAAGCCAGACCGGACTCCCTCTCCACGGTCTAATAACGGAGGACGTCCTGTGGCCAAGAAGAAAGCTAAGAAGAAAGTTACTAAAAAGAAAAAGGCGAAAAAGAAAGTAGCCAAGAAAAAAGTAGCTAAGAAGAAGGCTAAGAAAAAAGTAGCCAAGAAGAAGGCTGCTAAGAAGAAGACCAAGAAGAAAGTAGCCAAGAAGAAAAAGTAAGTTCCGACTTACTAATCTTTCATTGAAACAACGAGAAAGGGCCGCCAGTCAAAACTGGCGGCCCTAATTTTTTGCACCTCGAGAAGCGCCGATTCTCACCGGACGCCCCGTGACGAATAACGACCGGTAGCAGCGGCTTATGTGCTCCAGCCACGACCACTTTCAAAAATGGGAAAACCTACAGCACAGGTAATTGCGGTTGAACGGGTTCCTTGGCCACCTTTTCAGCCAAGCACTTTGTCAGCTCAAACGCGATCTTCTCTAAATAGGGCGCTATTTCGGCGTCTTCGAAGTTGTCGGACATTTTGCCCGCATCGCCACGCTCACGAAGCTGAATGTTGATGGGGATCTCTCCAAGGAATGGAATTTTATCTTGGGCCGCGTATTCCTTGGCGCCACCTTTGCCAAAAATGTCGTAGCTCTTTCCATTGTCGGGGCAGATGAAGCTGCTCATGTTTTCAATCAAGCCCAGCACAGGAATTTTAACTTTGCGAAACATCCCGACCGCTTTGATCGCGTCAATCAAGGCGACCTCTTGCGGCGTGCAAACAATCACGGCACCGGTCAACGGCAACATCTGAGAAAGACTCAGGGCAATGTCACCGGTGCCAGGCGGCATGTCGATGATCAAGTAATCCAGTTCACCCCAATCGGTGTCACGCACAAAAGTTGTGACCGCTGAGTGTAGCATTGGCCCGCGCCAGATAACGGCTTCTCCCGGCGGTATCATAAATCCGATGCTCATCACGGGAATACCAGCGGCATTCAACGGAACGATTTTATTGCCCTCTTTGGTAACCTGTCCGCGCGTGCCGGTCAGATGGGGAAGACTTGGCCCGTAGACGTCTGCGTCCAATAGACCGACCGAGCAACCGGCCTTCTTGAGCCCCATCGCCAGACTGACCGCAGCGGTGCTCTTGCCCACGCCGCCCTTTCCGGCGGCGATTGCGATGACGGCCTTGGCCTTAAGGCCGACCTGTCCCAGTGGCGTCGCCGCGCGATGATAGTCGGAGATTTCGACCGCTATTTTATGATCCGAAAATGCAGAAGTTAAATGGTCGGTAACCTGCTGTTGAAAATGATCTTTGATCGGCAATGCAAACGTCGTGATACCAACATTGGCTTTAATAGTGTCTCCGTCGACTTCCACCGATTTGATTTGTTTCGACAGCGGTCGTCCTGATTCTGGGTCTGGAATTTGACGCAGGGATTCGTGGACAGATTTAATAAGTTCGTCTGACATAGTTTTCATTCTTAAATGGGAAACTTCTTAGGCCCAAGGCAGCTTTCGCTTGATTTCGCTTTCGAGGCTTTCTTGAGGGCCTTGGTAGATTTGGTTGTGCCGCTTGATCATATTGGCCAGCCTTTTCAGGTCTGCCGGTGCATAGAACACCTCCGCAATCCCCAAACTCCGCAGGCTGTTTTCAGCTGACCGGATCTGCGTGTCACCGACAACGAAAATTCGTCTGACTGGCCACAAGAGAGGCTGTAGTTTGCTGAAATGGGTTGATCGCGAGGCTGGTAATTCGATCACAATCGCCGCCTGCGGAGACTCGATAGCTTCGGCGACTAGATCCTTCTCGTCCAGTGCCCAAACGGTGGGGCAATCAAAATTGGCTCGTTTTAGCGCCGATTGCCATGCCCAAGAGTGGGCCAGAATTAGCACTGGCGATGACGAAGGGCCGTTCGTTGGCCCCGAACCTTTTTGGTGACTACTCATCGGCTTCTTCAAATAGGGGTTCGTCCAGTGGACGGAAGTCGTCAGCCGAAAGACCGGCGTCAGGTTGGTCCTCAGCGGCGGAGACGACGGGTTGTTCGAGTTCAAAATGCTGAATTCGCCGCAGAAGTTTCGCCCGGCTCACTCCTAGCAATTTAGCCGCTTTGGTTTTATTGCCTTTTGCCATTTGCAACGCTCGATCGACCAATTGCCGTTCGATGTCTGAAAGATAGTTTTCTAACTTGATTTCGATGATTTCATTGGGCGGCGATTTGAGGGCTGCGATTGCAAAGCGAAATTTCTCCGGAAGGTCTTTGGCGTCAATTTCATTCCCTTGGCAATTGTTTGATGCCGCTTGCATAACTGACGTAAGTTCGGCCAAATCGCCCGGCCAATAATACTGAGTCATCATCTGCATCGCCGCCGCGGTCAGTCCGCTTAGTTGAATATGGCGATCCACGTTACAGCGTTCGATTTCGTATTGGATCAGCAACGGCAGGTCGCCAAGGTGTTGCTCGAGGGCGATGGTGTGCATCGTTTGCGTCGTCAGCAGGTGTGCGAGACCTGGATGGTAGCTGGCGGTTTGGACGCATTCGATCAAATCACGTTCGGCGGTGGCCAAAATTCGCAGACGCGTATCTGGCGATTGCAGAATCGACCACAGTTCGGCCTGCGTCGGGGCGTCGAGCTGATCAGCGTCAAGGATCAGCAACGCGGCGAGCGTTTTGTCGGTGCGGCTGTCATTCTCCAGTGCTCGTTGAGTCGCAAGATCGTTGGCTTGGGCAACGCACGACTGGACAAGTTCGCAGTCTGCGACATAACCATGAAGCGTGACGAGGTCACCTTCTTCGACGACTGCTGCAGTCGATCCGCGGCGTTGGTGGGCTATCATCCGCGCCAGTTGTTCGCGACCGGAACCCGCCGGACCGACAATCGTGAATTCGAAAGCGTGCTGAGAGGCGGCTTGGACTTGTTTTTGTAATCTCAGGACGTACTGGCTGTTGCCGATCAGAGCGTTGCACCGATGCCAATCTTTATTCACGGCCGCCAGTTGCCTCAAGATGGCGTGCAGCTTGGTCACTTGATCGCGGCTCTGGGCGGCGGTGGCCGATTCTGTATGCGGTGCTGCTGCAACGACGGCTAAGATGTATCGTTGATCCTGACCTGCGTTGATGAACGAAAAATTAGCGTAGGTCGTTTGCGTCGTTGGGTTCAGGCCATCATTTGAAGCGCTGGGATCACTTGGATCGCTTTGCAGCGCCCCAGCAGTCGATACCGCGGCGGTGAACGCTCGGTCGCCGGCGGCCAGCTTCGGCGGCGGCGACAATCCGCTCAGTTGCCGTTGTTCCGGGGATAGGTCGAGGCTATTTGAGTAAACCAGTCGGGTGCCGATCAAAGCCTGGGCCGTTTCGCCGGCGGAGATGTTCTCTGACGTTACTCCGATCCATTGAAAGAAAGCAGGGTTGCCGTAAGCCAAGCACTGGTGGCTATCGATGAGGTAAACAGGGCTGTCCGATTTTTCAAGGACTTTGGTCAGCGCCGTTTTGAATCGTGTTTTGGCCATTGATCAGTTACTGTTTCCGGCAACCGCCCCATTGGGGGTTTCGGTGAACACGCCGATCTTTCTAAATTTTTCGTATCGCTGGTCCAGTAGTTGATCAATCGGTGACTCCGACAACGACTTCAGCGTTTTCTTAAAGTAACCGCGTAAGGTTGCGGCCATTGAGTGGTGATCGCGATGGGCGCCTCCCAGTGGTTCTTTAATCACGTCATCAACGATCCCCATTCTCAAAAGATCCTTCGAAGTGAATTTAAGGGCGGTGGCGGCTTTTTCGGCATGTTGGGCTCCCTTCCAAAGGATCCCCGCACAGCCTTCTGGGCTGATGACGGAGTAGTAGGCGTTTTGCAACACCGCGACCCGGTCGCCAACACCGATACCCAACGCGCCGCCGCTGCCTCCTTCGCCGATCACGCAACAGATGATCGGCGTCTTCAGTCGTGACATCTCGTACATGTTCTCGGCGATCACCTGAGCCTGGCCCCGTTCTTCGGCGCCGATACCTGGATACGCGCCGGGCGTGTCAATCAAACAGATCACCGGCAGGCCGTATTTTGCTGCCATCCGCATCTTGGCCATCGCTTTTCGGTATCCCTCGGGGTGAGCACAACCGAAATGTGTTTTCTGACGGTCCTTAAACGTGCGCCCCTTTTGATGGCCCAGCACCATGACTTTTGTATTGTCCAACCGAGCGAATCCCACGCGAATCGCGGGATCATCGCCAAACAATTTGTCACCATGCAATTCGATGAATTCGTCAAAGATCAACGACAAGTAATCGACCGTGTGCGGGCGGTCTTTGTGGCGAGCGATCTGCACCGTTTGCCATGGCGTCAAGTTCTCGTAAACGGACTTGGTCCGTTCGATCAGTTCTTTATTCAAGTTCCGTAGATACTCGTCGGCGCCCGCAGCACCGCTGGAATTTTTTTGAAATGATTCGATCTCAGTAGCGATATCGGCGATGGGTTGTTCAAAGTCAAGATAGTCCATGGTCGGCTGAGCTTTTTCAGTGCAAAGGTAAATGTTGGTGCAAACGCACTAGTAAATTAAAGTGAAGTTGTTTTTGGATCTTTTCCGTTGGATGTTTGTTCCGTCGGAAGTGTCTTTTACCGTCGGAAGTTTTTGGGACGCATGCTATGGCGATAAATTTGAATCTTATCCAGCTCGTTGATGAACTCTCTCATCGTTTGAATTCGTTTGTCAGGATCTTTCGCCAGCATGATCCTAACCAATGCCGCGAAGTCCTTCGACGCGCCGCTGACGGCCTGCAGGTTGGGGATCGGCGCACTCAGATGTTTACTGAGCAGTTGTTCGGGGGAGGCTGCGTTGTAAGGAGTTTTGCCCGACATCATCTCAAAGAGCATGCACCCAAACCCGTAAACGTCGGCCCTGACATCAAGGTGTTTGCGTCGAATTTGCTCAGGCGAGATATAGCTGCGTGTCCCCATGATAGTCTTGGCTTTATTGGAACCAAGTCCTAAGAAACCCTTTTTCTTATCCTTCACAGCGATCGAAAAGTCAATCAGCTTCACATTGGCTTGTTCGTCCACCAGGTAGTTGTCCGGCTTGATGTCGCAGTGAATCCACCCCACGTCGTGAAGGTGCGCGAGTCCTTCGGCGGCCGCTCGCATGACGACGCCCATGTTCTCCGCGAGTACCTCGGGGCGTTCGCGGATTTCAATCTTAAGGTTGCGAGCCTGATAAAGTTGCATCGATACCAAGGGGAAACCTTGGTCTTCGTGATAGCCAAAGATCTTAATCACGTTGGGATGGTTGACGAAATTACCGACCATTGCCTCGTGTTTGAGTTGGCCAATTTCGTCTTTGTCGGTGCGGAAATCAGACAGCAAGATTTTCAATGCGACGCGTTCTTTTTCATCGATACGTTTCGCCTCCCAAACCGCGGTGGTCGTGCCGCTTCGAATCAATCGCAACAATTGAAAAGGACCAATAAAGCTTCTTCCGACTGACACTTGAACAATCCGTTGGGTTGGTTTCGTGGGCTTAATACGTGGGAGTGACGACAAGGCGACCGCCGGTATTTTACCCCAAATTTTCATCGCGATAAACAACGTGATCCATAAACAACCCGTGGGCGGGAGCCGTTTGTCCGGCCAATTTTCGATCTTTTTGATCTAAAAGCCAAGTAATCCACTCGGGGGGGTGGAGTCCGCGGCCTACCAAGACGAGCGTCCCGACGATATTTCGAACCATGTTGTATAAAAATCCGTTCGCGGTGACCGTAATGGTCACGTCCTCAAACGGCCCGCGGCGGCTGAGTTCAACGCTGCAGTGGATGACCGTGCGGACGGTGCTCTGACGAACTGAACCGGTGGCCTGGAAGCTGGCAAAATCATGCGCGCCCACAAACAGTGCCGCCGCTTGGTCCATCGCATCGGCGTCTAAATGATAAGGAACAAACCAAGCGTACCGTTGACGCAACGGATCTAAAATTCTGCCGGACTGAATATAGTACTGATAAGTTTTCTCAACCGCATGCGTGATGGCGTTGAAATCGTCGCCAACCTCTATCGCGGACACGATCGAGATATCTGTCGGCATGTTGGCATTGACCGCGCGGAGCAGCCGATTGCAATCAAGCGCTGATTGAGTCTCTAGTGAACAGACTTGTCGACGTGCGTGCACGCCTGAGTCGGTACGTCCACTGCCGGTGATGGTGATTTCTTCACCCGTTATTTTCTTCCACGACTCTTCCAACGTCTGTTGAATCGTGGGGGCATTTTTCTGTCGCTGCCACCCGGCGTAGTTCGTTCCATCGTAGGTGATGGTGAGTTTCAAAGTTCGCATGGCGGGATTCTAACGAGCGACCGTCAGTGGTTCTAGCGGTTGTTTCGCTGGGTGATTCGCTTATCGCCACTTCAACGATATCAATTTGAGCGACTACGTATCAAACTGAAACATTTACAAACACCTCCTCAGTGGGTCCCGCTAGCGTGTGGACAGTGTCAATGGGCGCTAGCGAAATATAAGGCGGTCAAAATTGGGGCTTCGTGGAAATTTGTTTTTTGAAGGATGATTGGCACACCGGTTGCGTCTAAGTCAATGCGTCAAAGTCAATGCGTCGTCACTAGATGTGCTTCAGCACGAACAAGTGTGACTCGATCGCTCAACGCGACGTGCGTTGTTGATTCTAAACATAAAAAGGGAATTAAAATGGTTGCTACATTACAAAAAATAGACGTCGTCGCTTCGGAAACAAAGCATCAAACAGCTGATGCATTCTTGAAGGTTTCGCGATTGGGAGACCTGCACGATGACGCAACGATGGACGCACTTCGCCGCGCGGCTGAAATTCGCCGCACGTGGAACGACAAAGAAGTTGCTCGCCGGAAAAGCGTTGGGCAACAACGTCGTAACGAATTGGCGGAACTATTGGCCAACGCCTGCAATTAAACCGGAGGTGCAGGTGTTAGCTGGGATTGCTAGTCTGTTGACCTGCGGTGCAGCGTCTCAGGTCCGTGAGTCGACCGTCGAAACCAGCCTGGTGAAACGAACGATAGGTTTGCGATCAGCATGACCAACCCGAACGTCATCATTCCCATGCAAATTCCGATCCCCAAGTGCATCGGAATTGCCAGCGTGAGCATGATTGGACGGGTGAGCTTTGGCCAGATCAAAGCCGCGTAGCCAACCTCCCAGAACAACGTCAGCAAAGTCAGCGCTGCCACGACAGTCATCTGATCCGCCATGAAAGTCATGTCGACGGTTTGGTATTCGTAGCTGGCGAGGGCACCCCAGAGTGCTTCACCGTTCCACCATGTATCGCCCTGACATTTCCCCAAGCCTGCAAACAGATAGACCACGCACAGGTGGATCTGAATAAGCCGCGTGGCAATCGAATTCCATGAACTCGGTTGCACTTCAACGAGATTTGGATGCTTGCGAGACTTCCACCAGCGGTCCACCGAGAACGTGTCTCCGCAGTTGCCCACGGCCAAATACAGCGTCAAGAAGGCGAGTATCTGATCCAACCCAAATAACGCACCGGTGGCGCGGTTGGCGTAGGAGATCACTAGAGCCGCGGTGATCCAAGAAAAAAACTTTGTCTGCCAACCGACAACGAAGCAAGCAACCGCCAGCAGCCCCAAAACGTGCGCCGGCATCCACAGCGCCTGTGGCAGCCAATCAAAATGGCTCCAATCGCACGTCGATTCAAATCCATTCTGAAAAAGGTTGGCTCGATAATCTGCCGATAGCAGTTTTTCGCCGATGAACCCGTCAAATTCCAGCGTCCAGACCGCGTGCGAATACAGCACCATCAAACCCGTGAGGATTCTGATGACGGCCAACGCCTGAGGCGCGCTGGGCCGAAACCAAAACTGGTTCCAGGCCGCTGCCCATTGCAGAAGAAAGGGTTCCTCCGACGGATAGTTTTCATTGCCAGTGGAATCGCTCATGGTGCTGACTCCTGGGCACGGGGTGATTCTGCGAAGTCAGATCTCTTGAAGCGCCCAATCACTCGATTGGCCGGGTAGCGCAAAAACACTTCGTCGTCCAGATCAGCACCTTGGCGAACCTCAACGGGAAACGGAATGGTGCGGGTGCCAACGGACAGCTCGATTTCCTGCCCGTCATGGCGCTCCAGTAAAAATTTGCCTGTCGAACGAACCAAGGCCTTGATGCGCTTGATGGTTCTTTCGTATTCGGCTTCTTCTTGAGAGCGTTGCTTTTCTAATTCGTTGCCAAGCTCTATTTTTGCGTTTTGCAGAAGCAGCTTCACGCGTTCACTTTTTTCAAGGTTCAGTTTCTTGAATTCGCTGGGGCTGGGCGTTTGCGCGTGTTCGGCAAAGATGGTCTCGCTGAGCATGAACCAACGGTGATACAGCAGTCGCGGCCAAGCGGTATCACGATCGGGAAACTGCCCTTCGACTTGTGTGCCGTCACTGTTGGTGATTTTGTACTGGACGAGATGACTGTCGCCGGGGTTGGGCGCGAAGAAGCGATAGCCGTGGCCCATGAACAGACCGCGATGCAGTGGCCCCAATGTTTTCGCAATCGGCGCGGTGAGGTGCTGGGAAGAAATGGGGTTGGACAAGGGGCCCAGCACCAGCAAGAACAAATAGGCCGCAATCATTACCGACGCCAGAGTACGCTGCCAAGCTGACCAAGGTATCCGCCGCGCGACAGGCGGTGCATCCCCACTCCCGCTGTCGTCGGCCGTTGCAGATTTGCGATTGGTTGGCGTTACCGGCGGATTTGACCGCGCGGGCACCTTTGGTTTCGGTTTTCTTTTCTTGGGACTCATGACCATCTAATTTTAGTTGTCGACAGCCCATGAAAAGAACCCGTTTCCACCGAGACGGTAAAAACGGGCTGATAAGAATTGTTACCATCGGCACAACCGATCATCCACTGAGGATGATTCGGTGTTGACTGGCCGCCGGAAACGAAAACTAAGTTGGGATGCAATACTCGTTTGTGGGTGCGTCTCCCAGGCTTAATTTTGCGCGACCGAAGTTCCGATTGAGTCGCGTGGGGATGCCCCCATTGCGATCATCTCTTTAGCTCCCGCGACCAAATTCAGCGTCTTCGTTTGGACGACTTGCTTGCCGTCCTTCACGTAGCGGACTTCGATCTTGTAATCGTTCCAGGACTGCTCGTTGGTCAGTTTACGCGTAGAAAACGTTCGGATCTTGCCTTTGGCGTTCGTCTTTTGACCGTCCAGCAGAACTTCAGCGTCAACGGGAACCTTTAAAACCAAAGTGGTAACTTGCGGTTGGTCGAATTTGAACTGCACCAAACGATCGTGACCAGGACGCATGCTGACCAATCGGGTCCGCACGATCTCGCGGCCATCTTTTTCGACGACGGCTTTGACGCGGTAGCGATAGTTTTTGTCTTTTGTCAGGTTACGCGATACGTACTGCCGCAGCGCTCCTTGTGTCTTGGTTAGTTTACCGTTGATATAAACTCTTGCTTCGCGCGGAAGTTTGAGTGATAGGATCGCTTTGTAATTGTTCTGCTTAAATTCGGTTGAACCGGCATCAGCATCTGGAATCGGGGCGTCAGGGAGGCCGTCGCCGAAACCTGATTCAGATCCCGGAGCCATGCCCGGATCGACCGGGCCGTAGATCGTACCCGGTTGTGGTTGAGCAGAATTGTCAAAAGACGGATCAAACGTCTCCGAAGCACCGTAGTCTAAAACGGGGGCGTCGTAGCTGGTTTCAACCGCTCCGGGCACACCGTAGTTTTCTAGCGTGGTGCCGATCGTTGATTCACTGCCGTAGACCGGAACTTCCATGCTGCTGATGGGGCTGGCGTAGGCGTCTTCGATGCTGCCGTAGACAAGCCCGCTGTCAAAGTTGTCGTACGATAACCCGCTGTCGTAGCTGGCAACGGGATAGGAGGAATCGAACGAGCTGATCGGATAACTGAGATCCGAAGTTCCGCTGAGATAACCTGCTCCCCAATCGCCGTAATAGTTTTCAGTAGCCGCACCCGAGTAGAGTCCGCCGGTAAGTCCGCCGGTCGATCCGTAACTGTTGCCCCCATCGTAGGACAATCCCGAACTCCAACTTGAATACCCGGGCTGTCCACCAAGGCCGCCGGTTGATCCGCCGCCTGCAATCGCGAAAGATCCCCTTGATCCCCATCCGCCGGTTGAGCCACCATCTAATAATCCGCCACCGAACAAACGATTCCTCAACGCGCCTCCGCCCAACAACCCGCCGCGACTGCCAGCGAAGCCCATGCTTCCGCCGTATCCGTTTCCGCCAATATCAGAGATGCGATCGCCGATGCGGCCAAGACCGTCGCCGACGATTCCAACACTGGTGCCCACGATACCCAGTAGGTTTCGTAGGGGGCGTCTTCCGGCCAGCAAACCGCCGCCGCCCCAACTGCCACCACCGGAACCA
Source organism: uncultured Pirellulaceae bacterium (assembly GCA_964408465.1). GTDB lineage: Bacteria > Planctomycetota > Planctomycetia > Pirellulales > Pirellulaceae > Mariniblastus. The sequence continues at coordinate 25,712 of CAYOZV010000009.1, forward strand.
AATCCGCCGCGCGAACTTCCCCAGCTTCCGCCATAGGCGTGGGCCGATTCAGAAAGTCCTAACGACAACACGATCATCAAAGCGAGGATCGCTCCGAGTTTGCCTGTCCATTGCCTGATCATCAATATCTCCTAGTTCGTCGGTTGCAAAATCATGGTTGTCAGTCTCTAAGAGCCGAACAATTCAAACGCCGATCCTAAACGGACGGCGCGGGTTTGTTATTGTCCCACGAAGCACTGGCAATTCAATGTCGGCACTGGCCGACATTGGAAGAAAAAGCGGAGATATTTTCCGGCAATCCAAGAATCGCCTGAATCCCGTCACGAAACCCTTTTTGAAACCGGTAACCCATTCTCAATCCCATGAACAATACTCAATTCCCTCACTAATTCTCCGCTGATTCCTTCGTGGGTGGCGGCCAATTGGAAATGGCTACTGGAAAAAAAGCCGAAAATTTGCTCAATTGCAGCCTATGAAAGGCACGATTCATGTTTTCGATTTCCTCGCGCAGTCCGCCGCTGCGGCTGATTCTGCGGCCGCGGCCGACTCTCTGCCGACGGGGTTATGCCCGATCTTTGGAACCGACCGTTTTTTAAAACGGCTTTCGATCGCGTCTTTGACCGCTCAATTTGGGGCCGGCGAAGAAGATTTTTCGGCCACCAACTACGACGGCGGCCAAGCGACTTGGCCCGATATTAAAGACGAATTATTTACGCGGTCGCTGTTTGGCGGAGACGGTCCCAAGCTGATCGTCGTGGATGACGCCGAACCGTTTGTCAAAAATCACCGTGAGCGATTAGAGGATCTGACCAAACAAGATTTTGACGGTTTGTTGGTAATCGTGGTCGATAAGTGGGCCAGCAATACGCGGCTGTTTAAGGCGGCCGCCAAAAATGGGCTGCAGATTAAATGTTCGCCGCCACTCAAAGGCAGAAGCAAAAGCGTTGATCAAAAACAGGTGCAGCAATGGTTGGTCGCGCGGGCGGCCGATGAATACGAGTACAAACTGCCCACCAGCGGCGCCCAAACGATCATTGAATTGACCGAATGTAATTTTGGCCGGATGGATCAAGAGCTCCAAAAAATCGCACTGTACGTCGATAAAAAAGGCAACGTCACCAACGAGACGATCAAACAGGCCGTTGGCGGTTGGCGCGCAGAAACGATGTGGGCGGCACTGGACGCGGCGGTCGAAGGCGACGCGGGTAAAGCGCTAACGTTGTTGGATCAAATGCTGCGTGGCGGGGAATATCCTCTGGCGTTGTTTGGACAAATGGCTTGGTCGCTTCGTCGGTACGGGCAGGCCACCGAGATCGTTTATCAACAAATGCGTGCAGGTAAAAAACCAAGGATTGGTGACGCGGTTCGAGAGGCGGGATTCAACGCCTGGGGGGGCGAGATTGAAGCGGCCGAACAAAGGTTGAAAAAGATGGGCAGTGCGCGAGCAGGTAAGTTGCTCGATTGGCTATTGGAGGCGGACATGGCGCTCAAGCGATCTCATTCCCATGAATCGCGTGGCCGGTTGGTGTTGGAAACTTTGCTGGTGCGATTGGCAGATGAGTTAGCGCCAGCGGCTTGATTTGCGCGACGGTCACTCTCCCAGTTCGAAATCTTCGATGCCGAGGTCTTCCATCGTTTTGGAAAGTGCGTCATCTGGTTTTTCAACGCCGGATTCTTTGGCGTCGCCACTGCCGGTGTGCTTTTGAACCTGCAAGCGGTTGGCCTCGACCGAAACGACTTTCACTGATTCCCCCGCTTCGATAGGAAAGCCCTTGGTCAACGCGTCGAACTTTTGATCGTCGATGATGACAATACCACTGGGGTACATTTTGGTGTGGGCGACGCCAATTTTTCCAATCTGATCAGCCACACGCAGGTAGTGACTGTCCTTGGGCATGACGTTCTCTTTTTTTATATCGCCGATCAGGATCATCCGCCCAATCGGTGTGTGGGGCCAGATCTTGACCGCTGCGGCAAATAGGAACGGGATTGCGACGACAATCAGCAGCAGGAAAATGGATCCGTACATCACGCTGTGTAAGAACGCCGCCGCCACGGATGCAATTGCAATCAGCAGCGCCAAAATGCCAACGGTCCCCGCGGTCGGCAGAAAGACCTCGACCGACAGCAGCAACAGCGCGACCAGAATGCCAATGATGGACAGAAGTAAATAGGACATGGGAGTATCGGTCGGACGAAGTATCGGTTGGCCGGTTGAGTCGGCAGGGTTGCGATTTTAGTTTACGCCGAAACCTTTTTGACGACCACTCTATTAGCGACCGCCTCGATGACTTCGATCGCTTCTCCCTTTTCGACGACTTGTCCTCGTGTGATGACGTCGCAAATTTGATCGCCAAACTGAGCGCGGCCTGAGGGCATCAGTTTTGTGGCGGCGACTCCCTTTTGCCCCATCAGGTAATCGAGGTTCGCCGTTGCTTCGGAGTCCTGCGCGTTTGCTAGATCGAGTTCCGGTTTTTTGGGCGGTGCTAAAATTACGTTTTTCAAAAATGGTGTGTCGGGGATTAGACGCGGCAGTACCAGCACGGCAATCAAAATCCCAAACCCGGCACCTGCCAACGGGAAAAGTGAATTGGGCAGTTTTTCGACGTCTCTGGCATTGAGCGGGACCAAAAATGACTGGGCTGCCAACACAATAGCGGCACACACCATTAAAATTCCGCCGATGCCAAAAATTCCGAAACCAGGAATGACAAAGACTTCCATCAGGATGAAAGCGATTCCAATCCCAAACAGAAGTATCTCAAACCACTCGGCATTGCCATCAAAATACTGGGCCCAAAAGAATGCTACTAAACACAGCGTCCCCAAAAATCCTGGCACGCCTAAACCAGGGGCCGACATCTCCGTCGATATAAAGAAAAAAGCGCCCATAATCAGCAAGGATGAAATGGTCGGTGAGGTCAAAAATGAAGCCAGCGATTGAATCCAACGGTCTGACGAAGTTGGGGCTAACACTTTGGGGGGGGCGCTTAATTGAAAGATGGATTCGATATCCGACGGGTTTTGGATCACGTTCGAAGCGATCGCCAACTGTTTCAATGGATTGGCCTTGATTCCAACGGTGGTGTCCACCAACCCCGAAAGCTCCCATTGCTGGCTGTCCTCCAGTGACTCCCATTCTTGGACCGAAAGTAAACGAGCGTCTCCGGTGGCTGGGTTGCGATACCGCGCGATCTCGATTTCTGCGTCGATCATTGCCGCCAAAACCGACCAGTCGCGTTCTTTTTCCGCCGCGATCGACTTGGCGTCGCTGAGGTAGCTGCTGCGGTGATTGGAACTGACGGAATTAGGCCGTGAATCGCCTGGTTGGGCGGCCGGTTCAAACCCACCCAACGTCGCCGATTGTTGGATCACAATTTGATCGCAGGCCAACGCCGCAAACGCTGATCCAGATCTGGCCGAATCATTGATGACCGCAACCGTGCGCACGTCGGCCGAATCGAACTCCGCGATCATGCGAGCCAGATCGACGCCGGCCTCTAAGTCGCCGACCGAATCATCCATTTCCAGCAACAATAAATTGGCTTTATGGTATGCGACCGCTGGTTTGACCGAGCGGATGATCCAACGCGCGGTGCGTCGATCCAAAAACTCTGGCACTTTGATCGAAATCGCTTTCCACTGCCCACCGTCGGAGGCATCGATGTTGAGTTGGTCGGCGGCCAGATTGAGTTTCCGGGCCAGATCAGATTTAGATTTCACTCGATGGCTGATCAAGCGGAACTCTGCAAGTTTTTCGCTGGTCAAAAGGGCGCGCTGATTGGCAGGGGCCAGTGTGATGGTTTCGGTTTTGGCGTTTTCGATCTCCCCCAGTTGTTGAGCGCTGGCGAAAATGATTTTCTCTGGCGTCGTGACTCGAAACAGCCCACGATCATTCTCCAGCATGCTCAGGACCACTTCGACCGGCAATGCGTAACGTCGGGACGCAATGTCTTTGTAGATGTTTGCGACGATCGCATCGACAGGTTCTTCGCCGGCACCCGCGTTGCCGATGGCAGTACCGTATTCCATCACAATCTCCGAGCAGGCGATGGCAACCAAGACGGCGTGGCCGTTGAGCTGACCGTTGATTTTTTCTGGGCTGCCCAGAGCACCTCGGTCACTCGGATCTCCCCGCCCCGCCCGATTGGCGGATATGTAGGCAATCGTTTGAATGCGGGCCATTGCGGGCGACGTTAGCAACCGGGCGAGTCCGAAGCAGGCGGTGAGATCGCTGCTGGCTCCGGTGTTGATTTCTGTGGTTTCGAATTCCAACATCACCACAGGACGAGTAGCGATCGTGTGCCTCGCGGCGGCCTCCGCAGCGGCGGTCTGCAGAGCACGCTCGATTTTCTGTCTCGTTGAGGGCGTGATCGGCAGCGGAACGCGGATCACGACGCTGCTGCGCGGCAGTGTTGCCACCTCCGCTGGAGAATCAGCAGATTTAGCCGTGGCGTCTTTGACTTGCGAAAGTGCGTACGTCGAAAACATCAATGTCGCAACCACCGGAAGCACAAACAGTCTGGTGATCGCTGCAGGTTTGTTTTGAAGTTGCATGAGCGATAGTAAAAAGTGAATTTTGGTGTGGCAAAGGCTCCAGCCGGTATTTTGCCAATCTGACAATCTGCCAATTGAATTGGGTCCCGATGTTTTGATTATAAAGTATCGCTGCCAGCCTCAAATTCAAACCAGCCAGTAATTTTGTCTTAGTGCTGACTTGGCTGATGGATTTCTGGGGGGCCTCAACGCTGACCCCAGGTTTAAAACGTGTTGGCTATACAGCTTATGAGGTTGATGGAAGCTTTTCGCAGGTGTTGAGAGTTGGCGGAGACAAGTTTGCTTATTCCTTTCAATGGGCAATTTTGATAGCTTGCGTTTTCAATATTCTTACAGTTTTCACTGAGTATCGCGTGATGGAAAATCAGATTCGAAAGTTTGTGGCGTTAGTTCTGCTGAGCGTGTCGCTGTCGACATTGGTCGTCACCGACGCCGTTGCAGGTGGCGGCCCCGAAAACGTATTTCTGGTGGTCAACGGTGAATCTCGATCGTCGAAAGTGATTGCGAATCACTACATCGCCCTGCGGAATATTCCTGCCAGCCATGTGCTTTATCTGTCGGGCGTGACGACTCGCGAAATTATCAAATTGACTGATTTTCGCGAACAGATCCTCGAACCGATTCTGACCGAAATGGTCGCTCGCAAGCTCATCGAGAACATTGACTATATCGTGTACTCATCTGACTTTCCGACGCGCGTCAATATCTCCGAACATCAGGATTTACTAAAGGAGGCATTTGGTAAGCGCTTTCAATCAAAGATCTATGCACCGATCGCGTCGCTTACCTCTATGACTTATTTTGCGGCTCATGTAATGTCCAATGATCCCAACTATATGGCGCTAAACTCGAATCACTATTACCGAATCCCTTTTCGGTCGAGCCTGAATAAACCATTCGAAGGTACGGTTCAACAGGAGTATCGCCAGTCTGTTGCCGCGCTGAACAAATCGGGCGACGAGTTCAACACTGCGAAAATAAAGTTGCTTGAGTTGTCAAAAAAGTATCCAGGGCAATCGGCCGTTCATTATCAATTGGCTAAATTTTTCGCCAAAGGTGACGAAAACGTGCTGGCGATGCAGTCTTTAAAACGCGCGACGGCCATGGGATGGAGAGACGTTGCTCAAATGCAACGAGAGAAGGTTTTTGACGGCCTCGAAGACGATCCGCAATTCAAAGCCTTGGTGGAGCGATACGGTAAAATTGAATCGCCCTTCATTCCCACCCACGGGTTTCGCAACGCTTACGCTTGGGGTCCCAATGGGATGATCAACCGAACGGGGCAAGGCAGACGATATTTCCTGTGCGCGATGCTGTCGGTGACACGCGACTTCGGGCTCAGCGACCGGGATTCGATCGACTACCTCAGTCGCTCTGTCGCCGCCGACGATTCTCATCCAGAGGGAACGATTTACTTTACGCACACCAAAGACGTGCGCACGACGACTCGGCTGGGTAATTTCAATCCCGTCATTCAAATTTTAAAACAGATGGGCCAAACCGCACGGGTCGAAACAACAAAACTGCCAAGCAATCGCGATGACATCATTGGGCTGTCTTGCGGTACCGCTGGGTTTGACTTTGAAGCTTCTGGCAGCAGTTTTATTCCAGGTGCGATCGCCGATAATTTGACCAGTAGCGGAGGCTATTTTATCGGGGCGCAGCAGACAAAAGTAACGGAGTTTTTGCGATTCGGCGCCGCCGGAGTCAGCGGCACCGTGGTCGAACCTTACGCGCTGCAGGCTAAATTCCCTCACCCTATGATTCATGTCCATTACTTGGCAGGTTGTTCGCTGGCAGAGGCGTTCTACCAGTCGGTTCACGGGCCCTATCAGATTATTTTGGTCGCTGATCCATTGTGCCAACCGTTTGTCAAACGGCCGAAAATCGTCATCACTTCCCCTGCCCCGATGGCGGAGGTTTCTGGCCAGGTGAAAATCGAATTGTCGCGCGAAGGGTCTGAAGTGCCGGCAGCGGGAGTAGAGATTTTTCTTGACGGCGCGATGATTCATCGTGCGTCGAATATTAAATCTATCAATTTAGACACGAGTGATTTGAAAGACGGATTTCACGAACTACGAATCGTGTCGGTCTCAAGAGACGGCATTGAGTCGCGCGGCAGCGCCGTGTTACCCGTAATGATCAATAACAAAGATCTCTTCACGACACTCTCGATTGAGAAAACGACCTGCGATTTTCCAATGCCAATCGAAGTTAGCGCCGAAACAAATTTTGGCCAAAGAATCATCATCCGCCAAAACTTCAAAACGGTGGGCGTCATCACATCCGAAAAAGGATCGACCGAAATTCCTACCGGTTCCTTAGGCGTCGGAGAGATCAAGCTGCAAGCGGTCTCCTTTCGTGATGGTGAAAATGCGGGTGTTGCCTCGGCGCCGATCACCGTCACGGTGAAAGGGACGATAGCGACGATTCCAGATAAAAAGTAATTGGCACAAGCGAAGCGTAGCTTTCACACGCGGCGATCAGATGTCTTGGAAATGCTCTGCAGCGCGAATGTCGTTCGTTGCAGGATCGCACTGGAGGATCGCGTTGCTTGAATCATTCAAACGTCAGCCGATCGACGCACGCGCATTTAAAACCGCCGGCACGCACACCTTGCGCGCGCGATTGATCGTTTTTAAAAAAGCGATTGAGAATTAATCTTTTGTTAACATCGGTCTTTGGCGTGCGGGCTTTCGACTGGGAAAGCTGGCAAGGGAGTTCTCGCGTCCCTTGAGTGTTGTTTATTGGTGCTGAAAGCGGTTTGATATTTCGGGTTCGTTGGCCTGGTAGCGCACGTTTTTCGTACGGATAAGTTTGGTCAATACATGTCTGCAACCAACTTTCGATGTCTGCTATTATCTTCTGACTGTCCTGAGCGACCACCTGATGGACACACTAGGAATAGAGAATTTTGTCCTTCCTTCAGTTGCGCGCTCTTCAAGATATGTCAAAAACCAAGATTCTGGTCGTCGAAGCCGACCTCTCTCTCGCGAACGTTCTAGAGTTCAACCTCTCCAATTCAGGGTACGAGGTTCATACCTCGCACGATGGGCAAGACGGCCTTGATCAGGCTCGAACGAAGAAGCCTGACCTTGTTATCTTGGCCGATGTGCTGCCGGTGGTAAATGGAATCGAGGCCTGCCATCAATTGCGGGCAGCGCCGTCGACGCGCGAGATGCCGATCATGATGCTGACCGCGAAGACAGATGAGACGGATCAGTTGAATGCGTTCTCTGTCGGGGCCGATGATTATGTCATTAAGCCTTTCAGCGTCAGAGTGTTAATGGAGCGTGTGAAGTCGTTGCTTAGGCGCCGAGAACTTGAACTCGGTGGTGCTGACATCGTGACGGTCGGTCGTGTCTCCGTCGATCGAATCAAGCACCGCGCTTCGGTGGACGACGGACCGTTGGATCTGACGCCCAGTGAATTTCGGTTGCTGGACACGATGATTCGACAGGCAGGACGGGCGTTCGACCGAACTGAGTTGATTGATCTGGCTTTGGGCGCTGACACGATGGTGCTCGAACGGACCATCGACGTGCACATTCGTTCGCTGCGAAAGAAAATGGGCGACGCCGCTGCGGCGGTCGAAACGGTCCGAGGTATTGGTTACCGTTTTGGTGATTCTAAAACGGATCAGCCGTAGCGCCTTCGTTGATTTTTCCAATTGCTAAGTCGTTTTTGCCGCATCCGGCTATCGTTTGATGGGCTGTAGTCCGGCGGACTCTGGAGCTATAATCTGGTTTTTGCCATGCTATTCTTTGAAGCCAAAAATGAACCTGATAGAAGCCCTAAACTGGCGATATGCGACCAAGCAATTTGACCCATCAAAGCAAGTCAGCGACACAGATTTAGAAACGATCCTCGTCGCTGGGAACCTGGCCGCAACCTCTTACGGTTTGCAGCCCTTCAAATTTGTCGTTGTCTCTGACCAGCAAACGCAAGACGAACTGGTCCCTTTTTCATACAACCAACCGCAGGTCGCACAGGCTTCTCACGTGATTGTGCTGGCCGCCCGCACCGATGTCGATGAAGCGTTTATTCGCAACATGGCGCGGCTGACAGAGAAGGTGCGTGATCTGCCACAGGGCGAACTGGACGGCTATGCGAAGCAGATGATCGGTGCGGTGATGTCGATGTCAGAGGAACAGCGGATCCACTGGGCTCAAAAACAAATCTACATCGCACTGGCCAACATGATGGTCGCCTGCGCAGCGGTCGGGGTTGATAGCTGTCCGATGGAAGGTTTCGTGCCGGCTCAATATGATCGTTTGCTGAATCTGAGCGAGCAAAACTTAACCGCGACCGTTGCGCTTCCGGTCGGTTATCGCGCGGAGGAAGATCAGCAGCAGAATTTTGCGAAGGTAAGAAATCCGATCGACAAAATGGTAATTCATCACAACGGATGAGCTCTGACCGTTGGCGCGTTCACCGCTGACATTTCGTGCACGCGTACATCGTTCTTGCACCCAGCGTCCATTTTTTCACCGCGCCGCCGCAGCACGAACACGTTTGTTTCTTGTAGATCATCACGCGCTGATCCTTGGTTAAACGGCTGACCGGTTTGTTGATCGCGCTAAGATCGACGGTGATGATTTTGTTGTGTTTGACGCCAATTCGAAAAAGATCGACGGTCAATTGCCACAGTTCGTCAAACTGGCCGCGCGAAAGTTGGCAACTGGGCTTCTCCGGATCAATTTTCAATTTGTGTAAGATCTCCGCCCGGTAGATGTTACCGATGCCAGCGATCAATGATTGATCAAGCAAAGCTGAACCGATGGGTTTTTTTGTTTTGCTGATCCGAGCAAAGGCAAGCTCCGGTTCGGCGTCACGATCAAGCGGATCCACGCCCAATCGGTTCTTTAGTTTTTGAAACTGCGGGGCGGTCATGATCTCACATTTGGTCGGGCCGTTGAGATCTATCGCCCGCGAGTCACCGATCATCCTTACACGTACTGCCCCACGTGGCGGCGGCGGAGGGTTTTTGTGAACGCGAAATTTTCCGTAAAGACCCAGGTGAACGTGCATGACCGTTTCGCGATTGGTGCTCGTCTTGGGGTTCGACCAGCGATAAAATAGATGCTTGCCATGTGCCGTCACCGAACTCAAACGTTTGCGGTCAAGCCGTTTCGCTTCGGTGGCGAATCTTCCTTGGGGGGAACAGAGGCGAATCGTCTGGCCGGCGAGATGCTTCGAGTGATCTCGCGCCATGCGGTGAACAGTATGGCCTTCTGGCATGCACTTCTCAGGGGTGAAGATTTTATTGAATCTAAATTAGAAAGTGGGGCGACCGCCGATAACCCCCTTCGGCCGGCGGGGCGATAGAAGCGGGGCAATAGCGGCAGGTCAAAAACGGCGGGTCAAAATAGTTTCCACGCAATCACGATCCAAACCGCAATGATCAGCGGGATTAAACAAGAGATGATCGCCACGGTCTGCAAACGGCGAGAATAGAAATGGCGGGTCGCGTTGTCCAAACGCAGATAGCCGTACGCCGCCGCCATCCAACATAGCGCTATAATGCCTGCCAACCCCGTCCATTGAAGTCGGCGTGCTTTAAAGTTCAGCTGATATTGACGATCGACAAGTGCATCAAAATCTTCATCGAATCGGAGCCGCGCATAGCCAACATGTCGCCGAATTTCCTTCTGCGATTCAGGGTCGGTGATCGTTTTTTGGATCACAATTTCTTCGTCGACGATTGAGCGCTGTAAGAAATGGGCATCGAGATCAACAAAACGATATCCGCCGGCCCCCACGATTTTATCAATCTGAGCATTGATCGTTTCTCTGATCTGGCTCATCAAAACCATCGAAGCTTCCGACCGCAAATAAAATTCCTCGGTTTCGATCAACAAAAATCGGGTCTCACCATCGACAAAATTACCCTGCTGGGTCCACTTCGGTTGTTCGGGTTGATCCTGAGCAAGAACGGATCTCGTTTGTCCGGCGGCGCTGATCAAAACCATCATCGCCAACAAACTGAAATATTGCACAGCGCGAATACGCGGCGACCGTGCTTGGTAAGCTAGTTTCATGGACAAACGGAATTTGGAATGGTGGCTGATCACCGGTAGAGCATAACAGAGCTGGTTTGTAATTTCCGCCCGCGATGGGAATTTGGTGGTCGCTTATCCACGATGCCCCCGCGAAAAAATAAGCGAAAAAAGTGATCTAGGTTAACGCTTCTAATCAGCGACCGGCGGCTACGATTGTCTTGCGTTGTCGTTCACCGATCCAAGGCGCCGAAAGCTGTAACGATGTCGACACCACGATCGCAAATAAACCATGCGTGATCACTGACCGCCCCAAAACGTGACTCAAAACGACTGCCCAGATAAAACATAGCCCCACCGTCCACAGGCTCAATCGCGTTTTACGAAGAGGGTCGACTTGATACCACCAACGCAGCGCACCGAAAAAGACCATGAAGAAAATCAGGTAAGCAGCAATCACGGGGATGCCGCCGATCTGAAACTCCCGCAGCTCTAGTGAATGCAAGCCGTTGGGGCTGGATAGTGGGATTCCAAAAAATTCGGCTGCCGCCCAACCGGTCGTTCCGATTGCTAATCCGATGACCACCAGCGCGGCGCGGCGTGGCCAAGCTTCGCCGCTGCTTAATTCCCACAATTTTCCGCCGGCTAAGATGATCCAGCACGCGCAGACGCTGACCGTTGTCACCAATGCATATCGTCCCCACAGATTAACCCATGGCTGAATCTCGACTGCGGTCGATGGCTCAACGGCGGACAGGGAAAACGGAATGAGGTTCAAAACAATGCAGGATAAAGCGGCGATCAACAGCGCGCCTAACAACGCTGTCAGACGCTCCCGCCAAGTGTGTTCCCTGAGCCGAGTCCGAACTGCCGTCAGTTGGGGGGAACTGAGCCCGAACGTAGAAAGTGTCTTTCCAATTGCAGCGGAGCCTGCATCGTTGTCCCTTGTTGAAGCCGCCGCAGCGAATTCTGTGTTTGCGTTGCTTGCTCGGTTAGATCCCCGTCCGCTTAACGCCCCGTGTCGCCGGACGTAAGAAATCAGATAAAACAGCCCGCCGACGAAGGCGCATTTCAACAGCAAGGCAGGCTTGAGCAAAATCACGACTACGGCCAGCCCCAACAGAAGCATTTTCGATATCGTCGCCGCTGGAGCGTAAGTCCACCAGTGAACCAGTGGATGAGATCTGGTGATTTCGCCGTCTACTATCGCTGGGTTGATCGCTGGGTTTATCGCAGCGTTGGGGGGGATTTCCGCGCGACGGCCCACCGCTGTGATGCGCTGCGAAACGTGGGGTTCTGCCGGGCGGCTGACATTGGCCCGTGTTTCAGTGCCTGTGGTTTGCGGAACTTCGATCGGATCTTCGGTGACAGAAGAGTGTTCGGCACCAACACCAAGTGGTTGCTGCGTGCTTGGATGGGGCGCGGTCGATTTGTGGATCGCAGGGTTGGGGGCGATCGCCCGATCGAAGTCCTGTCCTGATGGCGATTTCTGAACTTCGCCAAAGACAACATCCTCCCGCAGGATTTCAATTGCGTCTCCGCTAACAAAGATGGGCGCAATTTTCGCTGTGCCGAAGCTGACCGGAGGTTGGCTGCGGCCAGGCGAAGACGCCATCAACGAAGGATGGCCCATCGCGTATTGAGCGGTAATGGATTCACTGTTGGTTGCTAGATCACGCCATGGCAGTTCTTTCACCATGGCCTGCACCGATGGATAACGGGACCGCGGATCCTTGTGCAAGGATTTGAGAGTAACGCGGTGGAAGGCCGGTGGAATTCTCTCCAGAGAGACATTGTCCGTGAGGTGCTTCATGATGATCTCTTGCGAGCTTTCACCATTGAAGGGAACGTCACCGGTGAGCATCTCATAGAGCACAATTCCCAACGCATAAACGTCGATTTCCTTGCCATAAACGCCTTTGCCGATTTCAGGGGCCATGTAATGAAAGGTGCCGACGGCTTCGGTCTGCCCAGATTTACGATTGCAGGCGATGAATTTGGACAGGCCGTAGTCTCCAATTTTTACGATGTGCTGATCATCGTCGCGGAAGATGTTGCCGGGCTTGAGGTCGCGGTGGACGATGCCGTGCTTGTGCAGGTACGCCACGCCCGAGGCCGTCGCGGCGAACCATTTTTTAATCTCAGTTTCGGGCATGCCGTTTGGAAACGCCTCGATCACGTCACGCAAGGACACGCCCGGCACGTACTCCATCACGACCCAGCTTTCGCCTTGTTCGTTGGTCTTGATGTCCCACAGTGATATCAGGTTCACGTGGTTGAGGTTCAGGCATTGGCGGACGCCGCGCAGTTCTATATCAAGATTGCGCTGGATCTTTTTGAGTGCGACTTCCTTGCCGGCATCACTGATTGCGAAATAGACTTCTCCAAAACCGCCCACGCCGATGCCACGTTTGATCGTGAAACCTTGCAGCGGTTTGGCACCACTTGGATAAGAAAATTTCATGCAGTTGTCCCGCCGACAGAAGCAGATTTTCGAAAGTGGCTGGTGGGGATCCGGCCCAACGTGTCCCCTGATTATAGCTTAAATTTGGACGCCCTGAGCATCCTTTGGCGTGGGCGTTCAGGGTAACGGCAAAGTCAAAAATTTTGTGTGATGTGCAATTGGGGAGGTCGAGGCTCCGACCGAGACCTATTTGATTTCGTAGGTTTTAGGCTCAGCCTTAACCTCCCGGTTCACGCGAAAATCGACTTTGCAGTTCTTCTGCGCGGGTGGCCAGTTTACCGGTTGAGTTTGGGGCGGCTCAAACGGCCTCGATGGAAAACGAAAAGTCCTCGCCGTGGACGCGACTCTTGTCTTGTAACGGCACGTCACTGGTGAAGGCGTTTCCATTGAAAAACGCAGCGGCCTTCGTTTTGCAAAACCATTCGTTTTGCCGACGATAGAGAATCAGTTCGTGTTTCCACCGCGGGCAGACGATGTGATTGCGCGATTGGTTGCCCAGCAAGATTGAGTCACCGGCAATGATCACCGCGTCTGACCAAGGGAACGTTCGGTGCCGAGAAACAAAATCCAGCACGGCCGTCGCGCTTAAGGGGTGTGGTTTGCGATAGCCGATCGCAACGGTTTCGCCAAGTTGAATCGTTTGGCCATGAATTAACACCGCCGGTTCGCGCAGCCTGCATCCATCAACCGAGACGGTGCCGATGGGATGCAATAAATGCCGATCTTCGACCGTTTCGATTCTTGCATGTTCTCGATCAAGATCGCCCCGTAGCGGCACGGTGACTTCGGAATCGGGGATGGCCTGGCCGATTTTGTTTTGTAGACCGCAGCAAACGAGAAAGCCACCAACGCCGTCCACCCAGATGATGAAGTTAGACAATCGCGTTGGCACTGCGTCCGCAGCGTTGTCGGCATCGCCGGAATCTTTGGAATCGTCGGTGAAGTCTGAGTTCATGGATTCAGTTTGTCGCTACGCAGTCGCGGCTTCCAGACAACAAGAACCGTCGACTGGCGGGCCTTAAAGATGCGCATCTTTGACGGCAGTTTTCTAGCGGGCTAAACATTATCGGCCGTCGGATGAACCCACGGCTGGCGATAGTCTCGCGCCAATAATTTTGTGGCGTCATCATCATTGATCGGTCGGCCCGTTTCTTGATCGAGGGTCAGAGTACGGCCAAGTTCCATCGCATTGTTGGCCAGCACGCACGCCGAGGAGGAGATATGCCCTTCCAAAATATCAGCGACCGGTTTCTCACGAGTTTTTACCGCGTCAAAAAAGTTCTTTAGGTGGCGACGTGTGGCGCCGAGCGTTGCCAAGTCGTATCGCTGTTCGGCCTTCTCCAACTCAGATACCTCTTCGACCAGAAACTTACCACGTTCGGGTTTTTCGTCGCTCCACTGTGATGGGATGAAATCGTATTTTTGCAAATTCATTTTCAGCGTTCCTTGAGAACCAAAAATCGACATCGCCCAAGGATAGTCTTTCTCCACAGGATTGCCCCAAGCGCGATTGGTCCAAACCACATCCATGCCCGGATACTTAAACAGCGCGTCTTGTGTGTCAGGAATGTTGGAAATGTTTTCGGTGTCCACAAATTCGCCGCCGGTGCAAGCGACTTGCTCTGGCCAACCCAGATCTAAAAAATACCTCGCCAAATCGAAAAAGTGAACGCATAAATCTCCGATCGCCCCATTGCCGTATTCCTGGAAAGCTCGCCAACGCACCGGCGTCATTTTTTCATAGTAGGGACGCATCGGGGCAGGACCTGTCCACGCCTCATAGTCCAAGTGTTCCGGCGGTTGGACAACTTTATCTTTCAAGTTATGTCTGCCACCGAAGTAGCTGTGAATCTCGACGCGTCCGATCTTTCCAATGCGGCCAGTGGTGAGATACTTGTCGCGCGCTTCAAGCAAATGCGGCGTGCTACGGCGCTGCGTGCCGACCTGTACCACGCGGTCATACTTTCGTGCGGCGGCCACCATCGCTTCGCCCTCGATGAAATCAACGCCGATCGGTTTTTGCACGTAGACATCACATCCCGCTTTGCAGGCTTCGATCATCGGCAAGGCGTGCCAATGGTCCGGCGTTCCCACGATCGCAATGTCAAGATTTTGGTCCGCCAAAAGTTTTTGGTAATCGGCGTATAACGCCGGTTCCTTGCCAGACCGTTGACGCTCGGCGGTGAGTTTTGCCGCTTGGGAAAGCATCTTTTTATCGACATCGCACAATCCAACAACGTCCACTTCGTCTCGGGCCACGGCCAACAAACGAAAAAGGTCGACTTTGCCATACCAGCCCGTTCCGATCAGACCCACTCGGTATTTTTTCGCTTCGTCGAAAGTGTGGACGGCTCTGGCTGCTTTGGGCAAAGCTAGAAGTCCGGCGGTCACACCTGCAGTTGTCGCCGCTGAGGTTGAGAGAAATTTTCGGCGTTGCATGATTGCTTTCTTAAGGGGTTGCATGAAGGTGGAGGTGAACCAAGTCTATTTGTCGCCTGCTACGCCGCCCAATGCAAGCGATTTCGATTAAGTTATTGGCGGTTGGATGCTTTTTGTTTTACGATGAATCCTCACTCGCGGCGTATTTTAGTCGCGCATTGGAGGCGTTTCAACTTGGTTTAACTTTGGCCCATCCTAGATTAAGTATTGAAAAAACGTCATGAAAAAATCAGAAGATTTTTCGGTCAGGGAGTCGCTTGACCGACGAAAGTTTTTGGCGGCATCGGCGGCATCGGCGGCAGTCGTCGCGATGAACGGGCGATCGGTCCGAGCCGATGCTGTTTCAGGTAAATCCCTTTTGCCAACCGAGAAAGCCCTGCAGTCCTGCGGCGAAGATGGGCTGTACCTTGGCCATCAGTGGCAAAGCCTAAATCCTGGCTACTGGCAGATCAAAGACGCCGTGCTCCGGCGCCGACTTGAAAACTACGGAGACCGTGCGCGGCGGATAGGGTTTCCTTTTCACGGTCAAACGCATGGCTTCGACTACCAGACGGAGTACGATCCTTCATTGCCGTTGGGCATCGCGTACCGGCCGCAATGGTTTTTAGAAGGACGATACGAAGTGGAGGCTGAGTTTACGTTTCACGCCCCGCGGATAGGGCCAAAAACCGGCGATGATCAAACATGGAATATGTATCAAGACGGTCACGGTGTCATGGGCGTGGCGCTCGGTGGGCAGAACCTGTTGGAGAGCTTTCATTCAATCAGAAATGCCATCGTTGTCGGGTGGACTGACGCGGACCGTTTGGAAATCATCCTTCCGTCGCACAAAGGTGGCTACGTCCGCCAACGTATTAAACTGCCCGAACAAAATTCAATTGGCGTCGATTCGTTAAAGCTGAAGCCAGGCGATCAGTGCAAGCTTTCTATCATTGTCACCCCCGATGGAGAGAAGGGCGCGCAGATCAAGGCGACACTTTCCGCCAATGGTGCATCGACGGCGCTGACTCATGTCGTCGATCGCAAACACACAATTGGCTATTTGGGTGCGGCCGGACGCGGGCTGATTGATTTTAGCGTCAATCAGTTGAGCGTAAAATCGACCGAATCAAAGCCGCGCAATGTAGGTGTGGCGGATTGCTATTCTTGCTACCCGTTGGGCGATACGCTGAGGCTGGAGGACGGGCATTGGCAAGTCAAATTCGTCGGGTTGTTTGCTTCCAATGGCAACCTTGCCCAATTGCGTGTCGCTGATTCTCCGTCGCCGGCCGGTGGCTGGGAGAGCGTGCCGGTCGCGGGTTCAGCCACCATCGTCGATAATCAGTGGCGGCGGAATACGGCCGTTTTGAATGTGCAGTTGCCGATAAATCCCAGTGAAAAGACGCTTTATTACACCGTGTGGAAAGACGGCGTTAATGTCACGGCCGACAACCGCGTGGGCACCGATGCGTGCGGAAGGCACACCGGCCTGGTTGGCGAAGTGCCCGGGGGTGGAGATTACGTCGGCCGCCTCCCGCGATTGACGGCGCCCTATAAAATCTGTGGGTTGAGTTGTCACGCGATCAGCCGAGGCCTGCAAAAGCGCATCGAGGGCGGCTGGAAGATGGACCAGAAGGGCTGGGCGATCCGCGACCAGCCGACGGTCGAGGCCTATAAGCATTTGGATGACTACAATTTCCAAGTCATGCTGTGGGAGGACGACGTCTGGTACATGGAACTGGAATTGTATCCGCCCAGCACTGACGATGCGTACAAGATTATCACTCAGTCGATCTGCGGGCCGACCAGCCGTTGGCAGATGATGCGTCACTGGAATGTAATTAACCCCGGCGACCATGACTTTGGTATGGACGACGTGAAAGGGCCCGAGCAAATCGCGCTGCGCAATGTTGAGGGGCTGGGCCAAGACCGCGATTACATGCGTCGTAATTTTCAAATCGTACATCATCTGGTGACCGGCGCCGAAGAGGTAGACCCGACAGCGAATTTAAAGACTTGGCGGTCATGGAAAATGCCGCAGCAGGATTTCACGTTGGTTGTTTGTGATTCGCGTTCGTGGCGCAGCAGCCAAGACGTCGACATGTGGGACGATGCGGGGTGGGAGAAATTCAAAAGCCTTTACGATCGAACGGATCCAACGCGCAGCCTCTTGGGAGAGAAACAGTTCGCTTGGTTGCAAGAGTTATTGGCAACGGACACGTCTTCATTGATCTGCCTGACGGGGATCAGTGGCATGCATACGATTTGGGGTGGCGATAAACGAACGCGCAGCGGCAACCATCCCAAGTACTTCGATCAGCGCGATCGCGTGGTCGCCGATTACGCCGGCTGGGTGAAGGCCGGTGCGGATCGTGTGCTGGAATTGATGGGATCGCGCGATGGAATCGTTTCGGTGTACGGCGATGTCCACAATGGTTGCCTGATGAAAAATAAGGATCAGCGCGTCATCGAGTGCAGTTTTGGACCGATCGGACGCAGCGGCGGACGCATTGTTGTGCCTGGTTTTGGGCCACAGATGCAGGATGTCGACGGACGCGACTTAGAAATTATCGGGCTTTACCATCAAGATTACGGCGATCCCAAATTGACGCCTCGGCCTGAGGGTGATCCTTTTTACTGGAACTTTTTGGAGATGGAATTTGATAGCCGTCCGTTAGTTTCTCAGATTGGATTACGGATACGAAACCTAGTGGATGCGCCGTCGGATGTTCCGCGTGGTGGTGGGGCGATCGAAACGGATGTGTCAAAAACGGGGCGCCCTTTGCTGTCAAAGTTGCCAGAGTTCACAACACTGCCGTCGGCGGACGTCCGTTTTATGACCATCACGGGGCATCCCCTGCGCGGAGCGCGAACAAACAGTCGGGGTGTGCCGAAGGTAGAAGGGTTGGTAGGAGTCGAGCCGGGAACAAAAATCCTCGTGACGGCTTTCGATGGTCAGAAAACAGATTCTCAGGTGCTGAGGACCACTTCGATTTAGGATCGCATCACAAGTTTAACGATTCGCCGGCAGGCGTCGGTGTTAAACGTCGGTGTTTAAGCCGGGCCAAACGCGGTCGCCTGCCGGCATGTCGTTAAACGAAAATGGCCTTCATTGAACGGTATTGCGGTTAAACACCTTGGAAATCGCCCTCGCACAGAGCCGAACGAAACCCGCACGCTATGCCTCTGTAAAACGCACCTTCGCCCGAGCAACGGCGACCGCTTTTTGCTTGATCTCGTTCAGTTCCGGTTTGTCGGCCGGTAACGCCAGTGCCTCATCGAGTGCCGTTTTTGCATCTTCGGCGACAATGTCCGCTTCGGCCACGCTGCTGCCGGGAAGCACCGAAACGACGCCACCTTCAATCTGAGCAAAACCACCGTCAACGAAATACCGCTCCGTTTTGCCTTCGTTGCGGATGCGCACCGCACCGGGGCCAAGTCGACCGATCATCGGAGCGTGACCCGGTAGGATACCTGCCTCGCCATCGATCATCGGCAGAGCAACAAATTCGGCTTGTTGATCAAGCGTCGTTTTTTCGGGCGTCACGATGACGATTTGTAATTTGTCGGCCATGGGATTTACTTTGTAGCACGGATTTTCAATCCGTTCGGTGCATTTGGTTTTCCGCTTCAGTCATCGCAAACGGATTGAAAATCCGTGCTACGTCGCGCTACGTTAAAAGTTCAATGGGAGTGGTTGGAGAGTGAGTTAGGCTTTCTCTGCCAGTTTCTTGGCTTGTTCTTCGGCCTGTTCGATCGAACCGACGTACATGAACGCGTCTTCGGGCAGGTGATCCCACTTGCCTTCGCACAACTCTTCGAAGCTGCGAATCGTGTCTTCCAAAGAAGTAAATTCACCAGGTTTGCCGGTAAAGACTTCCGCCACGAAGAATGGCTGAGACAGGAATCGTTCGATACGTCTCGCGCGATGGACGACGGTTTTATCTTCTTCGGACAGTTCGTCCACACCAAGGATCGCGATGATGTCTTGGAGTTCGCGGTAACGCTGAAGCGTCGTTTGAACTTTACGCGCTACTGCGTAATGACGGTCGCCAACGTAGTGAGGATCGAGAATACGAGACGACGATGCCAACGGATCAACCGCCGGGTAAATACCCTTCTCAGAGATCGAACGCTCAAGGTAAAGGAACGCATCCAACTGACCAAACGCCGTCGCAGGAGCAGGATCGGTCGGGTCATCCGCTGGAACGTAAACGGCCTGTACCGAAGTAATCGCACCTTTTTTGGTCGACGCGATACGCTCTTGAAGGGCACCCATTTCCGTGGCCAGTGTGGGTTGGTAACCCACCGCCGAAGGCATCCGTCCCAGCAACGCCGAAACTTCCGAACCGGCTTGTGAGAAGCGGAAAATGTTGTCGACAAACAACAGCGTGTCCTTACCGGTCTGATCGCGGAAGTGTTCCGCCATTGTCAAGGCTGACAACGCGACACGAAGACGAGCACCTGGTGGCTCGTTCATCTGACCGAACACCATACATGTTTGCTCGATAACTTTGCGGCCGGTGGAACCGATCTCCGTTTCTTGCATCTCCAACCACAGGTCGGTTCCCTCACGAGTCCGCTCGCCAACGCCCGCGAACAC
>CAYOZV010000010.1:0-5094 GCA_964408465.1 uncultured Pirellulaceae bacterium
CGGCTTTTCGTTAAACTACCGCAAGCCAACAGCCCTACCCCAACACCGGCCTAGTTATTTGACCGCCCTAAAACGCACTCTAACCAAGAACGCCGCCCGCTTACAGCGCGATCAGCGTGGGGTCGCAGAGATGTTCGATCTCGATCGCAATCAGTGACTCCAGCGCCGACCGCATCGAGGGACGTTTTGCAGGATTCCTGTCCAGCATTTTTCTTACCAAGCGGTACAAGGACGGCGGACAGGCGGGCTGCTTGATCATCAGATCCACGGTCATGGATTTGGTGGCCGCCTCGGCAATGGCTTTCACTGATTGCCCCTCAAATGGTGCGCGGCGGGAAAGCGATTTGTAGATCAAGGCGCCCAACGAATAGACATCGCTGGAGAAATCAGCGCGGTAGCTGGTCTGGAAACACTCCGGCGCGGTGTACATCGCCAGTTGAACTTGGTCATGAGGCATCCACGCCAATTCGCCCACCGGATGCGACTGCGACCAACCGATCATCGTCACGCGACCGGTCCTTCCTAATAAAACGTGAGATGGGTCGATGCCCAAATGGACGCGCCCCTTCTCGTGCCCTGCGTGGATCGCTTCGGCCACTTGACGGGCCACCCAAACCAACCGGTTGAGCGTCGTCTGCGTCGTGGCTGATTGGAAGCGATCAAAACTACTGCCGGGCATCCAAGGCTGTACCAAAAAGAACGGCGCCCGATCTAATTCTGCATCCAACAATCGGATCACGTTACTGTGCAAAATCTGTTCGGTCGCGATCGCTTCGCGGCCCAAACGGTCAAGCGCGTACTGAAGGTGATTCGGACGCAGATGCGGATTGATCATCTTCACGACGTAATCGCTTGGCGACTCCGCCCCTAAAGACTTTGGCTTGGCGCGAAAGATGTTGTACCAACGACCGGCAGTCACGGGCCTACTAAGCTTCCAATAAGAAACAATACGCTGGTCGCAAACGGGAGAGTTGGTATCAGACTTTAGGTGCATTTCTGGTTCGCCGAGGTCATGTTGTTTTAGGCTGCGGTCTTTTATTTAAGTGGGAGCGTGACCGGCAACGTTGATGGAGTTCCTTACCTATCGTCCATCGTAGAAGAGGATATCAATCGGTGCGAAATTGTTCGGGTCGCGCCGGATCATCTGGCGAGCAACGATTTTTCTTATTCATCCCATTCAAACAGTCATGCCAGAACCACATCAATAAACTCAAGCCGCTGATCTCAATTAGCGATCGGTGGCTGGGCCTGAGCTCGCGACACCTGAACAATATCCACACTTAAGTTGCGGCAGATGATGAAACAGTGACGCGTGGGGTGGGGCCGTAACGATCGAAGCGTTTTGCGGCTTCAACTTTTTTGATGGCCACTCTAATTTTTTACAAAATTCGTTTAAACATCGTGAACAATTAGGAGAACCGTCGCGTAATTCGCCGCAGACATTTTCACACAGCCCGTTTACCAGAAAGTTCTTGTGACCTCAGAAGAATCATTCGCCAATCGTTTGCTTACGACCTCAGCCAGTCGAAGTTTCGCGCTCTGCATTCTCGCACTGGTATCGTGCGGTGTAGGATGCGCATCGTCGGGAACCCTCCAACCCCACCAAGCTTTCCGGCAAGCAACGACGCCTTATCAAGGTTACTACCAAGGCCAACAATCAGGTTACGCAGCAGCGGGCGGATACAACTCGGGCAGCGTCGGCGACTTCGCGGGATACGGCGGCTACAACAATAGCCTACCGGGCTACGGCCAGCCTAACCCAGCAACCGGGGAATATGGCGCGTACGGAAATCAATTCGCCAATCCCTCTGCGGGGCAGTCGCCAATCCAAGGTGGCTATGGTCAGTATGCTCCCAACGCGGGGTATAACTTCCAACCCTCATACAGCACCGGGTTCACCAGCGGATCCTGCTGAGGTTCGTAGCTTCCAGCACCGTGCGTGCCTAAAAAAGCGGAACACTAATCGGCGCAAATCGACTCTAATCGGCGCCGCGTATTTGATTAGTGAAAAATTAGCGGCGATCAGTTTTCTTCTAAACTACTGCTGCCACTGCAAAGACTCAGGCAGCGTCTTGAACCAATACGGATCACTCTCGTACCCGTATTTCAACAACTGCTCCCCAGCGATCCGATGAAAGATGCGTCCATCGCGAATCGTAAAATGCCGTTTCCAATCGCCCGCAACCCCCTTCCGAGCTTTGGCGGTCGGAGACTCAGCATCCCCTGCCTCTCGACCGGTCATCTTCTCAAACCGAGTCGCCTTCTCCGCATTGCCTGCGGCTGAGTTATCTGCGTGGGCTCCGACTGCCTCAAAAATATCAGCCAGCGTCGCAGCCAGATCCTGTTTCATCCCCTCATAAGTGACTCGCACATCAGCCGGAGTTGAATCAAAGGGAAGCAACGTCTCTTTCCAGTTCTCAGCCCATTTTTCAATAACAGCGTCATCAAAGAAACGATCCAGCGTCGCCAACTGTTTCTCGACCACGAACTGATGGCGAGGCGTCCCCACGGCATCTTTTAGGATCCAGTCATACGTTCCACTGGTCAGCACATCTCGACCGTCGCGCACCAATTGAATGATCCGCGCCCCGGGAACCATCGACCGAATTTTCTTCACCACCAAATCTGATGTCCCCGGATAGGGCGTTACTTTATCAATGACGATTGACTTCCCCGTCCTTCTCACCGCGAATCCTACAATAAAATGCAAGAAGGACCGCTGCAGCGCGTCTACGAATTCGGTTTTCTCCAGATCCATCGCTTCATGAAAATAATGCTGCCCAAAGGCCCGAGCATATTTATCAAAGGTAATACGAGGCATCGTCGTCCCATTGTTGTTCTTCCACACCTCGCAGAAGTCACCAAAAAAACGATGCTCGGTCGCAAAGATCTCTGGGTGATGGTTGAGGGCCGTCGTCAGCCACGTCGAACCGCTACGCGGGGCACTGATGACAAAGTGGATATTAGGCTGATCAGCCATTGGGAAACCTAGGTGGATGAAAGCGGATTATTCAATTTCCCATCGATGGTCAATTTTGACCATCCCATCGATACCTCGACCCAGCGAACAGGTCGGCGGCCCGACGATGCGAAAATTCCCGACTCCCATGACACGATGATGAAAGTCAGTTGAAACGGGGCCGTACAATGACAGGTTAAAATAATACGCCCCCAACAACAGCGGCACGTTCTCAAAGCGTAGTGTGACCGCGACCGACGAATCGCCAGCAACGCCGAATTCAACGCTTTGACTGGCCGTGGACATCGAAGCAATCCGCCCGTGGACGGGCGACCACAAAGCGGCCACCAAATTTAAGTCCCTGGCTGATGAACCGGCGCTGACTTCAACTTGGACGATAACGTCTTGGCCCGTTTCAAATTCTTTATTGACGTTTCCCTTATCGTCAACCACTTCCACCGACGATATCGAGACGCCAGTGGTGGATGCTTGTGTTTTGGATTTACCCTTATTACCAACGCGATCAGATGCTCCCATCGTCTCTTCGTAAACAACACATCCAGTTTCCAGATCCCCATCATGAATAACCGAACCACGATTAAAAACAATCGACCGCGTCGCAACCCGATTAAGCATCCCAACGGCATGCGTCACCAAAATAATACAAACGCCCTCGTCGACCAACTTTCGCAGATGAGCAAAACATTTCATTCGAAAACCGACGTCACCGACCGCAAGAACTTCGTCAATTAAAAGTAGCTTCGGACGCAAATTGGCTCCAATCGAAAACCCAAGACGCATCTTCATGCCGGTGCTGTAAGTCATAATCGGGGAGTCAATCACGTGACCCAATTCCGCAAATTCGACGACCTCTTCAAACTTCGCGTCGATTTCTTTTTTGCTGATGCCAAGGATCGAGCCATTGATGTAAACGTTCTCACGTCCCGAAAGCACGGGATTGAAACCAGTCCCAAGTTCAATCATCGCCCCGACGCTGCCGCGGATCGTGATCGAACCCGAATCAGGTTTGACCAAACCGTTGATCATCTTCAACATTGAACTCTTACCGGCCCCGTTGGGTCCCAACATCCCCACGCATTCGCCGGATCGGACTTGGAAATGAGCATCCTTCACCGCGCAGAATTCGCCGGGACGCAAATCGGAGCGCGTCCGGTCGCGCCCTTTGCCAAAAAGTTCTCTGCCAAGATCCTGTACACCGTACCGCATCGATCGTTTTAGGTTGCGGCAATAAATCTTCCAAACGTGATTGACGTCCAAAATCAATTCATCATCGTTGCTGGTCGCGGAATGAATCATGTGCTCATCCTTTCCACCAACACGGGAATGGAGATCCGAAACACAATCATCCCCAGTAAAAACATTGGCACCGCCGCAACTCCTACCAAGACCGCCGGCAACCAAAAACTGCTGCCTCCAACTAGAATCAGATCGCGGCTGAATAACAGCAGCGGGCTGGCCGGATTCAGCCATACCAACAGGCTGCCGGGAAAAGTTTCAGGAGCCACGTAGATAATTGGCGTGATGATCATCCAAAACGGTATCGCCAGTCGAAGAAATCTGCCAACGTCCTGATACAAACAACCGATCGGCATCAACAGCAACCCGATTCCAGCCGCCCACAAAACCATCAGCAGAATCGTCAATGGAGCCAACAGCAGTGCCCAAGAAAGCGGCACACCAAACCAAAGAAACGCTGGAATCAATAACAGCATCCGAATCGCCAGATCGAAAAACACTTCTCCGATCCCCATCAAGACCAACCCCTCGCGCGCGAAACGCAGCTTGCTGATCATGCTTTTGTTTTGGTTGAAAATCTTCAGCGGCATCTGCAGCGCGTCGGCGAACGATTGCCACAGGATCATGCCCGTGAGAATATACAGCGTCGCGTTGACGGTCATTTCACCGGTATCAAAAACGCCTTGCTGCCTCAAGAAAATCCAAACCGCCGTATTGGCAATCGGTGGCAGAAAAGCCCAAAACAGTCCCAATAATGTCTGGCGATACATGCCTCGCAGGTTGCGCAAAAACAAACGCCAAGCCAAATCGCGCCCGCTCCAGGCGTCCTTGGCAATGTCGCTCAACAGCTTCACCGGATCACGGACTTCTGAGTCGGC
>CAYOZV010000010.1:5194-14809 GCA_964408465.1 uncultured Pirellulaceae bacterium
ACCCGCTTTGATCAAGTCGTGCAAGTGTAGCAAACCGCAGATGCCGCCGTCAGCATCAACCACCGGCAACGTTGTAATTTGCCGGTCTTCCATCAATCGCATTGCCTCAGCGGCCAGCCTATCCTTTTCGATCGTCGCCGGTGAGGACGACACCAGCGTCTCCACGCCACCGACCATCATTTCACTGACCGAACCCGAGGCGCCGGCCAAGTGCCTCCGCAGGTCGCCATCGGTGATGATGCCGATCAAACGCCGGCCACCATCGGTCAGCAATACGCAGCCCATTTTCTTTTCACTGATTAACCTCAGCGCATCACCAAAGCTCACCCCTGCGGTTGCCACGGGGATTTCATCGCCGCAACGCATCAGTTCGTCAACTTTCAGCAATAGCTTTTTCCCAAGCATTCCGCCGGGATGAAAAATCGCAAACTGCTGGGCCGTGAAACCGCGTGCCTTCATCAGCGCTATCCCAAGCGCATCGGCCATCGCCAACGTCACCGTTGTGCTGCACGTCGGAGCCAGCGAAAATTCATCCGCCTCACGCTGCACGCAGCAATCAAGAACAACATCGCTGTGCACGGCCAAGGCCGAACTCAGATCACCGGTCAACGCGATCACAGGAACGTCGACGCGCTGTGCGTACTCAACGATCTTGAGAACTTCGTTTGTTTCACCGCTGTTGGACAGTGCAATCAGGACATCGTCGGCCGTGACAATCCCGAGGTCACCGTGAATGGCCTCGGTGGGATGTAGATAAATCGCCGGAGCACCCGTACTGCAGAACGTGGCTGCGGCTTTTCGTGCGACGAACCCCATCTTGCCCATGCCGGTGAACAAGATGCGACCTTTGCATTGGACCAGTTTTTCCAACGCTAATTGGCAAGCCGTATTGGTCAGAAGCCGCTCACCGGCGGCCGCGATCTGATCCGATTCCAATTTCAACACTGCCGCCATCAGCTGGGACGCACTTTGATCGTCTGAGTTTGCTGGACTGGAATTCATGAGACTGATTATAGCTGCCGGCTGTTTCTCTATTGAGACCAAACGCGCAAAAAAACACGGCCAGCTTTTTGGTGCTGACCGTGTTGAGTGCGTACTCCGAATAACTGGCGAAAAATCGCTCAACGTTAGACGACGGTACGCGAAACTAAATTGTTAATACGTCAGAGGCAGAAGAGGAAAACCCAAGGAAAGTTAACCCAGTTATCGCCCAACAGAAGGGAACAAAGGAACAAAAATTCCAACAAGCCTACAACCGGCACAACTGGCAAAACTTGTTCTCACGAAAAAGCTCAAACCCAACCGGCCGCGTTGCGACTTACGGCCCGCCTTAAAAAGCGGTGTAAGCGTCACTCACGCCTTCACGCCCTCTTTTAAATAGTACAACGCACCGCAACCTTGGCAGAACAGAATTTGGCTCATCAGCAACGTTGCCTTCATCTGCGCCGTCAGGTGGACTTGGCAATTGCCACACGTAACGGCGTCGGTTTCGGCCAGCACATCTTCGCCCTTGGCATCGGCGCGACGGCGGTAGTCCGTCCTGACGTCCATCGGCAACTTCTTTTCGGCTTCGGCCAGTTCGCCGGCGACGCGCTCTCTCTCCGCCTGCAGCGCTTTCATTTCGCCGGTGACTTTCTCGGCGATTCTTTTCTTTTCAACCTTCGACTTACCATAGTTCTCCGTTGCGGCGACAACCTCAACATCGACCGCGTCCTGTCGTTCGAGCATCTCAAAGATTTCGTCGGCTAAGACGCTGCTGGCCTGTTTATCAGCAGCAATGCGATCGGTGAGCAGTTGGAACTCTTTATTGGACGCCGCCGTATTCAATTTCGATTCCATGTCCGCGACTTTCGCGTCACGCTCGTTCATCGTCATTTGCTTACGATCGGTGGCTAAACGGTTTTGCTTTTGCCGCTCCTTGGTTTCTTCCAATTCGGTCTGAAACGAGGCTTCGTTCTGCGTCGCGATCTTGACCTGCAAAGGCCCTTTGCGAAGCCGTTCATCAATGTCGGCTAACTGCCGATGCATTCGGTGCAACGTACGCAACAAACCAAAATCAACACTCATAAAACGATTCTCAAAAAAGGGTAAAACGCGGTCGGGAATACCGATCTATGGTAACACTTTCGCACGGCAAACAAAGTCCCGTACAGGCGTTGAATTCGAGCCGCCCTGCCGGACCCTACGGTTGTTGGCAGCGGGCCAAAAACCGCCCCGTGTGAGATACCGCGACTTTGGCTATCTCCGCCGGTGTCCCTGTTGCCACCACATTTCCACCACCGGTTCCGCCCTCAGGGCCCAGATCAATGATCCAATCCGCGGCAGCTGCCACATCTAAGTTGTGTTCGATGACCACGACCGAATTTCCGGCATCCACAATCCGATTGAGCACGCCCAACAGATCCGCGACGTCAGCAAAATGCAGCCCCGTCGTCGGTTCATCCAGCACGTACAGGGTGCGGCCGTCTTTAGGATTTGCTAATTGATTGGCCAGTTTTATCCGCTGTGCTTCGCCGCCGGAGAGCGTTGTCGCGGGCTGGCCTAACCTAATGTATCCCAATCCCACGTCCGCCAAACATTGCAGCGTCCGGCGAATCCGGCTGAAGCCCTCAAACTGCTTCAGCGCCTGCGACACGGTCATCTCCAAAACATCCGCGATCGAGAATTCGCCAAATTTAGCTTGAAGCGTGCTGGGGTTAAACCGCCGCCCGTCACACACCTCACATTTCACAAACACGTCCGGAAGAAACTTCAAACGCACTTTTTCAAAGCCTTGGCCGGAGCAATTTTCACAGGCCCCTGTTTTGGAATTAAAACTAAACCGCGAAACGGAGTATCCGCGCTGCTT
Organism: uncultured Pirellulaceae bacterium; assembly: GCA_964408465.1. Lineage (GTDB taxonomy): Bacteria > Planctomycetota > Planctomycetia > Pirellulales > Pirellulaceae > Mariniblastus. The sequence continues at coordinate 8,043 of CAYOZV010000010.1, forward strand.
GGCAACTTTGGTCGCCGAGAAAATCTTACGAAACTGATCCAGCAAATCGGTATAGGTGGCCAAACAACTGCGCGGCGAACGGCCGATCGGTCTTTGATCTACGCAAACCAAAGATTCAATCTGCTCCAAACCCGAAATCGCATCATGCTTCTCCGGCGGAAGTGAAACCAACCCCAAATGCCGTCTCACCGCCGGCACCAACGTCTGGTTGATCAACGTGCTCTTCCCGCTGCCGCTGACCCCCGTCACACAAACCAGCACATCCAAAGGAACCTGCACGTCGATCGAGTTCAAATTAAATCCCGACGCGCCTTTGATTTGGATCACACGTTGGGGATCAATCTGTCGTCGATCCGTTTTCGGCGCGACCGCGTATTCCCCTGAGAGGTACCGACGTGTCAAACTACCCTCGCACTCCAACAGTTGCTCGGGCGACCCCTGTCCCACAATCGCACCGCCAAGGTTGCCAGCGCCCGGGCCGACGTCAATCACATAATCCGCGGCGCGAATCATGCTTTCGTCGTGTTCGACCACAACCATCGAATTGCCGGCCGCCTTCAACGCCATGATCGAATCAATCAGCCGATCATTGTCGCGCTGATGCAGACCGATCGACGGTTCGTCCAAGATATAACAGACGTTGGTCAGCCCCGTACCGATCGACGTCCCCAACCGCACACGCTGGTGTTCGCCACCGGACAACGTATCCGCGGAGCGGCCGAGCGTCAGATACGAGACGCCGACCTCGACCAAAAATTTCAACCGCGCGATGATCGCCCTCAGCAACGGCTCCGCCACGATGTTTCTTTGATCATCAAAACTTATTGACGTAAAAAATTCGAGTGCATCATCCAGCGGCATCGCTACGATTTGGGCGATGTTATGTTCATTTAGGAAAATCGAATTGGCCCGTTTGTTTAATCGGCTGCTTCCACAATCCACACACGGCAGCCGGGTCTCCATGTCAATCAGCTGATCACACCACTGATCGTCCTCGGAGATGACCAGCTCTTTTTCCAGCACCAACATCAAACCTGGCGCCGCCCGATCGTGTTGATAGAGAAACCGCCCCCAATCGTCGGCGCCGAGTGCGCTCAGCGGATCCTCGGCGCTGAAACCGATCGCGGACATCACCGGGACAAGTTCCAGGACCTTCTTTTTATAGGTCGCTTTACTCAAGTGGTCCCAGATCGTGATCGCGCGATCGGTGACAGAGAGGCTGCGATCGGCGATGACTTGGTCGGGATCAAAATGCATTGCAAACCCAAGCCCGTTACAACTTTCGCAGGCTCCCAAGGGACTGTTGAAGCTGAACGTCCGCGGTTCGACCTCGGCATAGTGAATGTCGCACCGCGTGCACGCGTAGATGGTGCTGTAGAGACGCTCTGACCATTGGGAAGTGTCGGTCTTGGACGCGGCGTCCATTTGATCGGGTTCAATCCAACTGACGATCACCGCACCGCCGCTCAACTGAACGGACAGTTCGATCGCCTTGATCAAACGATCTTCGATGCCAGGTTTCACGATGATCCGGTCGGTCACCGCTTCGATCGTATGCGGAACTTCACCTGCCAACGGCGGCACGCGGTCAATGTCCAGCACCTGGCCATCGACGCGCACGCGCACCAAACGTTCGCGGCGGATCTTCTTCAGAGCGTCCTGGTGCTGACCTTTGCGGCGGTCAACGATCGGAGCCAGCAGCATCAACCGCGCCCCCTCGGGCAACCGCAAGATGGAATCGCAAATTTCCGCCGCCGTCTGTTGCGAGATCGGTTGTTGACATTGATGGCACTTAACATCGCCCACCTTCGCCATCATCACGCGTAAATAATCGTAGACCTCGCTAATCGTGCCGACGGTCGAACGAGGATTCACGCTGCCTGGGTTTTGATCCAAGCACAACGTGGGCGGCAGCCCCGAAATGGAATCGACGTCCGGACGCGGCAGCTGGTTGAAATATTGGCGCGTTGAAAGCGACTGACTTTCGAAGAACTGCCGCTGACCTTCGGCAAACAAAGTATCAAAGGCCAACGAACTCTTGCCGCTGCCGCTACGGCCGGTGATGACGACCAGTGCATCGCGCGGAATCTTAACATTTAGATTCTTCAGGTTATTGGTCCGCGCACCGACGACGTTAATCGTATTATCGGTGCCGGTCGAACGTTGCTGGCAAAGAGAGGGTTCGGTGGACATGAAGCAAACGGACCTTAGATTGCGGAGCTTTGCGGAAAGTCTACCCAGAGATCGGCGGGAGCCGAAAGGCGAGCCATCCATATATTTATCAGGCAAATTCCGCCGCAACATCTTTGGACAGCTTATCACCAAATCAACTTCCGTTATATTAGGAGGACCAATTTTTTCCAAAGGAGCATTCTCTTGTCAGAAGCAGCAGACATCGGCCTAGTGGGCCTCGCCGTTATGGGCGAAAACCTCGTTCTTAACATGGCCAGCAAGGGCTTCACCGTCGCCGTTTACAATCGTACGACGAAAAAGGTCGACGATTTTATCGCGGGCCGCGCCGCTGGAAAAACAATCATCGGCACACAGACGCCGGAAGAACTTGTCGGTGCGCTCAAATCGCCGCGCCGCATCATGATCATGGTCAAAGCCGGTAAACCGGTCGACATGGTGATCGACGGATTGCTGCCTCACCTCGATGAAGGTGACATCATCATCGACGGCGGTAACAGCGAATTCCCCGACAGCGTCCGCCGCACCAAAGATTTGGCCGACAAGGGCATTCTCTTCATCGGCACCGGTGTCTCCGGTGGTGAAGAAGGCGCATTGAAGGGCCCCAGTATCATGCCCGGCGGAAACCCCGACGCGTGGCCACACGTGAAGGATATCTTCCAAGGTATCAGCGCTCAGACCGAACAAGGCGAACCGTGCTGCGACTGGGTTGGCCGCGGCGGGGCAGGGCACTTTGTCAAAATGGTCCACAACGGCATCGAATACGGCGACATGCAGATGATCTGCGAAACGTACCAGATGATGAAAGATGGCTTGGGCATGTCCAATGAGGAGATGCACGGCGTGTTCGCCAAATGGAACGAAGGCGTTTTAGACAGTTACCTGATCGAGATCACACGGGACATTTTCGGCCACGTGGACGAAGAGACCGGCAAGCACACCGTCGATTTGATCATGGATCGCGCCGGGCAAAAGGGCACCGGAAAATGGACGGCGATTTCAGCGCTGGACATCGGGCAACCGCTGACGCTGATCGGCGAAGCCGTTTTCGCGCGGTGTATTTCGGCACTGAAAGAGGAACGCGTCACCGCGTCCAAATCGCTCAACGGTCCCACCGCGAAATTCGAGGGCGACAAAGCCGCGATGGTCGCCGATCTGGAACAGGCACTCTACGCGTCCAAAATTGTTTCCTACGCCCAGGGCTATCAGTTGATGCGAGCCGTTTCGGACGAACGCGAATGGGAGCTGAACTACGGCGGTATCGCCCTGATGTGGCGAGGCGGTTGCATCATTCGCAGCCGGTTCCTTAACAACATCCGCGACGCGTTCGAAAAAGATCCAATGCTGACTAACCTTCTATTGGATAAGTTCTTCGAAGACGCCGTCGAAAATGCTCAGGCATCTTGGCGACGCGTGGTCTCATCGGCCGTTACCCTCGGCATTCCAATGCCTGCCATCGGTGCAGCATTGGCGTACTACGACGGCTATCGCACCGAACGCCTGCCGGCGAACCTGCTGCAGGCCCAGCGCGATTACTTCGGTGCTCACACGTACGAGCGTTTGGACAAACCGCGCGGCGAGTTCTTTCACACCAACTGGACCGGTCGCGGTGGCACCACGTCATCAACGACTTACGACGTTTAGGCGTTAACTTAAGCGGTGGCCAGACGCCTCCGCCAAGTAGTAATTGGGGCCGGTTTTCGCCGGCCGTTTTATTTCAAGTAAAAGTAGCTCAATCGGAGACCGCCGTGGACACGCGCGAAGCACTCATCACCAACCTGAAAACTTCAGCCATGGTTTGCGGCACTTATTTGAATGATTTGACTGACGCCGAAGCGATGCAGCGTCCGCACCCCGATTGCAACCACATCAATTGGCAAATCGGTCACTTGATCGCTTCGGAACACGACATGGCGTCGGCCTGCGGACAACTGCCGGCCCTGCCCGAGGGCTTTGCCCAAAAGTATGCCAAGCAAACCGCCAGCAGCGACAACGCAGCGGACTTCGTACCCAAAACCGAACTCATGAAGATCGCCGCCGCTCAGCACGAAGCGGTCGTCAACGTCATCGGCGGATTGTCCGACGAAGATTTAGACAAACCCGGCCCCGAAAACATGAAGGACTACGCGCCCACCCTCGGGGCGGTCGCGACCATGCTGGGCTCTCACTGGATGATGCATGCGGGTCAGTTCGTCGTTTTACGACGCCAATTGGGACGCGACATCGTAATTTAAGTTTAGGTAGAACCCGTTAGGATTCATTGTGCAAACAGAAGAAATTAAGCCGTTGATCTTTGTCATCTTCGGTGCTTCGGGCGATCTGGCCCGACGCAAACTTGTCCCCGCGGTTTACGACCTTTTTAAATGCAAACTCTTGCCGGAGAATTTCGCGTTGCTGGGCGTCAGTCGCAGTAAGCTCTCCGATGACGATTTTCGCAACAAGGCGTTTCTTGATAACGACCTGCACCCGCTGGAGGGAGAATCTGAAGAGCACAAGAAAGCGTTTGCCGAAAAGCTGTTCTATCAACCGATCGACACCAACGAGGAGGCCGACTACGCCAAGGTCGCCGATCGCCTCAAAGAGTTAGACGAAAAGTTCTCCGCCCAAGGCAACGTGATCTTCTACCTTTCGACGCCGCCGGTGCTGTACGAAAAGATCCCCCGTTTCTTGGCCGCCCATGGACTCAATGATGCCAGTGAGGGTTATCGCCGGTTGGTTATCGAAAAGCCATTCGGCTTTGACCTTGAAACGGCTCAGAACTTGAACAAAAGTCTCAAAGCACATTTCCCCGAAGAGGAAATCTATCGCATTGATCATTACCTTGGTAAGGAAACGGTGCAGAACCTATTGGTGACGCGTTTTTCCAACGGCGTTTTCGAACCGCTGTGGAATCGCAACTATATTCACCACATCGAAATCACCTCCGCCGAAACCTTGGGCGTCGGCAGTCGCGGCGGTTACTACGACACCTCGGGGGCGCTAAGAGACATGCTGCAGAATCACCTAATGCAGATCGTGGCTCACGTAGCGATGGAACCGCCAATTTCGCCGACCGCTGAATCCATTCGCAACGAAAAAGCAAAACTGTTTCAATCGCTACGGCCGATTACCTCCGACCAGGTCGCTAAATACTCCATCCGCGGCCAATACATGGCGTCGGACATGAGCGGCGAAATGGTCAAGGGCTACCGCGATGAAGAGGGCGTTCCCAGCGAATCAAAGACCGAAACGTTCGCAGCGGTCAAGTTCTTCATCGACAACTGGCGTTGGGCCAACGTTCCGTTCTACATTCGTACGGGCAAGCGAATGCCGACCAAAGTCACCGAAATCGCGATCACCTTCAAAAAACCGCCGCACCAACTGTTTAATCACGCTGACGCTTTTGTACAATCGCATAACCAATTGGTGATTCGCATCCAACCCGACGAAGGGTTGTTGTTGAAGTTTGGCATGAAGGTTCCTGGGCAAGGCTTCAAAGTCAAAAACGTGGGCATGGACTTCCACTACAGCGAATTGAGCGAGGGTGATGTTCCAGAAGCCTACGAACGATTGCTGCTGGACTGCATGCGGGGTGACGCCACGCTTTACGCCCACGGTGACAGTGTCGAGGCGTCTTGGAAGTTTGTCGAACCGATCCTTGATGCGTGGAAGAACGATCCCTCGATTCCTGTCTACGGCTATCCTGCCGGAACATGGGGGCCGCTGGTTGCCAACGAAATGATTGAACCTGACGATCTGACGTGGCGGAATCCCTGCCGCGAACTGACCGAAGACACAAACTATTGCAAACTTTAATGGAGCGTCGCACGCCGTCATGTCTGATCTAAAAATTTTCGCTGACAATCCAGAAGTCGCCGCTGAATTCGCAAAGTGTTTTCGCGATCACGTCAACAATCTGGACCAAGACCGGATCACCGTCTGCCTCTCTGGTGGCAGCACGCCCAAGCTTTTATTTGAAGAACTTGCCGCCAATCACGCGGATGCGATTGATTGGTCGCGTCTTCATTTCTTCTGGGGAGACGAACGCTGTGTCGCGCCCGAGGACGAACAAAGCAACTATGGCGAATGTAAAAAATTGCTGTTAGACAAAATCAGCATCCCCGTCACCAACATTCACCGCGTCGTCGGTGAGAGCGCACCGGCGATCGAAGCCGAGCGGTACAGTGAAACGATCAAGGACCATGTCGCGCTGGACAAAACAGGCATGCCTGTCTTTGACGTGGTCATGCTGGGCATGGGGGGCGATGGCCACACCGCATCTATTTTCCCGCACCAGATGGAGCTGTTGACTTCGGAGAAGGTTTGCGAAGTCGCCGTCCACCCCGACAGCGGCCAGAAACGTGTGACCATCACCGGGCCGGTGATCAACGCGGCAAATTTTGTTGTCTTCCTGATCACAGGGGCCGGCAAAGCCGATGTGTTGGCAACCGTCTACGATGGTTCGGGAACTCAATATCCAGCAACGCACGTCAAACCCAAGTCTAAAAACCTGGCCTTTTTTCTAGACAAAGCCGCCGCAGCAAAAATCGCTCCCTAGCGGAGGCCGCCCGGGGACCACGAAACGGGCTGGGCCCGTT
>CAYOZV010000010.1:14909-22621 GCA_964408465.1 uncultured Pirellulaceae bacterium
TGGCTTGGCCACACGGCCACCTTGGCCGCTTGCGCGGCTAGTTCTCTTCTGGCTGATTGAAGTTACTAACGTAATTCTTAATCGAGCGCCCGATTACCCACGTGCCATGCTTTAGTTGCGCTGACACCGTGGGCGGAATGAATTTCCGGCGGATAACTGCCTCGCGTGTCGTGCTCCAACGCGCTTTGTAGGGTTCGTCCCCACGCAGAAAATCAAAGTACTTAAATTCGTGCGCGATGGCATGTTCAATCGACGCCAACACTGACTGATAGCCGGGCTCTTGGGATGACGCATCGGGATCAATTCCCGACTGGTACATCATGCAAGTCTCTCCGCAGTAAATCAGCAACACCGCCGCCACGGGAACCGCAGACTTTTTGATAACGACCAAATCTGACCGCTGGAGCGACCTCAAACCCGCTGCCGCTGATTTTAGAAATCGTTCAAATTTATCATCCGCGAAGCAGCCGAACTGACCAATCGCATTGCGACGTTTTTGATGCAACCGCACGAAGTGAGCCCAAAGCGTATCGAAATTATCTTCATCAGCAAACGACACCTCGACGTCGGGTTCGGCCAACCGCTTCCGCGCGGCTTTGGTCTTGCGTCGCATCGACTTGCTGAAGGTCGCGTTGAGCTGTTCAAACGAATCCGGCAAAAGGACTTTCCAAGTACCCTCGGTTTCGGTTTCGTGTTGCGTAAACTCATTGATTTGCAGCAGTTCGCAGAAATAATCCAGATCACGATCGTTCCCGCCACATCCCTCGATCTCAAAAACGTCAACCTGCGACAGCGCCCCATCGGTCGCGAATTCGGTGGCCAAATACTGGGCTACCAATTCGGCAAACGGATTATAGCCTGATTGTGCCGTGATCAAATTTGTGTAGTCGCTGCACGCGGCGCCCGAACCAAGGAACCGCAGTCTTCGACCGGACACCATCAGCGGCGCAATCCCTTCCCAGCGACCGTCATTGTCGACGCCGACGATGACGTGAAGGCGATCGTCTTCTGAGGCCAGTTCACGATACCAGGACTCGCACCATTGCCAAGTAAAAAAGCAGCGGTCACCAGCCACGCGATTCCATTGAGATGCGCTGGCCGAGAGCTCTTCGATTTGATTGATGATTTTGATTTTCATAGCTGTCGAATTTTTTTATTGATCGAATGTGATCTCTTATTGATTACCGAACCTGTCCGTTAACGGAATCCTATGCGGGCGTTTGCTGGGGCACGTGTGGCTCGTCTTTACGTTGCTTCCACCAATGACGAAGGAATTTGGTGATCGGTTGTTCAAACCAAATCGTGGTCGCAGTGCCAAGCCCGATCGAAAGAACCGTAACGACCACAACCGCCAGCAAAGGCCCCATCCCCATCATCTCCAGCGAATGAATGCACGTCGATCCAATATTGTTGTGGAACAAGTACAACGTGTAGGAGATTGAACTGACAAACAGTAGGGGTTTATAACGCAGCGGCGGAACCTTTCCCCAGGCACAAGCGGCCAATAATCCAAATAACAAAATCGTTGCCGCCGGATTGTGATCGCGTAAATCAATCGTATGGAAAACAATCCCAGCGAATAAGATCCCAATCATATTGTGCCAGGCGACGCCACGTTTGTTTTTGATCTCGTTGAGCAACATACCCATGGCGAATAGAGGCATGTTTCGCATGAAGCACAAGTTTTCAACGATCCAGAAGAACTGGTTCGCGCCCGAATCTGGAAACGCCGACTTGAATCCGCTGGCCGCTAGGCAAAACACAAGACAGACGCTGACCATCACCATTAGATTACGAAGCATTTTTTCAAATGCTCCGGTGACCATCATGATGACCAACGTCGCGTAGAACAGCATTTCAATCTGCAGTGTCCAAGTCACCGGTTCCAAGTTCTCGAACCCAAACAAACGTGGCATCGTCGTTAGGTTAGCGACCGTTTCACTGGCTGTGGGTGTGTGAAACAACGGCAACTGGCTCAATAGAAAAACGTTCAACAGAATCACCAGCCAATAGGATGGGAAAATTCTGATCGCACGGGCGAAAAGAAAATCCTTCGCCGATCGCTTTCCAACAAACGTCATCGCGTTGACGAAACCGGACAGCATGAAGAACAACTGGACCCCGTATTTACCGTAAGGGAATGCAAACCCCAGCGGTGCCTCAAACCCGTACTTGTTGGCATACACATAGGTGAAGTGAAACAACAGCAAATTCAAGCACGAGATCGCCCGTAACGCATCCAGTTCTAGGATGCGTTTGGATTTTGGCTTCGATTTTTGCTCAGGCTTGAGTAAGGCTAATGACATACGGACGTCAACATGGAGGGAATTGCAGGTGACGCGACGTTTCGCGTCCTCCCAAACTTAAGATTTGCGTACGCGGATGCTCCAATTGCTCCTGCAAATATCTGTTATTCCCGGTCGCCGTCACCATCAACACGGATTGCCGTGATGATTCCAGATTTTCGGATTTTGCTGGCCGTTTGCTGTCATTGCGGACAAACCGTCGCGAAGAGGCGTTGTTTTCAGCGGATTTTCAACGTTTGGCTTTAAAAAAAGGACGCAAGGTCAACGCTATCGTTGTTGATCACTGCATTTGCAAAAATCTGGAATCCAATTTTGCGTCACCGGCTTCGTTCTCTGTTTCGCCAAACACTCAACCCATGTATAAGTCTACGGCAGGTCGCCCGTTCACCCCAACTTCACCCATTGATCTCAGAGTCGTTTAATTTCATGCGTGATCCGTTCCGCCCCAACTCCGATAGCCGGCTCGTCCGCGAGGCACAGTTTGCCTTCGTCGTGATATTGGTGCTGTTGGGCGTGCTGATTTACGTAGCGTTCTATCGCGTCGCACATAAGAAGTTTCACTTCCACCAAATCGCGCAATCGGCCCCGTTGGCTCAAAATATAGAAGACAACACTTACTCAGCAAAAACGCCCGATGCCACCGCCCGCATCGTGGAAGCCAGTAAAGCGAATCAGACGAATTCGTCACCGGGATCGGGATCGGCATCATCATCATCGCAGACGCTTCGGCGGCCTAAAACTCCATCGCCGCCAGCCAACCGACCGCAACCGGTCGCTCCGATAGCGCAAGCAATCAACGCCGCGGTTGTCATCGCCCCCACGCCCACACCTCCTCGCACCTCCTCCGCTTCTTCAGGCGTTGCTGCTTCTGAGGTTGCCCAAGCGCAATTCGTCGAGGCACCAAAACCGAAGCCAGCATCGACAACCGTTGCCCAGCCCGCCTTTGACAACGATGCTTCGTCAGATTTCCGCCCTCCGGAGATCAAGTCCAATTTCGGTGCGGGCAGCACTCGAGAACTTCCTTCCTTCGGCGCTCCGATCAAAAAAGAGCCAGTTACAAATCAGCCAATCACGAAGCAGCTAAACACGAAGGAGTCAAACACGAAAGAGCCAATCAAAAAAGTCTCAGCACCCGCGCCAACGCCGCCTCCGATGGGGACGCCCAAAACGACCTCGATTACGCCGCTGCTGGAAACAGAATCAAAACCAGCCAACGACGGCTCGTTCGTTCCCCCGCGTAAAACCACGTCTAACAACACGTCAGCATTGAGTCATTCATTCAATCTCTCCCAAAAACCCAAGTCCAGCACCGCCCCCAAGACCATCACCCAAAGCATCACTCAAAGTAGCCCTCAGAGCATTCCTACTACGAAGCCACAGCCGCTGGGGCCTAACGAGTACCAAGTTCAAGCAACCGACAGCCTCTGGTCGATCGCATCGAACCACTACGGCGACGGGCGTTTTTTTCGCGCCTTGCACGCACACAATCTTGGACGCATCACGTCAACAGACCAGCTGCAACCGGGCACGGCGATTGTCATTCCCAAAATCCAGCAGCTGATCCAGCGTTATCCTGACCTATGCCCTGCAGATCAATTGGTCGCCAGCGTCTCAAATGCAGAAGGCGACCTCGATGACGAAGGCCCCAATACAGACTACCAACGATACGAAAAAAAAATGGACAACCGTTTCCACGTCACGCGCACCGGCGACACGCTGTTCGACGTTGCACGACAGCGGTTGGGCCAAGCCTCTCGCTATTTGGAGATTTTCGAGCTAAATCGCTTCCGAATTCCTCAAGATGTTAATCATCTGACTCCATTGAACCCTGGACTTCGGTTATTATTGCCTGAGTAACGTTTGCATTATCGCTAAACGGAGCTAACGCCCAAACGGCTGATCTTGCGAGGCCTGCTTCTCAATAAAATCACAGTCTCAGAGTGAAAGGCTGCTCTTTTCTGGTGTAAGTTTTCCACCGAAAGTTCTCATGGCCAAACCTCAAATTTCAAAAGTCATCTCAGGCGGGCAGACGGGCGTTGACCGAGCAGCTCTGGAGGTGGCGTTGTTTTTCGAAATTCCTCATGGGGGTTGGTGCCCCAAGGGTCGCCGCGCCGAAGACGGTCCGATCCCCGAAACGTTTGATCTGATTGAAACCGCTTCATTTAATTACGCGGTCAGAACCGAAAAGAATGTCGTCGAATCCGATGGAACGCTGATTCTATTTCGAGAAATCATCACGCGCGGCACCGGACTGACCGTCAAATTTGCCAAACGACATAATCGCCCCTACCTGTGCGTTGACTTGGCAAAAATCCCCGACGGAGATGAAGACATCAACGAAGAAGCGACCGAGGAAGCTTCCCAGGAAATTCTTGACTGGCTGACCAGAGAGAACATCAACGTGCTGAACGTTGCCGGCCCACGCGCCTCCACTTCGCCAGAAATCAACAGCCAATCCCACTCGTTGCTACTGAATACGTTTGCCGACATTCGAGTGTCGTAAGGTTGTCGCCTTGCACTCCAAGGCCGTCATTAATTTGGCTGAGTCAAAAACATTGTCCAATCAGCCATGAACTCACGGCAAAAACAACAAAACGCGGTTTTCAATTTGTCATCAAATTCAGAGTCTGCACCAGAAATCGAAGACGTGTCAGCGTCTAACAAATTGGTATCTCTGATCATAGCTGCCCCAACAGATCGCTGCCAGCAGCAAAGAAAACAGGGCACCCGTTATAAATCGTTCCTCGATCAACGCGTGAAAGGAAAAAATGCGGCGGCCGTAAAACAATCACGTCTAACAGTTGGCCGCGCGCAGACCAAGCCAAACCGCCTAAACCTCACTCGTTCAGCTCGAACCACTCTTGGGCTGATTCCGCAGCGACGCCCTCTCCTGTTCGCCGCTTCTGCTCGCGGGCGAGCACTTTATTGATGCGTTTAGAAATGATGCCGCTTGAAACTAATCCCTGATCGTCGATGCCCATTTGTTTCAGTACCGTCAGAGTCGTCTCGTTGATTACCGAACGCAGCACACGGTCATCCAGCGCTAAGAAGTATCCCAACCTGGTTGTGGCAGGAAAATCACGCGCAAATTTCTCCAACGCCGCATCGCGAAACGGCTCTGGGTGTCGATCGACGACGATCAGGTTGAGCATCGAACCGAAGCCCACACCTTCGTTGAATGTTGTCTCGGTCAGGAATTCCGCCAACGCCAGATAGACCACGTTGGTGCTGCGGGCGGCATTGTCATGAAACCATTGTGCATCCAATGGACGCGTGATGAATTCGTACTCAATTCCATCCCGCTGCAGTTCCCCCTGCAATCGGAAAAACTCATCAGGGAAATGTGCCGCGAGAAAAACGGTCGAACCAACCGGCGACAAAGGCTCTTTTTGCAATCGACTTCCAGGGGATTCGGGATGACCGATCAGCGACTTAATCACCTCCAGCAGCTTCTCGTACAACGTAACACGGCTTGCCGCAAAGGAATCGGGATGCCGCTGAAATGAAAGTGGCCTCACCAGCGGGAGATTGCTGAAAAATTCAAGTAATCCCATAGGAACACCGTGTTTTGGCAAAACTGAAAGAGCGTAAAAGAGACCGAATGTGGTGTTAAACAAAGGGTGAAGCAAGGCTGTCTCAAGACGTCAAGACCGGCTTTTCTGTTAACAACGATAGCGTGTGTCACACACATTCACTTTGATCTGATGATAGCAGAAACATATCGGAAAAAAGTTTGAGAGGCTTTTAACATTCACAACTTTCCCATCGTTTATTTGTCTTGGCTTCCTATCCCTAGACTTTTGAAGAACTTACATCGTCAAGAAATCATTTCGTTCACCAAGTTAGGTAACGTTTGAGCAATTGGATTTTTAAGAAAGTTGTTTTACTGCTATTGGCACGTGCGCGACGCCTCTGCATAATCCGCCGCGAAATGGATTTTCTTTCTCCGAGGTAACGGACATGACCTACAAAATTTTCTCACCTATCGTTTTACTTTTCGCTTTCCTAGCAATGACGCCCAACGTCAACGCGGAAATAGTTGCTCTTTTCGATGCAACCACAGAAATCTTTCCGCAACCGGTCGCCGGCGATCAAACAGCATCGGTCGTCAATACGACGGCAACGACCAATGGCGTTTACGACACACGCTCCATTGCCATCGGCGGAACCACTACCCCTCACCGATCGGGCATTGTGCCGACAAGCACAAACGTAAGTGATGGTAGTTTTTACGTGCAGAGTTCAGTAACCAACGGGACACATAACCGAGTGATGCCTTCAGCTGCCTTTCATGAATTCTCGATCGCCGTCGACGAGGCTCAGTTGAACCTTGATACGTTGAGTTTCAACTATTGGGTGAGCGAGGGAGCTCAGAACGACTCGGAAATAGACACCGACTACACCTATTCCGTTCGTGCTCACGCGGAAGTCATCGGAGCAAACGGAAGCAGCGGCTTTCAAAATTTGCAACTTTCCTCCACCAACGTAGGAGCTGATCAGTTGCAAGTCGTCAATTTGGCAAACAATAACGCGGCCCAATCGACATTTCGCAGCAATGTCGTCGAGTACGACTTGCTTGGTGCGTTGGGAACTTTGAATCAGGACGATGTTGTGGTCTTTCGGCTGTCTTTCGCCGATGCCACAACTGGTACAACGGCCAATGGTCCTGATGACAACTCGCACATCCATCGCCTCGACAATGTGACGCTCGACGCGACCCGTGTTAGCGCTGTTCCTGAACCCTCTGCTTTAGCTCTGTTGCTGGGCAGCCTCGGAGTCCTCGGACTGCGTCGCCGACGATAGAAGTCCGGCGTAGATTCCATTTCGAGCACGAGTTCAAATACGAACGAAAAAAGCGATCCATTTCTGGATCGCTTATTTTCGTTCAGCCATCAATCGCGTACGACTGATTTGCTGGACGCATCAGATTTGTTCTGGCGTCGATTATTTGACGTCGTCCCAAGCACTGTTGATTTGCTCACGCGTCTGAACCGAGGAGAACGATGAGGTCATTCGTTTCGAATCAGAGCGGTTGCTTGCAAGCCGGACTGGCGAGTAACTCCAACGCCGGTGAAGCGACGTCAATTGAGTCTTTGGCTTGATCGGTGCAGGAGCAACCTTGGCCTGTTTCAGCTTCGTCTGGTAACCGTGGCTGCTTCCCTGGTTCTGCAAACGATCCAAGAACGGGCGTTGGCTGGTCTGGGGGCGTACACCACGAGTCGCCGAATTGACATCCGGAATACGAGCCGCCGTATGAGGCAACGCGCTGATCGGATTTTGCGATGGGGCTGTGTAGGCGGGCATACTCTGATACGCCGACTGCAGTTCATAACTCGCATCGGTTGAAAGCGATCCCGCAGGAACCGTCGTACGTGAGGCTGATCCCTGCGTTGGTGCCAGCGTTGG
>CAYOZV010000010.1:22721-27587 GCA_964408465.1 uncultured Pirellulaceae bacterium
GGCGAGTAAACAGGAGCGGAATAGGTTGGTTGTTGGGGTGCAAAATTTTGCATGCCGCCAACGTTACCCGTCCCGCAAGTATTACAGCCGGTATTGCAACTGTTGCAGTCGTTGACCAAAGTCGTCACGGGAACCTTGTAGCTCTCCTGCCGGTAAACCGGTCGGTAAGTCGTATAAGGCACTCGTTGCATCTTGTACGTGTAAGTCGTGCAAGGCTTCATACAGGTCATGGTGCAACCGGTACATGGATCGCTGCTGGTGACCGGTCGGTATTGGGTGACCGGGACGCGGTTCCAATTGGTGCGATAGGCCGTGTACGGTACATAGTTCACAACCGTCCGACTGCAGGTCTGCTGACAGGTCTTCAGACATTGACCGGGTTGGAGATTTGCAACGTTGGGCGTTTGTGCCGCTGGGGCGGTGAAACCGTACTGAGGAAGCGCCGGTCGTGCACAGTTTCGGCGAATGCCTTTCAACCAATCCAACAAGGGACCAGCCTGAGCTTCGGAAACCATCGACAACTGAGATGTCAAAGCAACGACGATAAGGATGAGTAGTTTTGTTCGTAACATTTTTTTCTCGCTCCAAGGTTAGACTTGAAACTCATTCTGAAAAATCACTTGTAGGGATTAGCAAAACGTTTCCAATTCAAAATAAATTGTTCAAGAACGTAATGCTCCGACCAAAGGTAAGACTTAATAAGGAACATGAAAGGTAAAACGGAAGAAAATTCTCACGTTTCGAAAAACACACATCGGGTTT
Source organism: uncultured Pirellulaceae bacterium (assembly GCA_964408465.1). Taxonomy (GTDB): domain Bacteria; phylum Planctomycetota; class Planctomycetia; order Pirellulales; family Pirellulaceae; genus Mariniblastus. Next base: position 23,484 of record CAYOZV010000010.1, read on the forward strand.
TGACGGCAATCGAATCTGGTGAATCTGGAAACTTTAGCTATTACTGGGGCTATCGCGCGATTTCTTCGACAATAGCGTTAAGCTGTAGCGGTGTTGAGGAAAGTGATGAATTTGCCAATCTTGCCCAACAGCTGGGCCGCAGTGGCCTGCGTGTAGTTTTCTGTCACCGGTGATACGCATACCATTGCCACTGGTTCACATTATTTTTTGCGCGTCATTTCTCTGCGGTGTGCTCTGCCCTCTGTGTTGAACCTGCGCCCCGTCAACCAAGCCGCTGACTTTGCAATTCCGTTGTGCGCGATTACAGCAATGACCTGGCCGTAAGAATCAGGGGGGCCGTGTTCGATTTTCGACAAAAAAATTGAAGACAAAAACATTACCGCGCCATCTTTTTGTCAAAAATCTTTTTGTCAAAAAAACGTTTGTGGGCCAAGTCCCGCACGCTCCATTTCTATTTCCATATTTAATCATCGCATCCGATCGCGACACCGGTACTACTGGCGACCAAGGACAGTCACATCATCCACCTCCACGAAGTCAAACGCACCGCACAATCGCTCCGCCGCCCGATTCAGGAGAACCGCAAGGTCATCTTGGATAGAACCGCAGTGGTGTCTTAAACAAAAACCTCATGAAGTTACCCAGAGTTTTTGCGATTCATTTCTCCGCGGTTCTCTGTGGCGAGCCTGCACCCCTGCTACCAAGGCTCTGACTTTGCAATTCCCTTGGGCATACGGCCTCCTCACTGGCAAAAAACGCCAAAATGGAGACAATACATCGGTTTGGATACTCGGCCGTTGGGGCATCCCGCTGCATCGCAACGCTCAAACGGCACTCCCCCTTAGGCGCTTGGAACTCTGAATGTTTTTTGTTTTTGACGGCATTGATGGTGGTGGCAAGTCGACACAGATCGAACGACTGCATTCGTTTTTGCAAACCCGCAAGGAAACCATCGTCTGCAAAGATCCCGGCAGCACGCACTTGGGAGAAGCCTTGCGCGATCTCCTGTTAAGTAAGAGAGAGATGCCCATCGACATGCGTGCGGAGATGATGTTGTTCAGCACCGCGCGGACTCAACTGGTCCAAGAGATCGTTAAACCGGCGCTCGCCCAAGGCAAATTCGTAATTCTGGACAGGTTCGTCATGTCGACGATTGTTTACCAAGGGCACGCCGGCAAACTCAACCCCGAAGATATACGCGCGGTGAACGGTTTTGCGACTGATGGGATCCAGCCAGATCATACGTTCGTGTTGGACATTCCCGTCGACGTCGCGATGCAGCGACTTGGCGATACGCGCGACCGGATGGAATCGCGCGGTGTCGATTATTTTGCGGCCGTGCGTGAGGGATTTTTGACCGAATCAAAATCATGTGATAACTGCTCGGTTGTCGACGCGACCCAAACCGTAGACCAGATCGCCACATCCATTGAATCCATTGTGACCACCATCATTGGCTAACTTAAATCATTGGCCAATTAAAATCATTTACTAAGTTCACCTTCGTCGCCGTTTTAAAAATAAGCACCCGCGCCATGCCTTGGACAGACATTCTCAACCACGACGAACCATTTGAGCGGTTCCGCAGGACACTTCAAAACAATCGCTTGGCAAGCACCTATCTATTTGTTGGCCCCGACGGCATCGGCAAACGAGCCTTCGCCTTGAGGTTGGCTCAGGCGTTGCTTTGTGAGAACGTCCAGACGCCTTTAATGCCCTGCCAAACGTGTTCTGCGTGCCAGCAAGTGATCGCGCGAACGCACCCTGACCTGATCCTCATTTCGAAACCAGCCGACAAAGCGTTCATCCCCCTCGAGGTATTCATCGGTGACGCCGAACACCGCCGGCAGCGCGGATTGTGTCACGACATTGGATTGAAACCTTTTCGCGGCGGTCGAAAAATTGCCATCATCGACGACGCAGACTTCCTGAACGTCGAGGGCGCTAATTCACTGTTGAAGACGCTAGAGGAACCACCGCCGAAATCACTTCTGATTCTCTTGGGCTCCAGCGAACAGAAACAATTGTCCACCATCGTGTCGCGCAGTCAGATCGTTAGATTCGAACCGCTGACCAAGGACCACGTTGTTACTGTGCTCCAGCGGATGGAGCTTGAAACGACGACGCCGATTGAGGAGCTTGCTGCGGCCTCCGGCGGCAGCGTCGCTCGCGCGATTGAACTCTCCGATGAAGATGTTTACCAATTTCGGTCAACATTAAGGACGGCTTTGGCTTCCTTGGATCCCGGACGAGACAATTTTGGCAAAGACATTCTGGGCTTTGTTGAATCCGCTGGCAAAGACTCGTCTATGCGGCGAGCCCGTTTGCGAATGGTGGGCGATTTTGCGATTGAGTTCTTCGACGCGGTAATGCACACCGCGATTTCTGATTCGCAGGCAGAACACGTAATCGTTGGCGATGTTGCCGACGCCATCAATCGTCTGCCCCAAGACCCCCAGTTAAAAGCCGAAGCGGTCGCCGTCGGGATTGAACGCACCGTGCAAATGCAGCATCAGGTGGGCTACAACGCATCACCGATCAACATCATCCTGCCTTGGTTGAAAGATCTTGCCGCCTGTCTACGCGGTGGACACATCACAACCACGTAATGGATCCTTGTTAAAGATCCTTGTTAACGATCATCTGCCGGTAATGGATTTTCTTAAAAAATCCCCTGCGATGCTCATCCTCAACAATGCTCATCGCTAACCAACGACAGGCAGGAGGTTTTAAGAACCTCCACTACAAAAAAAGAGGCCGGTTCTCACCGGCCGCCTGAGCAAAAAATAACCAACGGCCGGCGGAAAACGGCCCTGGGATCACCTAAGCTTCGTCCAGAATTTCAACGGCGGCAAACGTGTTGCCTTCTAACATCGAAAGACTGGCTCCTCCGCCGGTGCTAACATGAGTAACATCATCTTCGAAGCCCAACTGCGCCACCGCCGCCGCGCTGTCACCACCGCCAATGATGCTGGTGGAACTTCCGTCGGCGATCGCCTGAGCAACGGTTTTGGTGCCTTCATCAAACGGAGGCATCTCGAAGACGCCCATCGGACCGTTCCATACGATCGTTTGTGCGTCGGCGATGATTCCAGCGAACAGCTTTGCCGATTCAGGTCCAATGTCCAAGCCTTCGAATCCATCGGCGATCTCGCCGGCCTTCACGATTTGCTTATTACAGTCCGCATTGAACGCGTCACCGCAATGAGTGTCGACCGGTAAAACCAGTTTGTCGCCGCCTTTGGCAATCAACTCCTTGGCCAAATCGACTTTGTCCGGTTCGACCAAACTGTCGCCGACCTTGCCACCTTGAGCCAGTGAAAAGGTGTACGCCATCGCACCACCGATAAGAATTTTATCGCAGACGCCCAGCAGATTATTGATTACTTTAATTTTGTCGGAGACCTTCGCGCCGCCGAGAATCGCCACGAAGGGACGTTCGGGGTTACTGATCACGCCGGAGAGATACTTGATCTCTTTTTCGACCAAGCTACCGACAACTTTAGGTTTGCCGCCCATCGCCGTGGGGACGCCGAACATGGAAGCGTGTTCCCGATGGCAAGTTCCAAAGGCGTTGTTGCAATAGACGTCTGCAAATTCGGCCAGTTGAGCTGAGAAGGCTTCGTCGCCCGATTTTTCGCGGGCGTCAAAACGAAGGTTCTCCAGCACAACGACTTCACCATCGGCCAAAGCCTCGATCTTGGAACTGGCGTCCGGTCCGACGGTGTCGGTGGCGAAGTGAACCGGAGAGCCCAAAATTTCGCCCAATCGTTTCGCGGCGGGGGCCAAACTGTACTTCTCAGACGCTTCGCCCTTGGGCCGACCGAGGTGACTCATGAGGATCAATTTCCCACCACGATCAATGACCGATTTAATGCTCGGCAATGCCATTTCAATACGGCGATCGTCGGTGATGTTTAGATCGTCATCCAGCGGGACGTTGAAATCCACACGCATCAAAACTTTTTTTCCTTTTACGTCAACGCTATCAATGCTCTTCTTGGCCATAGTTTGTCTCGAGATATCTAAAAATTAAAAAATGGGTCTGGTTACTAGTCTTGGCTATTTCGACCGCTTTATCGGTCAGTCTATAAAACGGTCAGT
>CAYOZV010000010.1:27687-43963 GCA_964408465.1 uncultured Pirellulaceae bacterium
CGGTCAGTCTATAAAACGGTCAGTTTATAAAACGCTCGTCCGTTATTCGCCCTCACCGCTGGGTTTGGCTGCCATTCGTTTTTGAATGTCGGTTTCAATCGGCCCGAAAACAGATTCGTGGCGTTGCACTGACACGTGCAAGGCTTGGAGTAAGCGTTTTGCGGTGAAGAAATTCAGAACGATTTTTTGATTGATCGCCACCGGCAGTTCGGTCGAATTCATCGGCTGTGAATTCATGCCAAAGTCAATGATCAACTCTTCCGGCGATCCTGTCACGCGGCAGAAGTTCGCGTAACAAGTCTGTGTCTTTGTTTCGTCGACCTGGATGGCGCGACGTTTCTTATCTGGTTCAGTCATATCGGTTCAATTCTCCAACGTATGGGGTGTGCTGGTGCGGATTATACCAAAACCCGATTCCTTTGCGTCAGCCCCCCGTCGGTTTTACCATAACGGGCGGTTGAGCCCCCCGATTCGACTGCCCAATACAAGAAAAGTGCAAAGTCGATTTTCGCGTGAACCGAGAGGTTGAGGCTCCGTCTGAAACCTACGAAATCAAATAGGGCTCGGTCGAAGACTCGACGTCCCGAATTGCACATCGCACGAAAATTTTGACTTTGCATTCCTCCTGCCGCCGAATAAAGCAAGCGGGGCCCAAACGAGTGTGTCGCCCCGGCCGAGACCTGCGCGTTGCGGCTGGAGACTGCCTATTGCGTAAAGGTGATGAAACTGAGATGCAGTTCGGCGTGCCGAAGGTTGAGTTTCACACGTTTTTCTTGGCTGAGGTCTCCGAACGCAGGGCTGGGATACTTTACCGGTTCACTACTGGCCAGCCGGTTGAGCGCGACCAGATATCTTTGACATGCGGTTTCAGTGGCCACCTTTATCTGACCTGTCGTCCCGCCTTCGACTCCCGGAATCTTAACGCCGGGCTCCATACCGTTTTTCAGAATCCGCATCAGAAACAGCTTCATCCCTTGCCGCACGATCCATGGCGCGGGTTCCATCGGATAGCCTTCGTAGCCATATTCGATCCAAGCCGACAGGTGAGTTAAAATTTCGCCGGCCGTCCACTGACCGCAGACAGCCAACGTCCCGCTCTCCTGGGCCGCTTGAATGCGATTGATATCTTCCATCACGTCGTCGATGGTATCAAAGGTAAGCGTTCGGCGATCGGTGCTGCTTGCTTCAGCCATGGCGCGTTGTTCCTTTCCGGTGGGTAGAGCTTTAAAAGTGTATCCAAAAAAGAGCGCTGAGTCTGCCGCAGGCCACTTGGGACATTCAAATTTTATAAATCTATGGTCTCGAAAAACGCAACAAAATGGGCCAGCCCAGTTTAAAATACGTTGAACCTTCACTCCCAGCCCCCCACACCGATCATGAATCAAAATTCAAAGTCTTCAGTTTTCTTCGCTGTTTTTGCGATAGCGGCTGCCACGGTTTGTGTATTGTGGTTCGCCGCACCGGCGGTGGTTGCTCAATCGTCTGACGCCATGGGCATCGTCGATCAAAAACCGGACCAAGGCCCCTCGATCGAGGTCGATGGAAAATACATGGTGCCCTATTCGATGAAGATTCCTGGCACCAACGTTGAAATAGAAATGATTCCTATCGCCGGAGGCACTTTTAAAATGGGATCCGGCGACGACCAAATGCCTCTCTGCGTGAGGCCGCAGGTGGAGGTCATCGTTGAACCGTTTTGGATTGGCAAGTACGAAGTCAATTGGGAGCAATATCAATCCTATATGGCGATGGACACCGCTTTTAAAAAGATGGCGAAAACTGGCTTGCGAAAGGTTACCACCGAAGACGAAGTCGATGCCGTGACGGCTCCTTCGGCGCTTTACGAACCGGATATCACTTACGAAGCCGGCGAAGAAGCCGATCAACCGGCCGCCAGCATGACTCAATTTGCGGCCAAGCAGTACACGAAATGGCTCAGCCTACTATCGGGTCAGTTTTATCGCTTGCCGTACGAATCGGAATGGGAGTACGCCTGCCGCGCGGGGACGACGACGAAATACTACTTCGGCGACGATGACGCACAGCTGGCAGAACACGCCTGGTTCTACGATTCGTCCGATGAGTACCGTCATGTTTGTGGCAAACTCAAACCGAACCCTTGGGGGCTGTACGATATGTATGGCAACGTGTCGGAATGGGTCTTGGATGCTTACACCGAAGACGGTTACGCGCCGATCGCGGAGAAGCCCGGGCCCGTCACCGTTGAGCAGTCGTTTCAGAAACCGACGAAGGTGTACCCGCGTTTGCTACGCGGCGGTTCGTTCTATTCCGACGCCGAATTCTGCAACAGTGCCGCGCGGTTGCCTACCGACGACAAACTCTGGAAGGAAGAGGATCCAAATTATCCCAAAAGTCCTTGGTGGTACACCGGCGAAGAGGGATTGGGAGCTGGCATGCGTTTGGTCCGTCCGTTCAAAACCCCCAAGACCAAAGCCGAAAAGTTGACCTTCTGGGACGCGGACGTGCCGGCGATTTTCAGAGACGCTAATAATCGCATCGACTCCAACGGCCGCGGCGCAATCGGCATCGTGGACCAGCAGCTTGACGAAGACATGGCCGCAATCGAAAAGTGAACCGCCAGTTTGCCGATCGAAGTACAGGCGTGAAACGCAGCAGAGGTCCGAATCGGCCGACCGACCGGCGGACACTTACGGCGGGGCGAGGCCGCTTATTCGGTTGAAATGGGCGTTCGCAGAAAATAGATGAAACTATTTGGCCTGTTGTTCGTCGTAGTATCGTTGCCTTTGGCTCCGCGAAAGAACACTCAAGCGCATCGCTCCTTGCGCAATCATGCTCTTTCGCGGAGCGAAAGGCAACAATGAAACTTGAACCACACCGAATCGAGTTGATCTATGAGACAGCCAGCACTCTCCGTCTTTAAACTAGCGTCGTTGAAACTGCCAACGATGATGCTGCTCTTTGTTATTCTTGGTTTGGCTTCCTACCCTGACGCTGGATGGGCTCAGGATACCAACGACAAGGGTGCCACCGGCGATGCAGCCGCTTCGTTGAACGAACAAACGATTTACATCCCTTACGAAAAACTTCGTGAGACGTTTGAACGCGATGGGCGCGGCGTATTCTTGCCCTACGACAAATTCCAACAGCTGTGGAAACAAGCGCGCCAAAACCAGCCGAAAAAACCAAATCAGAAGGCTCCTCTGGGGGCGCTGATCACCGACATCCAAAGCACCGCCACGCTCGGCAAAGAGATCGTGAACGTCGACGCGACGATCAAGATCGAATTGCTGCGGCAAGGCTGGCATCGCGTGCCGCTTCGGTTGGCAAACGCCGCGATTCGAACGGCGACCATTGATGATTCCGAGGCAAGAGTTGTCTCGGTGAAAAACGGGCAATACGAATTGCTTGTTTCTCATGATGATGACCAACCGAAGACGATCGCCCTGAATCTCTCTTACGCCAAGGCATTGACCAAGGCCGGTGGGCAGAGCACGGTCGCCTTTGCATCGCCGCAAGCCCCCGTTAATCGTTGGACGATTCGAACCGGGCAGAAGGATGTGGACGTTCAAATCGAACCGATGATTGCGTCATCTAAAAAGACCGCAAATTCAAATGACGACGATGATTCTGAGGAAAATTCAGCAGAGGATTCTGAGGAACCTGCTCCCGAGCAAACAGGCGACGAGATCCTAGCCTTTGTGGGGGCCGCCCCCGAAGTCAAAATCACATGGACTCCCAAAACCGAAGGGGCGTCCGGTTTGGCGGCGCTTGTTTCGGCGGATACGCAATCTCGGATTCAGATTGATCAAGGCGTCGCTCGCACAAGTGCCACCGTGACGCTGGATATTTCACGCGCAGAAATCAGCACCGTCGCCCTGGACGTTCCCGCCGACCAAAAGGTCGTCAGCGTTTTCGATCGAAACGTAAAAAAATGGGAAGTCGAAAAAGGGGATGATTCGCAGACCATCAACATCGAATTGTTCGAACCCGCGCTCGGCCGTCAAACTCTGGCGGTTGAACTCGAAAAATTCATCGACCAAATCGACGACACAAACATCACCATCGCACAGGTCAAAGCCAACGACGTTTCGCGCAACAGCGGAAGCGTTTTGGTGAATTTGTCCTCAGGTTTGAGGGCCGAACCCCGAAAGAAAACCGGTCTGCTGCAGATGGACGTCGCGGAACTTCCGGGCAACCTCAAAAAACAAAAATGGGATTTCGCCTATCGTTATGCGGCGCTACCGATCGCGCTAACACTGGGTGTTGAAAAGATTCAGCCGTTGATCAACGTCGATCAACTGGTCGAAGTTGCCATCACTCCCGAGAAAATAAACGTCGAACTCTCCGCCGTCTACGACATCCGCCTGGCAGGCGTTTTTCAACTTGATTTGGATATCCCCCAAGAATTCAAAATTCGCTCCGTCCGCCCGCTCTCGGGCAAGGGACTGGCCAACGTGCCGGTGGATACTTTCTATCGCGACCCAAAAAATGAGAATCGAGTTTTGGTCACATTGGGGAAAAAGGCGATCGGAAAATTCGGTCTGCAGATTGCGATGGACCAAGAACTCGAAGACGCAAACCTGCTCCGCCCGACCGACGTTGCTTCGAAGATCGAATTCGCGATCCCCAAGTCTGCGATCGAGGGCGTCGAGTATTCCGAAGGCTTTTTCGTTGTTTACGCCCCCGAAAGTCTTCAGGTCAACGCGACCGACACGCAAGGGTTAAGGAATGAGAGTTTCAAGAACGCCGAAGCGCGGCAACCTTCGGTGATTAATAAATCCGGCCTACGGCCCATCCTAGCATTCAACTTCTCTCACAATGATGCTTCGATTGAACTCGAAGCCAAACGCCGCCGCCCCCAAGTCACCGTCGAACAGGTCGTCGTGGTTTCGGTACAGTCGGGAGTTATAAAATACAATGCCAGACTGTTCTACGAGGTGCTTTACAGCGGCGTCGAATCTTTGAGGGTCGACGCGCCGACCGAATTAATATCGGTACTGCGGAACCGTTCGCCAAACATTCAAGAGCTCCCGCTTCAGCCGCAACCCGATGATGTGGCCCAAGGATATACGGCATTAACGCTAACCGGCGACAACGAGTTTTTTGGAAAACATCAGGTCCGATTTACTTGGGAAGAAAAAATTGCCGACCTCCCGCTAGGGGAGAAGCTCGAGGCCGAAGTGGACCGTCTGATACCTGCGGGCGTCGATAGAGGCAGCGGTCAAATCGTTTTGACCAAGTCCGAAACGATCGACGTCCGTCCAAAACCCGATGCCGCTGGTCTTCGCCCGATCGACCCGCAGACGGATTTGGCTCAAGGCCTTCACGTAGAAAATGCCGCCATGGCGTTTGAGTTCGTTGACGATTGGAAGTTGAGTTTAACGGCGACGCGGTTTGAACTTCAAGAACTTAAACGGACCAGTATTTCACGCGCCGTGGTCAGGGCCGTTGCACTCCGCCAGAATGAACTGTCGGTGCAGTGCCTTTATCAAATGCGCAGCGTCGGACAACGGATCTCGATTCAAATGCCGGTCGGTTTTGATGCGGCGACTTCATTTGATGATCAACCGATTCGCGTCAACGGACGGCCCGTCACGCCGGAGCGCGGCGGGCAGGATCTGATTTATGTTCCGCTGACGGGGCTGAACACAGACAACCCATTCCTGCTGGAAATGCGATACACCGTTGCCGGTGATCCAACTCAAATTGACTTGCCCATCATTCAAGATGAACCGGCCGTTCAAAAAGTTTATCTTTGCGTCTACCTACCGTTCGAACGGGCGTTATGGCGGAAATCGGGAGCGTGGACCGATGAAGCGATTGACGAACACACTCAGTCGATCGCGGGGTTATTCGGTTCGGGGAGTTCGAATTCTATGGTCTCCCGAATGTTTCGACGCCGCCGCGCGCACGTTGATGGTTATTTGAATTGGGTGCGAGAGGGCGTAAAGATGGAGTCTTCGGCCAACCAAAAATTCGAGGTCGATGGTCGTCCCTACGTGTTTTCAGCCCTCCGGCCAGATCCCGCGCCCCAAGGTGCGCTTCATTTGCGGACGGTTAACATGACATTTTTGAATGGGATTGTGTTCGGGTCGATGGCGCTGCTGGGCGTGTTTTTGCTGCGGGCGCCGTTGACGAAACAGCTGGCTGCAGCGTTGCTGGTGATTGCGGCGTTTGTGTTTGCTGGTGTTTTCTTTCCTTTGTTGACCGAACATCTTTTCAGTGAAACATTGTTGATGACGGCCGCCGTGGTCGGGCTGGTTTGGTTCACCGCCAACACGGTGCGCTGGTTCGGAAACGTCCGCAACGCACGGCGCGGGTTCCAAACGTCGTCGCTCAAAGACAGCTCGGTGGCGGTGGCGACAGAATCGCCACCGACGGCCGCTGCTGACCCTCCTCTGGAGTCGGATGAAGCCGAGGAAGGAGGCTCAAAATGAACAAGCCATTATTGAACCTCATGGCCCTGTTTTTCGCGGTCGCCAGTTTCGTATTAATAGGCCCATCGGCCTTGTCACAGGACAAACCGGCCGACGGCAAATCACAGAGCACGCCAGCGGCGTTTCAACGGCAGATTTTTGTGCCGATGGAGAGCTTGGACAATCTGCTGGAGGGAAATTCAAACCGCGTTTTATTATCGCGCGTCCAATATGATCAGCTTTTGAAGGCAGCGCAAACGCGCGAGATCAAGCGGGCTCCTTTGGACAGCGCGATCATCGCCGCCAACTACACCGGCCAGGTTTCCGGCGGCGTTGCCTTGATCCAAGGCGAACTGATCGTTGAATCCTTAAATGAAGGCCTGGTGCAGATTCCGCTGCCCTTTAGCGGAGTCGCCATTCGCGCGGCCACTCTTGGCGACCAACCAGCGCACTTGTGGAGGACCCCCAAAGGTCAAATCGTTCTGCTGACATCCAATCAATCGCGCCAGACCTTGCGTGTCGAGCTGACCGTTGCGGTGCAAACGACCGCCGCGCGGCAATCGTTGTCGTTCCAACTGCCGTCTCCATCGGCCACCCGTTTTCAACTGGCCGTTGCCGGTAACGTGGAGGTCAAAAGCGGCGTTGCGGTCGCGCAGCGGGTCTACGACTCACAAAGCGACGCGACGAATTTTGATTTGTTGGCGACGCGCGGCCCGATGAATATTGTGATGTCGCTGAACAATCGACTGCTCAAGGACGAACAGGTCACCGTCTCACGTAGCGTTTTGATCCACAGACTGACGGCCAACACACAGGAGATGCATTTGACTTGCTCCATGAACGTGATTCACGGCGCGGTCGAAAAGGCCCAGTTCACAGTGCCCGCGGGATTCCAAGTGAGTCATGTTTGGACTCAATCGCTCAGTCAGTGGGAGATGAAAGATCCTCCACAGGATACCAAAGAAACGGGCAAACGATTGGTGGTGAAACTTCGGCAACCGACCCGGGAGGATTTCGTTCTGAATATCTCGGCGGTACGCAACGAAGGGGCGGCCGGCCAATGGCAATCCGCCGACATTCGCCCTGTTGACGTGGCGGGGCACGTTTCTGTTGTCGGCGTATTGGCGGACATCGAACTGAAGTCCGCAAAACTTGTCTCCGACGGAGTTATTCCGATCGACCACGCATTTTTGATGGCGGCCATCCCTGAATCTGTAAAATCGGCCCGTCGAAGGAATCCGGCGACGGTTGTTGCCGCTTTCTACGCGCCTCAAAAAGACTATTCAATCGCATCGTTTTTCTCAGTGCCTAAGCCTGAGCTAATTGTGAAGTCCAACACGCGGCTGGTGATTGGTGATCAATCACTTCAGCTGCAGGGCGGAATATCTCTGCTCAGCCGGCACGATGCGCGGTTTGGATTTAAAATGAAGCTGCCTAAATTGTGGAGGCTGAACGAGTTGACGGGTGTCGATGGAAAACCCCTTCGTTTTGATCGGGTCGGCGTCGATGGCAGTTCCGAGTTTCTCGTGCGATTACCTACGCGGATTTCTTCTGCGGCGTCCACAAAAGTATTTTTCCGCGCGAGCAAGACGCCAGACGGCTGGTTGGAGCGATGGAAATCTAATCAGGTTGAATTTCCGACGGTGGTGATTGAGGGGCAGACAAAACACACCGGCGCGATCGCAGTTTCAACCGATGGTGATCTGTCGATCAAGCCCGCCGACAGCGCGAAACTTGAGCTGTTGGATGAAGCGGATAAGCTGAAATTCGATTTCGACCGTGCCAATGCACCGCTGGCGTATCAGTTCGAGAATTCCGATTATCAGTTGAGCCTCGGTCTAACGCGACTCAAACCGTCGCTGATGGCGCGCACTTATAACTACGTCAGGATTCAGCCAACCCAGATGAACGTGCACGCCGAATTGGTCTACGACGTTAAACAGGCCGGTGAGCGCGAGTTCAAGTTTGAACTGCCGCTGGATTCCCCCAAGTCGATTTCGATTCGATCCGCAAAGCAACCGCTCAAAGATTATCAAAGCCAAGACACGCAAACCGCGCGGCGGTGGACCGTTCAGCTGGCCAAACCGAAGAGGGGGAAAGTTCATCTTTTAATAGATTATCAGGTGCCCCTAAAAGAATCTGATTTAGGCGCGATCGAGTTGGCTCCCGTATTGGTTAACGATGTCGCTTTCCAGTCGTCGATGTTTGCGGTCGAAGGCAGCAGTGAATTGGACATCGAAATCGACACCGAAGGTCGCGCCGTTGACATTGGCGAATTTGCAGAGGCCGTCTATCAACCGGGGCGCTATTTATTGGGGGCTTATTCCTGGCCCAATGAAGATTTGTCGTTGGTCGTAAAAAGTGTTCGGCGGCCCATCTATCAATTGCCCAGCGCCATCGTTCAACGCGCCCAAATGGTGACTTCAATTTCCAATCATGGAAAATCCCAAACGGCGGCGCGGTTCCGATTGGTCACCAAGCAACAACCGTTTTTGCGCGTTGAACTTCCCCAAGACGCGACTCTATGGTCGGTACAGCTTGACGGCGAGCCCGCCAAACCGCAGCTTCAGGACGGCGCGCTGTTGATCAGTTTGATAGGCAATAAAACAGGAGAACCGCGTGATTTACAGCTGGTGTTCGAATCCCCAGCCGACGCGTTTACGCTGGTTGGCGAAATTCAATCGCACGCTCCAACGTTGTGGTTGAATGCGACGGGCGAAGCCGACGACGACACCGCGGTGCCGCTGGTTGATTTGCATTGGCGACTGATCATGCCGGAGGGATACAGTGTTTCCCACAGCGATGGAAATTTCCAATCCGATCAACTGACCATGCCGCGTTCGCCCATCGGGCAGCTTGGTGAATGGGTCTATCGTCTGGGAGGCGGCGTTGGCACGGTGCGGCGGGTGAGCGGTCGGGCTGCCGTGAGTGGGCGGGCGCCCTACTTCGGAGATGTGTCCCAACCGATGGTTAAGTCGAATCCGTTGGTTGACGCACAGAATGAATTGGATTTTAAAAACAATGGAAGCGACCCGAGCGTCAATGATGAGCTCGCATTGTCGACAGAAGAATATGGCGAGCCCTCTTTGCCCTCTTTAAAGCTGCCCCAAGCACTTAACCCGCCTCAAGAACGGTTGACTGAGAAAGCCGAACAAGAAATGCGTGGATTCGGCGGTGGCGGATCTGGAATCGGCGGCGGAGTTGGCGGCGGAATCGGAGGAGCCTTGGGTGGCGGAGGCGATGGTGGATTTGGCGGCGGCGTTGACCCAACCCAATCTCAAGCGCGAAAAAAGGCCAACCTCTGGGCCCTCAGTGGACTGCGCAGCCTGAACATTCAACTGACTGATGCCGGTAACGCGATTGAGTTTTACAACTTGGGCGAGCAACCGGTTTTGACAGCTACGGTTGTGAACAAAACACGGTTGAACTGGATCGCGATCGCGTTGGCGATTTTGATCGCCGCACTAGGAGTGCTGTTGACCGGTGGAAAATTGAAATCCAAAGTTCTGTTTTTGGTGGTCGTTCTGTCGATCGCCTGCCTGCTGCCGCTTGTTGGCGTTTGGTTTGACACGTTTGGGATCATCGTCGATCTTGTAATTCTGGCGGTTGTTTTTGTGGCGTGTTACTTCGTCGTCGCAGGTCTGATCAAGTTGTTTGGTCGATCGTTCACTTTGGTGGCCAAGCGGATTCCGTTATATCTTTTGCTGATTGCGCTTTCGTTTCCTCTTTCGTTTGCGTTTTCGTTCGCCAACCAGGCCGGTGCTCAAGAAGTGGTCAACGATGCGACGGAACTCAAACGCCTGATTGCGGAACTTCAATCCGACCCAGAGGTGAAGCTTCCCAACGACGCGGTCATCATTCCCTTTGACGCCGATGACCCCAGAGGCCCAGAGAAGGCGGACCGGTTGTTGCTGCCTTATCGACATTATCTAAATCTGATGAACAGGGCTGAATCTCCGACTCAATCAGAATCAAACGACGCCCCTGTTGATTTCGTGCTTTCGTCGGCCGATTATGCCCTCCGCCTGACGCTGGACGATGACCTTTTGATTCACGGAACGTTAGTTATTGAACTAATGACCGATGATCCGGTGGCTGTTGCATTGCCGTTGACCGGCGGGGCACTGGCCGATGCCAAAGTGGACGGCAAACCGGCGAAGCTTCAGTTTCAACCGGTCGCAAATCAAAAGCAACCGTTGGGTAAGAAAGCCGCGCGTAAGCAATCCTCGCAACAACAATCCAACCCGCCGCGGCCGTCGAAGTCGAACGTCGTGCAGCTTCATCTGCAAGGACGAGGCACAAAAACGTTCGAGTTCACCGTTCAGATCAAACCGGATCGACAAGGCGGCTGGCGAGTACTCAACGCCCGTCTGCCTGTGGGCCTCACACGGGCCTTGGAAATCAAATCGCTGGAAGCAAACACTGAGATTCGGTTGAACTCCGATTCCGATCGACGCCAAATCGAAGCGACGGCCAATCAGCAGATCGCCACGGTCTTAAACGCCGACGGTTGGTTGCGACTTCAGTGGAAGCCATCAACGGCGACGCAAACCATCGATCAAAGCTTAACCGCCCAATCCGAAGCCGTTTTCGATGTGCGGGAGGATGGATTGCGATTGACGTGGCGAGTCGATCTTGATTTCAGGGGGGCCGAGCGGGACGTTTTCACGTTGAACCTCCCCGATGGATTTCTGGTCGAACAGGTCAGCGGAGAGAACGTGCGGGCGTGGGATGTTCAGCAGGATGGCGACTCCAGTCGCCTCAACGTCACCACGCTCAGCACCGCCAAAGACAAAGAAGCGTTTACGATTGAACTCTCTCAACGCGACTTCGTTGTCGGCCAGAGTGTCAAGGAATTTGATGCTCCGTATCTCACCGTGCAAGGCGCTGCCCTTCACAAAGGCGTTTATACAATTCGAAAAAGCCCCATCATAGAAGTCAAAACGACGAAACAAACCGCGGCCAACCGAATCGACAAAAACCAATTTGAATGCCGCATTGACGTTGGAGGAATCGACGCCAAATCCAGTCCTTTGGGTATCGCGCCATTTCAAG
The DNA here is from genome assembly GCA_964408465.1 of uncultured Pirellulaceae bacterium. Taxonomy (GTDB): domain Bacteria; phylum Planctomycetota; class Planctomycetia; order Pirellulales; family Pirellulaceae; genus Mariniblastus. The sequence continues at coordinate 39,141 of CAYOZV010000010.1, forward strand.
TTCTGCAGTTTGTGACAACCCCCTTTCAAATTGGGCTACAAGCGAATCTGGTGCCACGTTCGATAAACGCCCAAACGCAATCGGTGCTGCGGATTGGCCAAAGCGCAGCCGATCTTGAGATGCGAATCAAAATCGCCGTTGGTAAACGGCCTCTTTATAAAATCAGCTTCGAGTTACCAAAGGATGTTGAGATCCGAAAGTTGACTGCCGGTTTGCAAGAGACGTGGACCTCGGAGACGACCGAGAATGTGCAGCGCGTCGAACTCCTTTTTCCGTCAGGAGTTGCAAAGGATTTTTCAATCGTTTTGGACGCAGCTTTAACGGCTTACTCCGGCCAAGCACAATGGGCGATTCCCAAAGTCAAAATCAACGATGTCCGGAAGCAGAACGGATACATGGCAATCCAAGTCGACCCCGCGTTGTCCGTTTCGACGACCGAATTGAAGAATTGCGAATCCGTTTTGTTGAAGCAAGTGGAAGCTTGGTTAAATCGAGACCAACGGTCGGTAACGCGCGCTGTTCTTCGAACGCGCGGCGATGATTACGATGCGACGCTGCGATTGACCAAAATCCAGCCGCGCGTCACGGTCCAAACGGTCACCAACGTTAGGACAACATTGTTTGCGATTGAGGAGACCATTCTGTTGGATTTCAACATTCAGCAGGCTGGTATCCGGAAGATTCAATTCTTGCTTCCCGCCACCATGCGAAACGCCCGCATCAACGCGAAACTTGTCAGCGAAACGATCATCGACGATGTCGCCGACAACGCGGACGTGGTGCGCGTAACTTTGAACCTGCAGGACGACGTCATCGACTTGTTGCGCGTTGTCGTGGAGAACGACCGGCAGTTAAACGCTGGTCGCCAAAGCGTGCCTGTACCGACGGTGCTGACGGGCGTATCGGAGCAGCGTTTTGTGACATTACAGAACGCGGGACGAGACGAAATCAGCGTGCTGCCAAGCGCGGATTTCCAACCGCTTAACCGTCAGTTAAAACAGTTCAGCCAGCTGAAGCAAAAGCTGGACGGTGGCGAGGTTACCATGGCCTATGTCGCAGCCAATGAAAAGCAACGGCCGCTGCTAGAATTCGAAACCAAACAGCGCGCTGTTTTCGATACGGTGGCCGCCAGTATAGAATTTTCGAAAACGACGATGGTTGTCGATTCCAGCGGAGCCTATCGGGCGCTGCAGAATTTCCAAGTCAACAATCGCTCGGAACAGTATCTGGAGATCGAACTTCCCGAAGGGGCTCGGTTGTTGACGGTGCTGGTCGAGGGGCAGCCGGTGAAGCCGGTCGATTGGCCCGCCGCTCGGAACCAAAGACGACTGAGAATTCCGCTGGTGAAAACTCAGCTGGGAGATTTGGACTACCCCGTGCAATTGAAATACGGTGGTCGACTGGGGCAGTTTTCAAACTTCCGTGAAGTCGAATTTCCCGTGATCGAAACTTTGAACATCAATGTGCAGCTGAGCCAACTTCACCTGCGACTGCCTCGGTCGCACCGTTGGATGAACTTTGGCGGCACGATGACCAAGGTCGATGATCGCGGCAAATTAGAAGAGGGATACCTGAGCTATAAAAGTCGACAGATCCAACAGTTGGCCGAACAGATTCAACTCGACTCTTCGACGTCCCGCGGGTACGCCCAGAAACGGGCTTATCGCAACCTGAGGAAATTGAAAAGCGATATGGACAATTACCAGTCTAACGATCAAGCGATCAACCCAAGCGGTGGTCGACAAGTGATGGATATGGTCACTTCGAACAATGATGCGATTGTTCGGGCCGAAGAATCGTTCCGTGAACAGAATGCTCAGCAGAGCCAATTGTCAGTCGACAATCGCGCGAACTTCAACAATCTAATTCTGGGCCAAAGTGCCAGGATTGCCCGTAACTCGGTCAACAAAGCCACGTCAAATTTCTTCCAACCCCAAAGCAGAGAAATGAACCAGCAGATGGGTGGGATGAATGGCATGATGGGGAAGGACATGATGGGGAGGGGCATGATGGGGGCCGGTCAAACGGCAATCGAAGGGACGGAGTCTTTGGATTACGAATGGTTGTCGCGGAACCAGTTGCGGCGCAGTGCAGGGGAAGCGCTATTGAATGAGACCGCTGGAGCAGCCAACCGTTGGGAGGCCTCTGCGCATCCAGAGCCGAGCATCGTGGCGGCTCAGAATAGTGTGCAAGATGGTTTTCAAGTTGATGATTCGATAAGTTACTACAATCCGCGCGGCACCGCCCAAAAACGATCTCGACCGAACCAAGCACAGACCCGACTGAAACGATCTATCGTAGACGACAACCCTTTTGGTAACGACAATCAAGGAGAAGCCAAAAAAGAAGAACGGCGGGACCGCGCTGGCATGTTTGCGAAAGACGCTGATTTGGACGACGATGTGTTTGCCGACGGCGACACCGTAAGGGACCTGGCCCTGGGTGATGTTGGCAATGAAAACGGATTGACGGGGTCAACGTTGGGAGAGGAACGGAGTGACGTTTTTGGATCGTCACTTTCAAGTTTGAACATCGAACTTCCCGAGCGGGGCGTTGACTATTATTTTAAATCACCGCGCGGCAAGGCGACGGTGATTGTGAGACCGTTGGAAACAAAATTCGTCTCTCGTTGGATGTCGGTGGTGACGACATTGGGGGTTTGCCTTGGTTTGGGAATCGTGTGCTGGTTTGGGGCTTGGTTTTGGCGAAAACCGAAGCGCCGTTTGGCGGGCACCATCGGGCTATTGCTGGGCGGTTGGATCAGCCTCACTTGGGCGTTGTTACCGGTGTACGGTTTGGTGGCGTTGGTGGCCGCAGTGATCCTTATTTTTGATTGGGCGACGCGTGCGATATGGTCTGATCCAACGACCGCTGCCGAATGATGTGAAAACGGTCGCCCCAAGCATTCAGCGTGAGAAGAGTTTTCTCAATTAAGAAACGCGCCCCGTCGCGGCGGCACAGAAATCCGATAAACTTGCAGACTAATCGTTTTGTGTTGGGGGCCCAACGCGCCGCTGTCGGCCACGAAAATTAGATCCAAACACGAAAAGTTTGGATGGTTTAAACTTAGATGGGAATTGATTCGCATGACGAAGCTTACATTCTGTGGTGCCGCTGGCACGGTCACTGGTTCTTGTTCACATATTGAATCCGATCACGGCAATTTCATCGTTGACTGTGGACTGTTCCAAGGCAACAAAACAACCCAAGCGCTGAATTACGGGCAGTTTCCCTTTGATGCCAGTCAAGCAGAGTTTTTGATTCTGACGCACGCCCACATCGACCATTCGGGTTTGCTGCCCAAATTGGTCAAAGCCGGTTTCAAGGGCACCATTTATGCGACCTCCCCATCGGTTGATTTGCTGGAGTTTATGCTGCGTGATTCTGCGTACATCCAAGAATCCAACGCCGAGCGTCAGAACAAACGGCGGCGGCGCAAAGGCCAAGAGGAGATCGAGCCAATCTACACGATGGAGGATGCCGAAACGGCGCTGGGACTGATGCAGGGCGTCGGCTACGAAACCTGGTTTGAACCGAAACCGGGTGTGAAAGTGCGATTTTGGAACGCGGGTCATTTGCTGGGATCAGCCTCGGCCGAAGTGCGCGTCGACGACAAAGCGTCTGAAAAAGAACTTTCGTTGCTGTTCTCGGGTGATTTGGGGCCCGAAGAAAAAGCGTTCCACCCCGAACCCGATGCGCCCGCGGGACACGATTATATTATTTGCGAAAGTACCTACGGCGATCGCGACCGTGATGACTATACGCTGGAAAAAAGGCGTGAGGCAATCAAACAGGAATTAACGCGCGGGCTCAACCGAGGCGGCAACGTGATCATCCCCGCCTTCGCCGTCGAACGCAGCCAAGAATTATTGCACGACATCGGCGTGTTGCTGAATAACAACGAGATTCCGCAATGCGACGTTTACTTGGATTCTCCGCTGGCCCGTAAGGCGACAAGCGTTTTTGTGAAGTACGCCAATGAGATGCAAGACATCGCGATGGATGAAGAGAAACTGTTTCGCCACGAGCGGTTTCACATCGTACAGAGCGTCGAAGAAAGCAAAGCCGTCAATCAGATCAAAAAAGGCGCGGTGATAATTTCGGCCAGCGGTATGTGCAACGCCGGGCGGATTAAACATCATCTCAAGGCCAACATCTTTCGCAAAGAATCAACGATTCTATTCGTCGGTTATCAGTCGCCGGGAACGCTTGGGCACATCATCACCAGCGGTGCGAAACAGGTCAGAATTCACGGCACGCAGTTCAAAGTGGCCGCCGAGATTCGTCGTCTGGGGAATTATTCGGCACACGCCGACCAAGGTGAGCTGATTGATTGGGTGGTCGAACGTGGCCCGATTCGCGGCGCGTTGTTCTTGAATCACGGTGACGATGACGCCCGGGCGGTCATGCGCGAACTGCTGGGCACCAAAGGTATCGACACGTCCAAGGTCTTCATGCCCGATTTTGATGAAAGCTTCGAACTTACACCCAATTCGCAACCGGTCTCCCAAGGCAAGCCAGAACCTCGAATCGAGGTCAGCGCGCTGCACACGGACTGGCACAATGATTACGCGGTCTTCATGATGGCCCTCTCTAGTAAACTGGACGATGTCAAAGATCCGAAACAACGTCGCGCCTTGATCGGTCGTCTGGCCAGCGCCCTTGAGGGTTGAGCCGGAGTTTCAGGGGTTGAGCCGGAGCTTCGGCAATTGCCGGAGCACGCGAGACGCTGCCGCCTGAGGGCTAATCGCAATACCGTTCAATGAAAGCCATTTTCGTTTAACGACAAGCCGGCAGGCGACCGCGTTTGGCCCCGCCTAAAC
>CAYOZV010000011.1:0-11759 GCA_964408465.1 uncultured Pirellulaceae bacterium
AAACACCGACGCCTGCCGGCTAATCGTTAAACTGACAACATAACTGTGAGCCAAAGAAATCAGTCCATTGAACGGTATTGCGGCTAATCGTTAAACGAAAAATGCCGTCGCCGGCGGTGAATGGTAATACGAAACATGCTGTTCATAGAACCACATCCTCGCGTCTTGCACTACGGTTCGCGGATACTCTCGTCGGCGTAACGCAGCAGCGGATAAAGGAAGTAATCAATCACTCGGCGACGTCCGACCTTAATTTCCGCGGTCGTGGTCATGCCGGGCATTAATCGGAAATTATCGGGCACCTCATTTAGCCCTTCTGGATTCATCAATTGAATGCGAGCCTTGTACATCGTAGCGCCCGTTGGCCGCCCCGCGGCTCCTTGCTTTTCGAAGGATCCCTCGCTGATGGCGCGGACCGCACCGTCAATTGTTCCGTGTTTTTGATACGGGAACGAACCGAGTTTCACTCGCACGGTACTGCCGTCGGGGAGATTTCCAGATTCGATATCCTCGGCGTTGGCCTGGTTGATCTTGGAGATGTCGCGGCCCTCGATTTCGACCTCTGCCTCCAGTGGAACATCAACGGGGACCAGTCGAAACAGTGCTTCGCCCGGTTTGAGAACCGAACCTACCGAACGGTCGGCGACTTCAAAAACGACGAACTCCTTGAAGGGCATGTCCTGAGGAACGCGCAGTTCCACCAGTTCGTTGGATCGCACTGCCTTGCTAAGATCTTCTTCAATTTGGACATGTTCCTCGGTGGCTTGGGCCAACTGAGTAACCAGTTCCGATCGCCACTGGGCGACATAAGCGTCACGCTGGGCCCGGATCGAATCACTTTCGCGTTCTAGTTCGCGCGATTGATTCCGAGCCGCCAGGTAACGCATTTCGGCTTGGCCGGTTTGCAACCTGCGACTGAGCACCTCCTCTTCAGACTTGCTTCCCTTCTTCGCCAGGCGAATGATGGACGCTTCGTATTTTCGGTGCCCAGCGTAAGCGTCTTTTAAATGTTCGATCGACAGCACATTGTTTTCTTGCTTTACGATCACCTTATTGATTTCCGAATCATATTCGTCCAGCTTCGACCGAAATTGATTTGCTCGTTCAAGGAAAACTTGCTTCTGCAACAACCAGCTGGCCTCGGGGTGGTCATCTGGGACTATGAAATCCGTTTGGTCTTTTTCTGCCCGCAGTCGCGCGATGATGCTTTGCAAAGATAAACGTTTGGACTTCAGCGAGGCTAAGTCGGCTTCGGAAAAGGTCGGGTCGAGCGTCGCCAGCACCTCGCCGGCGGTGACGCGATCGCCGAATTGCGCGTTCATGGTTCGGATGGGCGCGGTGCTGACCGTTTGGATGACGACCGGAGCCATGGTGGTGATCAGTTTTCCCTGGGCGGTGACGATGCGATCGACCTCCGCCCACCAGGCCCAGCATACCGAACAGATCAGCAGCGCAACAACGGCATACAATGTCCAACGCGCGCCACCGGGGACCGACCGTTTCTCAATTTCGACGGCGTCAGGCTGGAATTCGACCAACAGTTTCGAATTCAGCTCGCGTTTGCGAATCGTCTCGTGCCGTGCCTCGGCGCGACGGCGTTCGCGCTGTTGCTTTACGGTGTCGTTCATGATCGTCCCATCTGCTGGTACCACAAATCTTGATATACCTTACACGAATCAAGCAACTGATTGTGTGTTCCCATCATGTCGACGCGGCCTCGTTCAAGGACAATGATTTGATCGCAACCGGTCAGCGTGGACAGTCGGTGCGAAACGATGATCACGGTGCGGCCTTTGGCGATGACGCCTAGGTTGCGTTGGATGATGGCTTCACTTTCGGGATCTAAAGCGCTGGTGGCTTCGTCGAAGATGAGGATGCGGGGGTCTTTGAGTAGCGCCCGAGCGATGGCGAGTCGTTGTTTTTGTCCGCCGGAGAGGTTGGCTCCATTTTCCTCTAGCTGCGTGTCGTAGGACTGCGGCATGCGTTCGATGAATTCGGCGGCGCCCGCCATTTTTGCGACGTAGACGACCTCTTGAAAACTGCAATTCGTTTTCGCCATAGCGATGTTTTCGCGGATGCTGCCACGAAACAGGAAGTTGTCCTGTAACACGACGCCGATGTTCTGTCGAACGTAGGCGATGTCCAGTTCACGCATGTCCAGATTGTCCAGCCGAATGATTCCGCGCTGGGGCTGATGCATGCCCTGGATCATCTTGGTCAGTGTCGTTTTTCCGGACCCAGAACGCCCAACGATCCCGACGACCTTGCCGGCACCGATGGTGAAATTGACGTCTTCGAGTGCCGGCGGACTGGTCGGGCTATAGTTGAAGCCCACGCCTTCAAACTCCATGCGGCCTTCGATCGCCGGGCGGAGACCTTGTCCGATTCCCGCTTCTGCGTCGCGATTCATCACCGTGCCCAGCATACGCACCGACAAAGCACACTGTTGGTAGGAGTGAACCAAGGACACCAATTGAACCAGTGGGCCGGTGACCCGCCCCGAAATCATTTGAAACGCCACCAGTTCACCCACGGACATGGTCTTGCCCAGCACCAGCGACGCGCCGTAAAAGACAACGACAACGGTCAACAGTCTCTCCAGCAGCGTCGAAATGGTCGAAGCGGCGATGGAAATCTTACCCACGCGAAAGTGCATCGCGACGGCCTGGGCAGAACTTTGGTCCCAGTTCTTGCGCTGGACCGGTTCCATCGAAAGCGCTTTGACGGTTTGGATACCGTGAATGGTTTCGACCAGCATTGATTGCCGTTCACCTTCTGCGTGGTAAAGGGCTTCCAGACGCCGCCGATAGGGGCCCAGCAGCACGCCAATGTTGATCGCAAGGGCCAGAGAGAACCCCAGCACCACGAAGGTCAGCGGCACCGAGTAGAAAAACAGCAGTGGAAGAAAGATGAACAGCGCCGTCGAATCGAGCAACGTTCTGAACAGGCTGCCGGTGAGGAACTCGCGAATTTGATTTGTCTGCTGCATGTGCTTGGTCAGCACGCCAGCGGTAGTATGTTCAAAGAAGTCGATCGGCAGCCGTAGCAGATGCCCAAAGGTACGCGTGGCGACGCGGATATCGATCTTGCTGGTCGCGTGCAGCAGCAGGTAGCTGCGCAGATAGTTCAGCAATCCGTCGAAGGCTAACGCGATGACGATTCCGATAGTCAGCACGTGTAGTGTTTGCACCGCGTAGTTCACTAAAACTTTATCGATGACGATCTGGAAATAAAGCGGCACGACCAACGCGATCAGGTGGATGAACAGCGCGGCCACGGCGACGTCGATAAAAGCGGTCCGTTGCCGAAACATTTCTGGTAAAAACCACTTCAGGCTGAACGGTTGCTTGGTGTCCAGCAGGCCGAAGGTACGTTTGGCCAGTACCACTTCGCCTTTCCAAGACTTCTCGAAGTCGGATTGGCTTAAATAAATGAATCCCTGTTGATCTGCCATCGGATCAAAAACGGCGACTTGGTCGAAGACCTTTCCGTCTAATTCTTGCTTGCGGACGCCGACCAAGATGACGTAATTTTCATTTCGCAGTCGTGCGATGACCGGAAAGGCCTGTTCCACCTTGTGGAGTTGCTTCCACGTGATGGAGGTGTACCGCGCTTTGAGGCCGGTGTCTTTGATGATTCGCAGAAAACGTCTGAGCGATGGTTCTTCGTTCTCCAGCGAGTAGTCATGGATCAAGCGATCGGAACTGACGTCGATGCCGTGGTGGCGAGCAACCAACGAAAGACACACCAGGGACGTGTGTTTGATGGGGGGGCTATCGGGGCCTTCGGGGCCAGCGTCGAGCACCGTATCGTTTGATTCTGCGCGAACGGCTGCCTGTGCATCGGAGGTGGGGCTCGATGCAACATCAGATTCGGTTGGGTCAGTTGGGTTAGTTGGCGTTGGCATAAAATGAAGTTTTAGGCGGTCAGCGGCAATAAACGACGATTAAAAAACGCAGGCCATCGGCGCGCCCCGCCCGATGGGTTCTCTAAGACGTGAATTTGTGGGAAGCAAATCGCAATGGAAGGATTCAATGCGGTCACTCGGCCTCCGCGAAACAGAATCTCTTATTAGTGGCATCGGTTGGATTTTACCCAATTGTGCAGCGCTGGGTGGAAATGTGTTGTTCGCGATGCGCAAATGGTGGCGGTTGGGACGAAAATTCGAACTGATCGCTGCTGGCGTTAGAATAGAAAAACTTTAACATCCAGTGGACATTGTGGCCTTTGGCGTCGAGGTTTTGGCGGATTTAGTCCTGGGACGGTGTTTCACAAAACTGAGCCGCAAGGCGTTAGCCGCGGGTGCCTCACGAAAGAAGAAAACATTAGGGAAAAGGTTGGGCCAACAAACCAGCGGCTAGCGCCCTGCCGCTCAGTGAGCGCGGCAAAGCGCTATCTGCGAGGGCACCGCAAACCAAGAAAACTTTGGGAAAAGGTTGGGCGAGCAAACCAGCGGCTAGCGCCCTGCCGCTCAGTGAGCGAGGCAAAACTTATTGGAATGAGTCCCCGTCTTCAATATTCTCAGCCTCTGAACGCATGAAGACCCTCTTGCGTGGAGGCAAAGACGACGATGTTGTGTAAATTCGCCCGAAACAAAAAAAGCCCCACGCTGACGTTGTCGGCGTGGGGCTATGAGAAATCAATCGCGGTGGCAGGGTGCCGCCACTATTGGACTGGTTTATACAGGAGTGGCGATACCCAACTGGTCTCCATTAGGAAGTGTTGCATCGGCTGGAACGTTGGAGGTGACTTGGAAACGTTGAGCTTCAGTTGTCGCACTTTGGAAAATAGAATTCAGGCTGATGTCGTTGCCGATCGAATTACCCGTGATGTCGACCAATCGCAGCAATTCAACTCGCTCCGCAGCGTTGCCAAAGTCGCGAATGGTAACGGTGCCTTGGCCGGCTCCTTGATCGAAGGTGAGGTCGATACGAAGGTCATTTCCGAAGCGGCGGAACGTCAAGTCATCTTCCAATGAATTCAGCGAGTTCGATGGGTCGGAAATGATGAGAAGGTCATTTCCGCCAGAGCCATCGGTAGTACGTTCGGTGATCAGATCACGTCCGTCGCCAAGGCTCCACTCATAGATGTCATCGCCATTTCCGCCAATCAAAGCGTCGTTGCCGCCGCGGCCGGTGATCGTATCGTTTCCACCGTTGCCGAACAAGCGATTGGCCGTTTCGTTTCCTGTGATGGAATCGTCGCCGTCACCACCACGAGCATTTTCGATGATGGTGCCGTAAGAGATTCTCAGTGAGCGATCCACTCCGTTGATGGATGAGAACTGACCTTGTCGCAAGTCGATGATGTCGTTGAAGACGCCCAATTGATTCTCCGTACGAGCTTGATAATTGATCGTATCAATTCCGCCTGTATCGTAGAGCGTTTCTAAAGTGGTCTCATTGAAAAAGTAGTGATTGTTGTCGCTGTTGAAGTCTGAATTAACTCCGTACTGCGCCTGAAGCTGAACAACATCGTAAAGCTGCAATGTGCTTGGGAATTCAGGATGGGCCTCAAACGGATCGTTGATGCCTCCGCTCATTTCAGACTGAACGGTGTTGTACTGGAAGTTGTTAAAGATCGAGAGACTTTCTTCGGGAAGTCCCGCGTCCAGCGCTAAAAGTACGGCTTGCAATCCGGATTGACGGAAAGCGGTGTTTTCGCCAACGTCAGTCAATGTATTGGGGTCGAAGTCTTTGGTATCGAACCAGACGTCACCACCGATTTCTCCAAACCCGTTGTTGCCGAAATCTCCTCTATAGACGAATAGGTCAAGGCCCGTAATCGGAGTTTGGAAATCGTAGGCACCAAATGTGATTTGCGCTTCTGATGCAGTAACCTCATAAGGAACTTCGACGAATTTGATGTTGGAAAAGGATTCAACGTTGTCCAATACAAAACGCAAATCTTCACGCATGACTCGGTTTAGAGCGCGGGTGCCAACGGACTCATCCAGACCAATGTAGTAAGATGGCAGTGGAGGTATGTTCGGGTTCATGATGGTTCCGCCGGCCTGATTGCCGCCATCAATAAAGGTGTAGGTGACCTCTAGCGGTCCGCCAGGGGTTTGAGTGGCTGTTGGCGAAAACGAATTGCGGAACCCTAAGTCCGGGAGAATTTGATCCGTGGTTACATTCAAACGAATGAAATCAGAGAACCCAAGCGCGTTTCCACCTTGCACCAAAACCGGGTCGATCTGGCGACCGAAGTCAACCTCGGCCCCCAGGAATTGTAGGCGGCCGAATTCTGCCGCGTTAAGCTGATGGATGATGCCTTGTTGAAGTCTTTGGCCATCGAGTTCAAAACCGCCGGTGCGAGTGCCCGTGTTGGGGTCGAAAACTTGAAAGCGATCCAGTGGTGGGCCACCGTCGGTTTGGGTAATCAAGGAACTCACATCGACACGCTCGATCGTGTCGATGGAAATGTCATTTCCTGTCAACGGATTGGTGCCGATCTGCGGAACGACGAAAGACTGACCTGAGCCAGTGACCTGTCGACCGGTGTTGGTGCCATCGCTGGCGTTGATGCGGAATGTTTCGGCGACGCCTGTTTGGCCCAAGGTGTAAGTTACGCGGCCGGCTTGTACGACAGAGAAGTCAACGGTGAAGGACCGCTGGGCCGGACGTGCCACGCCGTCGATGGCGAAAAAGTTGCCGTTGGTGGCGGCGCTGTTGTCGGTGAACGTCACGGTGCTGAGCGCATCGCCATCGGCATCGAAAAAGCTGAATAACGAACGAGCATCAACCGTTGAGCCTCGGCGGCCGTTGACGTTGAATGCATTGAGCACCGGTGCGTTGGCGTTTCTGAGGGTTGTGATGTTGAAGGTTTCGACAGCGCTGAACCCCGTTCCGTCAGACGCGGAAATCGAAATCGGTTCGGCTGACGGGCCGAAAGCGCCTCCGACGTATTGCAGACGCTCGAATTCAGCGGCGGTCACGTTGAAGAACGTGCCCGAAGGCAAACGATTACCATCAAGTTCGAAGTTTCCAGTCAAATCCGAGGCGAAGCGGTCCAACAAACGATAGGTAACCGCTGCATCTCCTTCGGCGTCTTGGAAACTTACCAAAGAAGATACGTCGATCGAGCGGCGTGGCAAAAGTGACGCGTTGGTCGTGGTCAGCGTTGGTACGGTCGTTGTCGCGACCGAGAAATTCGTAATATCGCTGAACTCAAAACCATCGAAAACTTGAACGCCAATCGTTTCCGATCGCGAAACGGAGCCGCCCCGGTACCTCAACCGCGCGAACTGAGCCGCGTTGAGTCGCGCGAAACTGGCTGAAGCCAAACGATTGCCATCGAGCTCGAAAAATCCGGTGCTGGCGGCGGTGCTGCGGTCGGTGATGAAGTAAGTGGTCGCTGCATCGCGATCGACGTCGACAAAATCTAACATGGTCGAAGCCAAGATCGTCTCCCCAGACAAAACGCTTGCGTTGCTACCGACAATCGTCGATGGGGCAGACGTCCGAACTGAGAGGGGAGTGATTTCGCTGAAGCTGAATCCATCGAAGGCTTGCACGGCAACTTGATCCGTGATGCCGCCGGGGAAACCGCCAACAAATCGCAGCAGCGGCAGTTCCGCGGCGGTGATTCGAAAAAAGGTTCCCGAAGGCTGTGCGATTCCATCCAGTTCCCAGAAACCGGAAGCCTCGCTGGTCGTCTGGTCGGCGATGAAGTAACTGGTGATCGTGTCGTTGTCAGCATCGGTGATATTAAATATATCGGTCGCCGCAATCTCGCGGGCCGCAGAGACACGTGGGTTCTCTGCTGAGTTAACGACCGGTCGTGAATTGCCGGTGAATACGGGGGCGCTGACCAGAAGGCTGCGGAGTTCGCCATCGAAGGCTTGAATCGAAAATGTTTCTCCCGATCGTCGGCTATCACCGTTGTAAACGACGTTGTCGATTTGGTTGAAGCGAATCTCGTGGAAACGATTGGCCTCAAGCACGACGCCGTTGAGCGTGAAAAATCCGCCGCCGGATCCATTGTCGCGGACGCTGACGGTGCGAATGTTGTTCTCAAGATCACTCAGCGTGAACATCTCGCTGAACGCCAACTGCCCGTTGATGGGAACGACTTGTGCCGTTGCGGTCAAAAGCGGTGGTGAATTAGCACCGAAATTCGGATTGGCAAAAATTTGGTTGGTCGAGAAAGGGCTCTCGTCGATCCCGTCAAAAGCTTCGATCGAGAACGTCTCGGCAAAAGAAGCGCCCAGATCGTCATTTTGGTAAAAGATACTTTCCACGTCATCCGGCGTGATCGTGAAGGTGATGCCCTCAGGGAAAAATTCTACGATCTCTCCCTCTTCACCAAAACGAACAAACTGCCCGCCGTCGGGTCCTTGATCACGCAGGCGATAGCGGGTAATGATCAGCGATTCGTTATCTTCGACGATCGGGTTGCCGTTGACGTCCAGCATTACTTCTTCAGCAGCATCTGGGTCCGACGCAAAGAACATCTCCGAAAGCGGAATCAAGTTTCGAAACGTTGCATTGGTTCGGACTGCTGAGATGATAGGGGCTTGATTCATTTTTAACTCGTGGGATCAATGGAGTACACAATGCGAAAAAAGCCACCGCGAGCCGTCAAGATGCTCGAGGTGGCTTGTAGGCCATTATATTTTGAAAAATCAAACTCGTGTTTAAAAATTTGGCGATTTGGCAGAATCTGCCGCCCCTTCATTCGTTACAACCTGTTCTCCACGGGGTTTAACTAAGCCCGCATCGACCAGTTGTTTCACCAAATTCTCCATTGCGCCGAAGCTGCGAAGGAATCCATCGGGCGACATAACGACACGCATCCGCGGCTCAAGTTTCGGCTGCTCGCCTTCTTTTTTCTGAGAGGAACCGGCCAAAGATACCAGGTCGATACGAACCATCCCTCCCGATAAAGTGATTTCGCCCATGGTGTCGGCATAGATTTCTGGCAATTGGGACATTTGGTTTACTCCGGTTTGGGTTGTGAAATTTTGAGAGATCAAAAACGTTTAGATAACGCAAAATCCCTCAGTTGGCTAGGGCGATTGCGTCGTCAAAGATTCGCTAACGGTCTGCTATTTAACCGGAACGGATGTCGCACGGTGCAATCACCCAAGGCGTGGTAAAGCGTGGGCCATCTATTAACCCCACAGCGGACGACCACCCGCCGTGCCCTGCTGTCACTTTTCATAAATCGCATGGACGGGGCGGCAGGAAAAGCCTAAAAGCGAGTTCGACGGCTCCTATATCGCTCCGAGATTACAAATTCGCTCAAGGCCCACATGACTCAACCGCAACCCAAAATCTGGCAACGGCTACGTGGCGCTCTCAAACCACTGAATCAACCTCGGCATTACGCCTTGGGGGTGGTGGTGGGAATGCTGATTGGTGTCGTGCCCAAATTTTCGATCATCCCTTGGGTTGTGATGTTGGTGGGGATGTTGCTTCCGACCAATTTGATGGCGATGGTGCTTTCGGCGGTCGCGTTCTCTTTTATAGGGCCATTGTTTGACGTTCACAGCCATCGCCTGGGGGCGGCTCTGTTGACTGATGAAAGCCTGGCCTCGTTCTGGCATTCCCTGTTAAGCCATCAGTACTCCAATTGGCTGCAGCTGCACAATTCGGTCGTGTTGGGAAGTACATTGATCACAGCCTGTGCAGCATTGCCTCTGTATTTCGTTTCAAATCGCGTGAGTCGTTTTTTGAAGCCGATCTTCACCAAGTACGTGTTATCCAATGGCGTTGCGGATTGGATTCGCGGTTATCCCCTTCAAACTGGTTGAGCGCTGCGGCTATGAAATCAATTGCTTATTTGATTCCACGAATCTTCATCGTGGGATTGTTGTTGCTGGCCGTCGTTTTGGGGGCCGCCCCGATCGTGCGTCAAGTGATCATCACGAATCTCCAATCACGCATGGGGGCGCAGGTCGGGATCTCAAAGATCAGCAGCGATCTTTTCGACGGCAAGGTCTACCTGCGTGACTTTAGCATCGCCGATTCCCAGTCGCCGATGACGAACTTGTTCCAGGCGGATCTTACTTATTTGAAATTCGATCACGCAAAACTTCTCCGTCGGCAAGTCGTCGTATCCCAAGCGCGATCGAGTCGCGTTCACTTCGGAGCGCCACGGACGCAGCCTGGAAGTTTGTCGGGGCAGTTTCAGGAATTCAAACAAACCAAACCCGAACAAATTCAATTTGTCGATTCTCAGCCGGCCATCCGGACGACTTGGCAGGATCAATTCGAGGCCAGATTAGAGCAACGCGCATTGGACGAGGTACCCGTGAGTTTGTTCTCTGTCGCCAAAGCGACCAACCAACGGTGGAATCGAGATTTCGAACTGCACCACCAAAAGTTAGAGGCGGTGAATCAAAAGATTCTGCGATTGGTCGAAGCTAATCCGCAGCTGCTTGATTTTCGAAATCAGTCCGCAGGCGGCCAGCAGGTTCGGCGACCGGTCAACCCGTTGCGAAAAGCTTCAGCATCGTCCAAAGTGCCAGATTTGCTGTCGCAAACGATGGCGGCTATTGATGAATTGAAGCGCCAACAGTTGTTGTTGCAGCAGAATGCAACGTCGGACATCGAAGCGCTGGATGTTGCGTTTAAGAAAGACATTGCCACCATCTCTCAAAGCAAGACAGACCATGACATCGGCGTTTTACCTCAAACGATCAGTGACCTCTTACTGACGAAGCTCAACCAAGACGTCGCCAGCGATGCCTTGGCACTTTTCGCTTGGTTGAAGTCGAAGAAGGGAATAGTGAATACGCGAAAGCCCGTTTTCAGAGGCGTCGATTACTTTCAAGAGTATTTCCAAAAGCCGAGCGTTGTCATCGATGAGATAGAAATCGACGGCGAAACGATATTCGCGGATGAACATTTTCATTTTGCGGGCCATATCTTCAACCTTTCGGACAAACCTAGTGGGCATGACCAACCAACTCGATTTGAGCTGCGAGCACAGGGCCAACGTCACTTTCAAATCAGTTGTGTCTTAGATCAGCGCGGCGGACAAAATCAAGATTCGTTAACGATTGAGTTTCCCCGTTTCAACATGGGAGAGCAAACGTTGGGCTCCGAGAACGAGATGTTGGTGACGATGTCGCCGGGAACTAAAATCAACGGGCGGATCGACCTTGGCACTGATGGAGATCAACTGCATGGGGAGATGAGGCTGGACTTTTCGAACGTCGCGTTCGTCGTGCAGCAGCTCAATGAGATCGCAGGAGGAAAAGAAATCCAAGTCAGGCTCAATCACCAGCTCTCGACGTTGGACAATTTCCAATGCACTTCCAAAATTGGTGGATTGAGTAACGCGCCAACGATAGATTTGGAAAGTAGTTTGGGAGAAAAGGTGGCTGTTGCGATGGAATCGGTCTCTGATCTGACGTTGGAAAATTCATTGTTGGTTAGGAACCGGAAGATTGAAGATTTCTATCGTTCTCATGTTCAGCCGCTGCAACAGAATATCAAATCTGAAGTGGACAAAATCAGCGGCCGCTTGGACGACCAAATTTCCAAGACCGAAGTAATTCAAGGCGCTGAAAGAACGGCACAGGCACGCTGGCCGGCGATGCGATAGCGCGATACCTTTGATAGCGCGATACCGTAGAGGGATTCGGATGCTGATCAAAGATAATCCGACTAAAGTCGGGAGGATCGCACTCCAACGACGTTTCGTAACCCAGCGATGCACTGGGGTGTTTTTAGATAACGATTGATCCCTGAGCAATTCACACCGACCGCCGCCTGTAGGGCGTTCACTCTTCTAGCGCGAATACGCTT
>CAYOZV010000011.1:11859-20232 GCA_964408465.1 uncultured Pirellulaceae bacterium
CTTCTAGCGCGAATACGCTTTTGAAAACGAGGCGGCTTTATTCGCCTACTTCCATCATGTCGATAATGGTGATCACATCGACCAACTGTTGGCAGGTTGAAAGCGCGATCTGTCGATGGTAATAGGTCTGCAAAGTACCGCTGATCGTGACGAGTCCATGATCCACCTCGACGCTCAATTCTTTGAACGAGGGGTAGTTCTGGTCATTCAGTAGATGACTGATTTCATTTCTGAGACGATCGTCTTCGGTTTTCTTTCGGACTTGTTGTAACTGTCCCATTGATAGGCTCCGTCGTAGGGTTCCGTCCGTTGATTCGACGATTGGAGGCAGCATGTGGTGTAGGTCGAGATGGTTTTCGGGGGGAAATACCCCAATGGCCGATTGAGTTGGCTGTTCAAACTCACTTCTTAGAAGGCTGGTCGAATGACTTTTCCCTTCTTCCCAGTAAGTGTAGCAGATTGAAACTAAAAATCTCACAGCAATTATTGCTGGCATCTATTTGCTTCCTGCTGGTCAGCGGATCAACAGAAACATGACTCCCGTATCGAACGCCAATCTGCTGATTCTCTTAACGCATTCCGTGACCTATCTGAAGTGGTTTGCGATGCCTCTGCCGCTAGCACGGCCTGCGGGATATGGCTGAGCGAATGTTTGAAAATAAATCGGGCCGATCCGACAGTTAGCTTTTGCGGTCTCCTGGGCAGCGCTCTGAATCACGAAAGTAAGGCATCGCAAGAGCTCGGTACCGCAAACTTAACGGGCTGATGTTTCAAATAACCGCCATGCTTTATCAGCCGGTTATTTTTGGGCCCTCCCTGTGTGTCGGTGAGCAAAGGCAAAGATACATTGGCCGATCGCCGGTGTCGCTGGAACGGGGATTTCTTTTGCTGCTTGGTGGTATTGAGGTAGCTTATCCGTTGGCGGCCTCCGGTTAGTGGAAGTAGATCGTTACCGATAAATCGAGTGTGGGAAGATCGCTTTGGACGCGTTTTTTTTGCAACCCCTTTTTGAGAGGTGCTTTGTTTTTTATCTCACACAACCGAAGTTTCATTTCTTAAATTCAATTCTGGTTTTTGTCCATTCTCGGTTTACATGGAATCGAAATACGGGCATACTCTTCACGTCTGAACACGACTTGTTAATGGCACCGGAGTGCGTCTGATTGTTTTTCAGTGCCCACAGTGATGCCAAATGAAGAACCTTCGCCAAAGGTAACACCTATGCCCATGCAGATAGCGGTCAGTGAATTTTCAACTCCCCGTTGGTCCTTTCACCAAGACGTTATTAAATATGCATCGCGAGGCATTAACAAAATTGGAATCAGCCGGCGAAAAGTGGAAGATTTTGGGGAGACGGCCGCTGCTGATTTGCTGTTTGAAATGAAGATGGAAGTCTCCAGTGTGAACTGGGCCGGTGGTTTCACCGGGAGCGATGGGTTTTCATTTGTGCAGGCCATTGATGATGCAATTGAGGCAATCATTTTTGCCAGTCAAGTCAACGCTGAGTGTTTGCTGATCTACCCTGGCGGTCGCAACGGACACACCAATCGCCATGCCTGTCGGTTGTTTGAGAACGCCCTTGATACGTTGATTCCCATCGCGGCGGATTACAACATTCCGCTGGCGATCGAACCGATGGTGGGCAACGAGAGTGCTGCCTGGTCTTCGTTGGGTTCCTATCGAGCGTTTTTTGGTTTGCTGGATAATTTTCCCTCGGAGTATTTGGGATGCGTGCTGGATCTTTTTCATTGCGGTCTGGATAAGAAACTGCTGCCCATTTTCCAAGGCTACGCGGATCGTATTCGCCTGATTCAAATCGCCGATCGTAAACTCCAATCTAATGAACAGGTCGCCCAGCGATTGCTGCCCGGTAGCGGCGATGTCGATTTAGATTTTTGGATCGAGGGACTTTCCGCTTCGCCGGTGGATTGCAGCGTTGAATTGGAGGTTTACGGGTACAAAAATCAATCCATCGAATACGGCCAGCGGTTGGCGGCGATGGAAGGATGCTTCGCCGACCATCCTGCGGTAGACTTCCGAAAAGCTACGGCGTGACCGATATGGTTCGGATCAACGCCAGCATCGAGATCCCACGCCGAGAGATTGAGCTCACCTACGCTCGTTCACCGGGCCCAGGCGGTCAAAATGTGAACAAGGTAAATAGTAAGGCAATCTTAAGATGGAACGTGGCCGATTCCGACTGCCTTCCTGACCATATTAAACGCCGATTCTTTGGCCTCTGGAAAAATCGCATCTCCAAATCGGGTGACTTGGTCCTTCACAGCCACCGTCATCGCGATCAAGCGCGAAACACGGCGGACTGCTTGGACAGATTACGAGACATGGTGCGAGCGGCACTGGTTGTTCCCAAAAAGCGCAAGCCCACGCGTCCCTCTCTTGGCTCAAAAAAACGTAGGCTCGAATCCAAGAAACGACAGTCGCAGCGTAAGCAGAACCGACGGCCGGTCGATCGCGATTGATCATGGTCAAGGCTTTTTTCGATCCTTCAAAAAAACCGAGAAGAGCTGAGGCAATCCCTAAAGACGGAAAACGCCTGCGCGGCAGAATGACATTGTCGCAAAAATCGACAGGTCGTTGCCATGGCTCAGCCAACAAGAACGTCTGTCAGGAGGATATTGCCGGCCATCGGTCGGGGATGGGGAGCGTAGCCCCTGAATCATGGTGGAAAATCCATTTTAAACCCTTGTCAACTTCCGCTGCATTTATATCGTTTACTCCCATGAAGCCAAAAAAAGACCAAGCGATAGACGATATTCTCAACCAATGGCCCTTCGATCCGATGAACGTCAACGTTCGTATGTTTGAAACCAGACAGCGGACCATCCTACAGATGCGGATCGATATGGGCATTCTGCAGATGGAAATCGAAGGCAGGCCCGACGGTTACAACCCCTACGGTGCCAGTAGCTACTACGAATTTCTGAAAACGCAGTCCGAGAAATCAGGCGATGAAGCTTTCGAGCTCGACGAGGAACACTGCTTGGAGATTGATCGGGAATTTGTGCAGTTCTACCACCGGCGCGTTTGTTGGCTGCAACTGAAAGAGTTTCAGCGGGCCGTCCGGGATGCCGATCACACGCTTGGCTTGATGGACTTCTGCAAAATTCACTCACCAGACGAGGAGTGGACGTTCTCCCATGAGCGGTACCGACCGTTTGTGATCTACCATCGCACCCAAGCCGCCGCGCTTGATTACATGGCCGATGAGGACAACGTCGAAGATGCCGAACCTGAGAAAGCGATTGAGGAAATCAATGGCGGATTGGAAACGCTAAAGAATCTTTTCATCGAACACGAGGCCGAAGATCAATACGAAGAAGACGAATTGGTCGTGAGGCTGACCGAGTTCCAAAACAGCATTCGAGAAAACTACGACGTGGGCATGACGCTGATGGAGCGACTGAATAAAGCCATCGCCGAAGAGGACTACGAAAAAGCGGCTCGCCTGCGAGACGAAGTTGATCGGAAACAGGTGGATGGTGCCGATCTCGATTCCGGTCCCAATCCCGAGGACACCTAAAAGCGTTGGAAGGTAATGCTGTTGCTTGAAACGCTAGCGTTGAGTGCTTGGTGCGAACAACTTTTGTAAACTGTGCCAACGGCTGTGGCCGAACTGAGACGCCGTGTCTCAATTTGCAAATGTTACACGGCTTAACCACCGGCCCCTGGTGAGACTTGTGTTTTTGCTAGCTGCCCATGAGACTGTGTTTTAACATATATTCGATTTCTTTTACTTTTTGCTCAAGAAAATTGGTTAGCGCGGCACGGGGATTGCGTCTGTAATAAAGTGAAACGCAATAAACAATTTACTGACAAAAGGAATTCGTCATGTTAGTTCTCTCAAGAAAGACCAACCAAGAAATTTTGATCAACGGAAACATCAAAGTCTCTGTCCTCAAGATCAAAGGCAACGTCGTCCGCATCGGGATCGAGGCTCCTGCGGAAGTCAGCATCAAACGCGGCGAATTGGTGCCCGAAGTGATCGAGTTGCCAATCGAATTACCCGTTGAGCAAACGGCTGGCGCGGATGCTGACCAGGGAACCGCCTCATTCACGCTGGAGATTGACAGCCAAACGCCAGCGGTGGCTGAAGAGGCCGGCGGCTATCAGCTACTGCCAATGCCCCATGACGGGTTGGCAGCCGACGATTCAGCTGCATCGGATTACGACATGCGTGGTCAGTTTCCAGAGACGCTGCAACGCGGTTTAAGCTGCAAGGCTATCGTCTCCAGCTAAAACTGAAGCGTCCCAAGCCCGTCGATGGTCCGCGTTTGGGTCAGCGATCAATTGATCGCTGTGTGCCTAGCTGGGACTTCTCGTTCTGAGTTTGTTCGGTGATGTCTTGGGCGGCGAAGTGAAGCAACAGTATTGGATTGGGCTCCAGCGGCGGTGAGCCAGCGTTAACCTATGGGTCCGTCAAAGCAAAATTACAGGGTTGGTTGTAGTGGGATTCGGCAGAATTCCTCGGGCCGGCTTGGTGGAAAGGACTTCTGGCGAAGTCCACTACCCAGATCTTTAATCCTGACAAACCACCGGCCTTAAGCCAAATAACGGATCAATTGATAACTGATCGCTCCAATCCCGGCGGCCAATGGAAGTGTCGTGATCCAAGCCAACAGAATCGTCGCGATCGTTTTCGGTTTCGCGCCGCCTGAAACGGCTCCGATACCAAACAAAGATCCGCAGCTCACATGCGTCGTCGATACAGGCAGTCCGAACTTGCTGGCTCCGATCACAATTAAACCTGTGATGACGTTGGCCGTGAATCCTTGGCCGTGATTCATCGTCGTGATCTTATTGCTCATCGTTTCAGCTACTCGGCGAGCACTTATAATTCCCCCCAGCGCGATGGCGATGCCGACCAGCATCAGGCTCGAAGAGACTCCAAAGGCGGGCGCCAGTAAAAGTAAGGCCGCAATTTTGGGAGTGTCGTTGAGCCCTCTGGCGAAACTGACGATACCCGCGGAAAGAAAATGACACTTGTCCAGCGTCCCGCCTGCTGAGATGCCAAGCACGTTCCCTTGGTACCGACTCTCACATGTCACCAATGTCCCCATGGAGGCCGACAGGTCCGCGGCGCGTTGAAGCGCGATCGTCTGGCAATCGGCGGAAACCGTTTCTATCGTTTCTTTACCGGCGCACAGGCAGATGTCTCGCGTGACGCCAAGCTGTTTTCTGCAAAAACGCATGATCGGATAGATGATCGCGGTCAGCACAATAGCCAAAATCGGGCTCAGCAGCAGCGGGATCACAAACTTCGTGCCTAAGTTCCCGATGTTCAATGCCGAACCGGCGGTCAATCCCGTCCCGATAAGGGCTCCGATCAAGCCGTGGGTTGTCGAAATTGGCATGCCGATTCGAGTCGCGATCAACACCGTCAGGCCGGCGCCCAAGGCGACCGCCGCGGCGAACGCAGGCTGGCTGGCCACGGCATCGTCGATCAGCCCTTTGCCTCCAAAGCTTTTGATCAAATTGCCGGCCAATAGAAATGCAGCCGCCGATCCAAGCAACGTCGCTCCGGTGGCCCATGCCAACGCACGCCGGTAGTTCGTCGTGCCACTCCCGAAAAGCGTCGCCACTCCTTTGAAGTTATCATTGGCTCCGTTGGCATAAGCGACACAAATCGCTGCGACGACGACAAAAATGTATATCATTGGATCTCAAGCTTTCGATTCACGTTCTTGGTTTCACTGAACCTATTTATACCGTTAAGAATGGACTTTCTTGAAGGGCACTTCGTTCTTGAAGGCGGGAAAAAACGCGCCTTGGACTGAGGCCCAACCTGATACCATTGAACGATACCGGAGCTGAACGGTCAAAATAAAAGATACAGCCTTCTGTGAGTCAACTCACCAGAGACTCACCAAAGACTCACACTTGACCGCCGGTTGAGTTGCTTAAGGAGCAATCGGCTCTTCGAAGCTGACCGGCGAAACGGGCAGCAAGACTTCCTTGATGCGTTGCTGTTGCACTAGGTGAGACAACAGAATTCGTCGCACTTCCAAGATGCACTGGGGGTGGAAGTGGATGCTGGAATGCTCCTCAGGAACGAAGACATTGGATTCAGCGAATCTGCACTGAGCACTTTTGCACGAAACGACACCATCTCCACCGGTTTCTTCAGAATCGTTACCAAAGGGAAAGTACCGTTTGTTTTGCAGTTTTCCTGTGATGGTGTTAAATCGTGTGTTGGGTTGAGGCGTAATGCGTTCGAGCGCCACGAACGACGGAGCCGTGGGCGCCAGTGAGTCGATGCTTGTCCCGGTGAGAATTTGAGGCCGCACCAAAACATCAGGGTTCTCCTTGGCCAGTTTCAAAACTTCGTCGGTGGCGAATTCCGGTAGTGAAATAAACTTCTGACTCAGCCACCGCGCCGTCGTGCTGGCAAATTCGCTACCGTGATGAGGCGTTGCGATGGTGACGATTCGTTTGATCGCCGGGTTGGCATCGAAAAACAGCGTCTTGCGCAGCCGACCGATGGCTTCTTGATTGCCGCGCAGGTCTTCAATGTTGCCCTGCCCTACCAAATTCCAAAATTCATTGCCACTGTCGATGGCCTGCATGCGAGACAATAAACCTCCCATGCTGTGTCCGACCAAGACCATTTGGTTGAGCGCCTGCGAGGTTCCGTTGGGGTCGAAATCACGTCGAATGTTGGCTAAATCTTCCCTCATTTGTTCCGCAGAGATCATGAACGGTTTTCCCGAGGCGTAAGAGTAAAACCAAAACTGGTAGTTATTTTGGATTTCGGCAACTGCCCGCAGGTCATTAAACATTTGCGTCCATGTCACCGGACTGGACCACAATCCATGCACCATCACGACAGGGATTTTGTTGGGGTCAAAAGGTTCCAGCATGTACATGCCATGGATCTTGTCGGCCAATTTCGCATTGAGCAAAGTCGCCGTCGCCAACACACTTTGGTTCAGCAGCGGGTCCTCTAGGTGATAGGCCAGCGGCGTTGTGATGTCGCTTTCCAAGGGGATCGTGCGATTGAGATGCCGAATCGTTTTTTGTTCCAGAGGATCAAACATGCGGATCACGGCCGTGTGTTGCACATTGCCCGCGGCGTTGACAAAATTCGCTTGCGGTTGAATCTCGCAAAAGGCGGTCATCGGCAGCGTCAGCGAGGGCGGATAGTATTTCTGAGCCGGATTGGCGGTTGGTTGTTTTTGCATCACGGCAATTAGGGGCACGCCCAGCCCGTAGGTGCGGTATTGGTTTGCCAGTCCCTCCGTTTTGTAATCGCTGACTAACTCAAATCGTTCGAAGGATTGACTTTCCCAGCGGCCTTCAAAATGCACTTTCGCCAACATCCCCAGATCTTCATCGCCAATCATGATCGAAGCGCCGTTTTTCAGCTGACCGCTTTTACAAAGTTCACGCATGATTGATTCGAGAGACCCGTTGTAGATGTCACAAATGCGGCGGAACTGCGGATCGTAGGCGTTACGTTTTAGGTTGAGTTCGTTGTCAAAGAGGAACTTGTGAGAGTGCAGCACCGCGCCGGCGTACAGTTTGTTGGCTTGGCGGTAGTTCCCGTTTTGCTGATGCCAGTCAGCCTGTAGTTTTGATACTTCGGCCAGTGCGTGAACTTCGTCCATCCGTGGTGCGCGAGTGACCAACTCCTGCAGCCATGCGATGACGTCGCCGGGCCGCGATTGCAGCCGCTCCAGGAGGTTGTAGCTACGCAGTAGTTGCTGAGTCCGTTCCGAAGGGAGTGCGGGCCCAGAAAAGTACTTGCTGACGGGATTGGCGAAAATCAAACGATCGCTTCTGCGTTTGACGGGCCGCACTTGTACCATCGATGGAGCGCCGTAACTAAAAATCTCAGCGGCTTTGCGGGCGGAGTGGACGTCGTTGATGCGGCATCCGCAGCTCACAATTATCAGCAGGCACGTAACCCCAACGACAGAACCTAAGGTTCTGCGAAGTGATCTTTTTGATGGCCGGCCGATGGCGAACATGAAGGAATTCTTACCGCGAAATGACTACAATGAGGGCAAGTCCAAGCGCTGCGCCAACAGCGGGATGCGGAAGGCGGAATTGCCGTGCCTCGTCCTGCCTGTCGTTACGTACCGGCAGATAAACAGGACCATGGTGAATACCAAAATTCGCAAATCTGCGTCAATAGCAGCAGTCAAAACAGGAGGCGACGGCAGCCTGGGCAGACAGGGCGAAAGACAGAGCGAAAGACGTGGCGGGCGAAGCGACGATTCCCGCTTCTCCTCTCCGGCCACCAGAACCGAAGCACGGATTTTTGCGCCTCGATTGCGTGGGCTGACGAAGTTTCGGCGTTTAATGGCAAACCGGCCGCGCGATTGTCAGATGTACGAGGCGTTTGCTTTACGA
>CAYOZV010000011.1:20332-42801 GCA_964408465.1 uncultured Pirellulaceae bacterium
GGGCGAAAGCACTGAACATTGCTCAACACTAAGGCCACTCCCAAGATCCGCCCCAGCGATTGAGCGACGTCCTCAACGGTCGCCTCTAACTGTTCGGGACTGGCCGCCACCCGCGCATTGACCACCAATTCGGCTTCGGTAACAGAAACTTCACTCGCCAGACTCAGCTCCGCATTTCCGCCAGAACTGACTAAGTTGGCCACGGCGTTACTCTGCATCGTCTGAGCGATGACCTTGAGGTGGGCAACTTCGCAACCCAGTCCGCCGATCTTCGAACCAATGTTCTCGACCAAATTAAGCGCTAGGTCATCCAACGAAAATTTCTCGGCAGCTTTCGCGTCTATCTTACAGTTAAACCATCCCAATTCTGCCTCACCGACGGCGTACGTGTCATAGTCCACGACCATCATGGCCGATCGCCGGCGCGGCGGTTGTTCAAAAAGTTCGATCACTTGTTCCATGTTCGTGCCGTCGCGACCGCTGGCGTAGA
Organism: uncultured Pirellulaceae bacterium; assembly: GCA_964408465.1. Classification (GTDB taxonomy): domain Bacteria; phylum Planctomycetota; class Planctomycetia; order Pirellulales; family Pirellulaceae; genus Mariniblastus. The sequence goes on from CAYOZV010000011.1 coordinate 20,823, forward strand.
CCGCTGGGATCTCGGGAAACTTTTCGTTGACCCGTTTCATTAACGCCGACTGCTCGGCGGGCGTGAGTTTGTCGACCTTGTTGATGACGATCGCGTCTGCTTCTTCTAATTGTTTGAGAAAAATGTATTCGGCTTTTGGAGAGAAGCCGCGACGTCCCGCGGCGCCGAGGATTTTCTTTCCGTGTTCCGGTTTGAGCAGAACGACCAGTGGCCCCAATTCGAATCGGTCACCAAACAGATCTTTCATCGGTTCGATCACCGTCGCGACCAGATCCGTACAGCTACCCACCGGTTCGGCGATCACAATGTCGGGGACGCTGGATTCTGAAAGACCGGAGATGGTTTCAATCAGATCGTCAAAATTACAACAGAAGCAGGCGCCAGGTACCTCGCCAACTTCGTAGCCTTGCGACCGTAAGGTGTGCGTGTCGACAAGATCGTACGCTTGATCGTTGGTGACCAGCGCGACCGTTTTTCCAGCGCTGGTGTAAGATGCGGCCAAACGCGCGATTGCGGTCGTTTTACCTGCTCCGAGAAAACCACCGACCATTAAAAAACGAATTGTTTTCATGAAAACACTGTACTTGATACTTGGCGAAAGATGACAACAGACGATAACCTTAACAGTTACCAGCGATTCAAAAATAATGTTTGGAAACTAAACCCGAACGCCGTAACCCGAGCAAAGTAACCCGAATACACCCGCCAACGATAACTTCGCTGCCAATGCAACCCCGCGCTGGCGCGAACGAAGTGAACGTAGCCATCGTTTTGTTCAGGTGCAAAGATGGAAACGTATTTCGGACCAGGTTGGTTTCAAATTATAACACGTCAGCAGTATTGAAAGTCAAAGCGTTTGAGCCATTCCCCCCTAGCGATCCAAGGCGGAAAGCCGACCTTCCCAGCCGGTCCGCCAGCGTGGCCTATTGCCGACGATGGGATACGCAAATCGGTCGATGGTGCGCTTCAGTCGGGCCAGTGGGGCGTTTACGAGGGTGACTTAACGGCGCGATTGCATCAGCGATTACAGACTGAATTTAGACTCAACCACAGCCTGCTATGTAGCAGTGGAACGATCGGCGTTGAACTGGGCCTGCGCGGCGTTGGAGTAAAACCTGGCGACGAAGTCGTTCTTTCGGCGTACGACTTCCCAGGCAACTTCCGCTCGATCGAAGCGGTCGGTGCGACACCCGTGTTGGTCGACGTTGTTGAAAATGGCTGGGTAATGGACCCGCGGCAAGTTAACGCGGCGGTCTCAAATAAAACGACCGCAATTATTGTGTCTCATCTTCATGGCCAGACCGCAGACGTCGAAACGATCTCAAAGATTGCTCACCCGCGCGGTGTAAAAATTGTCGAAGACGTTTGCCAGTCGCCCGGCGGTCAGCACGGTGAACGGACGCTGGGGACGACGGGGGATGTTGCGACCTTGAGTTTCGGCGGCAGCAAACTGCTTTCAGCCGGCCGTGGTGGAGCCATCCTCAGCGACGATCAAGCAACGATCCAACGCGCGAAAATTTTCGCCAATCGCGGAAATGATGCGTTCCCGCTTTCTCAGATTCAGGCCGCGTTGCTGTTGCCGCAATTGGAGTTGTTGCACGACCGCAACCTTCAGCGCCACCAATCCGCTGAAAAAATTGCCCATGCCGTGAATCAGTTGGAGTGGCTTGGGTCCCTTTCGATTCCAACGACCGGTGATAATGTGGGTGCCTACTACAAATTGCCAATACTGATTCGGCCTGACAGTCCCTTTGATCGCGCGAAGTTTTTATCTGCGATTCAGGCCGAAGGCATCGCGATGAACATCGGTTTTCGTGGTTTCGCCAAACGCTCGGTGCGTCGCTGTCGCCAGGCGGGAGCGCTGGCCAATGCGGTCGCGGCGGCGGAGAATACAATGTTGCTGCATCATCCGATTCTGTTGTCCGATGACGATCATGTTCACCGTTTGATCGAAGCGATTCAGCGCTGCCACGAATTTTGTTTGGAAGAGCAATGCCATTAAAAAAGTTTGAGCGCCTCGTTTTAACCATCGCGATCGTGCTGCCCACAATCGTGACTTGGATCTACTTCGTTTCGCTCAAAGACAGTTCGGCCACCGTTCAACAATCGGCTTACGGGATCGGGAAAACGATTCAGTTCGCGTTGCCTGTTGTTTGGGTGTGGTTGTTTTGCCAAGAGAAATTAAACAGCCTTTTGCCTTGGGCCAACGGAGAATTTCAAAACGGTGACGCTGCCGAAAACTCCGCGAATTTAAAACCTTCTCAATCGACAATGTGGGCGATTGGGTTTGGAGCGTTCGACGCGGCGAGCGTCTTTGTGGGGTTCTACTTTATCGTGACGCCGATGGGGCTTGCCGACGCGCTGGTCGCCCAAGTCAACGACAAAGTTTCTGGGATGTCGTTGGATACACCGATGAAGTTTATTTTCTTAGGGCTGTTCTACGCGCTGGTGCACAGCTTCATGGAAGAATATTATTGGCGGTGGTTCGTGTTCAAGCGATTGCTGCAGCACGTGCCATTTTGGATCGCCGTCATTATCTCCAGCCTCGGATTTATGGCTCATCATGTGATTTTGATGGCGACGTTTTTGGGCTGGGATTCGCCGCTGGCGTATTTGATTTCCGCAACGGTCGCGATCGGCGGAGTCGTTTGGGCGCTGCTGTATCATCGCAGCGGGAAATTAGCCTATCCCTGGCTGAGTCACATGATCGTCGATGCAGCAATTTTCGCGTTGGGATACGTGCTGGTGTTTGGCGTACGCTGAACTTGATTCCGGCGGTTACTCACCAGGTTCAATGAAGAACGCGCGTTTCTGATTGGGCAATGAATAATCAAAACCGCACGATCGAAACATCTCCTCCGATGCCGAGATAGCCAGAACTTCTTTCACTTTTTGTTCGCGGGCTCTCTGAACGCACATTTTAACCAACTCCCCGCCAATCCCCTGCCGCCGAACATCGGCGTCGACGGCCAAGCATTGGATTTCGCCAAGCTTTTTGGAATACATTTCAAACGCCGCGAATCCAACAATCTTTCCCGATCGCCGGCATATAAAACCGTGCTTGAGCAACAATTGCAGCTCCAACGATGTCCTTGGCAGAAGATGTTGGTCATCCATGAACGGCTGCAAAAACGTTTGAACGTCGGCCAGGTCGTCTTGGGTCGCATTGTCGAATTGAAAGTTTGAATCAGTCATAAGTTTCGTTTTAGCCTTGGCGGCCGGTGGCAGAAATCGGTCGGTTTAGTCGCAGCACCAATGTTGGATCATCTTCGTGTACACTTCGGACCCCAAATGCAATTGCTCCAAACTGATCCATTCATTTTTTGTGTGTGCTTGAGCGATGTTGCCGGGGCCGCAAACAATCTTGTTCTCAAGCTCCGTCAACACGCCGCCATCGGTGCCGTAGGCAACCGTTAGCGCCTTCTTCTTATGTAGCAGTTTCAGTGCTGCGGTCACGAATTCCGAATCGGGTCCGACCCAAAATGGATCGCCGTACGGATGCAGATTAAGCTTTAGATCGGATGCTTCGGCCAGTTGTTTCACTTGCTCGATCAGCGGCCCATGGTCGACGTCCGGCATCGGGCGGAAATTGACATGGCAGGCGGCTTTAGAGGACGTCACGTTGAGCGCCGTCTTATCGCCCTCGATCGAGATGTTGAAACTGAGCGTCGGCGGATCGAATTTGTCGTTTTGCAGTGACGCATCGGTCTCGGTGCGTTCGCAAATCTCTTTTAAACCGCTGAGGAAGGGGATGAGTTTCATGTTGGCGTTGACACCGTCGCGCGAACTGCTGTGGGCCGCCACGCCGGACGCGGTGGCCGAAAATTCGTAGCAACCTTTATGAGCATGAACGACCTCTAGCATGGTTGGTTCGCCGATGATGGCGTGGGTCTGGTGCTGCACCATCTCACGATAGAACTTACTGTCGGACGCGACGACGCGTGCGCCGTCGAAACCGACTTCTTCGTCGGCAGTGATCACGATATACAAAGGCCTGTCGAAGTCTTCCCAGGAGAAATTTTGAGACGCTTCTAACATGCAGGCGATCGGCCCTTTCATGTCGCAGCTGCCGCGCCCGTACAGTCGGTCACGCGCGACCGCCGGTTCGAAGGGGCCGAACTTTTTTGAAAACCAGCGTTTGGCCGGCACAACGTCGCTGTGGCCGAACCAAGCCAGCCCGCCGTAGCCGCCGCCTTTTTTGGCGACGATATTGACCTTGCGAACTCCCTTACTATCTACGTATCCCGTCTTCTCAACGACAAAGCCATGTTTGGTCAGCTTCATTTCGAGATACTTCGATATCTGCGCGTTGGAGAGGTGGCTGGTCGAGTTAAACGCGATTAACCGTTTGGCGTAACGCAGAGCTTTCATTGATTTTCTTCTCGTGCGCGACGTGGCGGAGGCTTTCAGCGACCGCGAGGCGAATAGTTAATGTTCCGATGACCGATTATAATACATGCTGACAAAATATTTAGTCTAACCGTTCACCGAATTTGCCCATCAATGCCCACCGAATCTATTCACTTCGTCACCGGTCGACTGGCCGAACCTGCGCTGCGAAATATCCTCGGGCAGATCGCTGAAAAGAGCGGATTCGAATTCACCGTCGACGTGTTGCCGATCACGGTGGCTGCCTTGATGACGCCCGATTGGATCGCGCGACGAATCTCGGTCCCGCCCAACACGAATCGAATCGTTTTGCCAGGATATTGCGGTGGGGATTTGGCGGCGATTAAAAAAGTTGCGAACGTGCCGATCGAAATTGGCCCCAAGGACCTGCGGCAGTTGCCACAGTTCTTTGGCCAGTCCGCAATCAAAGATAGTTTCGGCGACTGGGACATCGAAATTATCGCCGAGATCAATCATGCGCCTCGTTTAACAACCCCGCAGATTTTGGCGATGGCCCAAGCCATGAAATCCGATGGGGCGACGCTGATTGATGTGGGTTGCCTGCCAAATTCGACTTGGAACGGCGTCGGCGATTGCGTCAAAGCCCTCAAGGACGCTGGTCACCGCGTATCAGTGGACAGCCTTAATCCTGTCGAAATTGCGGCCGCCGCCAGCAATGGGGCCGAACTGGTTTTGTCGGTCAACGCGACCAACCGGGAACAGGCGGCCGATTGGGGCATTGAGGTGGTGGCGATCCCAGACGACATTCAAAATTTCCGTTCGTTGGAACCGACGATCCAGTGGTTGTCCGATCGTAATGTGCCTTTTCGCATCGATCCAATCCTCGAACCGATTGGTCTAGGATTCGCCAATAGCCTCAAACGTTATATGGACGCTCGCACGATGTGGCCCGACGTCGAAATGATGATGGGCGTTGGGAATTTGACGGAGTTAACCGATGTGGATTCGGCCGGAGTGAATATGTTGCTGATTGCGATCTGTCAGGAACTTGGCATTCGAAGCGTGCTGACAACCCAAGTCATTAATTGGGCGCGGTCGAGCGTCAAAGAGATCGACGCCGCTCGGCGGATCGCTCACTATGCGATCAATGAAAAAGTTCCGCCCAAGAGAGTCTCTGACGAACTTGTGAGTTTGCGCGATCCCCAATTATTAAAGACCGATTTGTCGCAGATCGAAAACTTGGCGTCGAACATCAAAGACAATAACTACCGTATATTGGCGGAGCTGGATCAGATACATTTATTGGGAAGTCAGCTTCATTTTCGCGGGGAAGATCCCTTTGAGTTGTTCGATCAGCTGGCCGACACACAGCCCAAGAACTTGGATCCTTCGCACGCGTTTTATCTGGGTTACGAGATGTGCAAGGCGATGATTGCGTTGCAATTGGGGAAACAATACACACAAGACGAAGCCTTACGTTGGGGCCATCTGACGGTCGAGGAAAAAGATCGCCATCGTTTGCGAAAGCGAAAATACTAAACCAACCCTCGCCAATCCTCGTTACGAGGCTCTGCCTCGTAACGTACTACCTTGAAGGCTCCGCCTTCGTACGAAAGGCGGAGCCTTTACGTTAGTGCGTTCCATGGCAGAGCCATGGAACGAGCTAATATGGCTGGAAGCCCGCCCACGAAATCGTAAAATCAATTAACAATGCAACCTGTTGTCCACAAACTTGATCCAGTACCCGCGGTGAACGACGCGCTCAAAGCGGTTGGGCACCTGCCGGGAGTTTTGTTGCTTGATAGCGCGCGGCAGATCCAAACCGCTAAGGGACATCCGCTGGGTCGATACTCGTTTTTGATGGCGGATCCCTTTGATTGGTTGGTCGCCGATCAGCCGTTGGGCGATCCTTTTGAGAAAATTCGTGGCCTGTTGAAGCAGTGCCAGGCGGAAACGGCGCCCGATCTTCCGCCCATGCAAGGCGGCGTTGCGGGGCTGTTGAGCTACGATTTGAATCGCGCTTTAGAGGCCGTTCCGCCGGCAGAATTTAATACGTTTGCTGTCCCAGACATCGTGATGGGAGCCTACGATACGGTGATCTCTTGGGATCATCAGACCAATGAGGCCTGGATTGTCTCGCAGGGGTTTCCAGAAATCGTTGCAGAGAAACGAGCCCTCCGTGCTCAAGAGAGAATTAAATTCTTTCTAGATGCTTTATCCAACAGCGTACCTACGGTGCCGCCGGCGATCCCCGCCCAGCCGGAATCATTGGAGCGTTCCTCGTTTCAGTACGCCGTCGCGGGACCGACGGGACTAACCAGTAATTTCAGCGCGAGTCGATTCAAACAATCGGTGCAGAAATGTGTAGACTACATCTACGCCGGCGACGTCTTTCAAATTAACTTGGCCCAGCAACTCCGAATCGTTGCCAACTGCGATGCGATGGAGCTTTACTTACGATTGAAAGACGCCAACCCAGCCCCCTTCAGCGGATTCTTTGACTTCGAAGTCAACGGTTTTGAACGCACGCAGATCATCAGCTCTTCGCCCGAACGTTTGGTCGCCGTCAATCAGGGCCATGTTGAAACGCGTCCGATTAAGGGAACGCGTCCACGAACCGGCAGACCGATGGTCGACATTTGGGCTCGTGAAAAACTTTCCAGCAGTGAAAAAGACATCGCCGAAAATACGATGATCGTTGATCTTATGAGAAATGATTTTTCGCGCGTTTGCACAGATGACTCTGTGACGGTGCCGCAGTTGTGCCAGATGGAAGAGTACGCCAGCGTGATGCATTTGGTGTCCTCGGTGGAGGGACAATTGAGACCCGAATGCGATTTGACTGATCTGTTGGCGGCCATTTTTCCCGGCGGTTCGATCACGGGCGCTCCTAAGGTACGGGCGATGGAGATCATCGCGGAATTGGAACCCGAAGCACGCGGTGCCTATTGTGGTTCGCTGGGATACTTGGGGTTTGATGGAAACGCTGATTTGAACATTCTCATTCGAACCATCACGGCTCAGCGCGGTTGGTGGCAGATTCCCGTTGGAGGCGGCATCGTCAGCCAGTCTGACCCAAAGCAGGAATACGACGAAACATGGGCCAAGGCTGCTGGAATGCTACGCGCCGTCGCGGCCGGGGAGAGATTGCTTCCTCCTGAGCATGACCCAGGCGACCCAGGCGACCAGCGTGACCAGCAACAGCAAACGCAACAGTAGAAAATTTCTCATCTGCAGTTTATGAGTTTAAGAGTTTGAGTATTTATGATTCTTGTGATCGACAACTACGACAGCTTCGTACACAACCTGGCTCGGTATTTCCGGCAATTAGGGCAGACGACGTCTGTCTATCGCAACGACGAAATTTCGGTTGAGCAAATTCGCCAGCTTTCACCGGACGCGATCGTGATTTCTCCTGGTCCCTGCGCACCAGATAAAGCGGGGGTTTCGTTGGAGGTGGTTGCTGAGTTGACCGGCCAGTTTCCGATACTTGGCGTGTGCTTGGGGCATCAGGCGATTGTCCAAGCGCTCGGTGGCGATGTCGTTTGTTCGGGCGGCCCCATGCACGGTCGTAGCAGCAGCGTGAAGCATACCCAAACGAAACTATTTACCGATATTAAAAGTCCCTTTCAAGTTGGGCGGTATCATTCCTTAATCGCTGATAAGTTCGCGTTGCCTGATTGCCTTAACGCAACCGCAACCGACGCCAGCGGGACAATTATGGCGGTTGAACATCGGTCGGAGATCGTTGTCGGCGTGCAGTTCCATCCGGAGTCGATTTTGACCGAAAGCGGATACCAACTGTTGGCTAATTTTCTGCGAATGTGCGGCGTGGATGTGGCCCAAGGAGCGCCCCTATGATTCTTGAATCAATCGTGACGACGATTAACGAAGATGGATCGGTGAATATTGCGCCCATGGGGCCAACGGTGACCGCGGATCTCAACCAATTTGTGCTGCGGCCGTTTGATACTTCAACCACCTTTGTCAACCTGAAGCGCACCAAGTCAGGCGTTATGCATGTGACCGACAATGCGTTGATGTTCGCACGGGCGGCCATCGGTGAAAAACCGTTGACTTCACCAACCAAAGATGCCCAAACCGTCCAAGGGAAGATCCTGTTGGATGCCTGTCGCTACTACGAATTTCGCGTCAAGTTCATCGACCCAACGGGCGCTCGAATGTGTTTGAATTGCGAGACGTCCGGCAGTGGGCGGTTGCGAGACTTCTGGGGATTCAACCGCGCCAAACACGCGGTGATCGAGGCAGCGATTCTGGCCACGCGCGTAGATTTCCTGCCGCGCGCTGAAATTCAGGAATCCATGCTGAGGTTGCAGACGATCGTCGACAAAACGGCTGGGGAACAAGAAATCGAAGCCATGAATTTGATCGCCAAATATATTGGTGTTGAATATGCCGGCGGTGAATAAGACGTGGGCCTGAAGCGTCGTTACCGCCGAATCTGCCGATGGCGCCGAAGCCGCAAATGAGCCTGCCAGGCGTGGCACGGCGTGTCCCAACCAGGGACGGCTTACTTCATCGCGCTAATGAAAATGTTCATCTGGCTTTCTAGTGCGGCGATGTCTTTTCCGAAATGGTCGACAAAAAATCCGACGCGGTCTAGATTGTTGTGCTTCCGAAAGCTGCCACGTTTGGCGTCACGTTTCAAATAGCTCATGTAATCTTTTTGGCGGTTCTCGTTCAGGTAAAAGCTGATTCCCCAAGAGATCGCGTACGCCATATCGGTATCCGTTTCGAACATGCGATCGCTTTGGATTAATTCCAATAGCTTCCCTTTCGATTGACCACTTTCAATCAGTTTGCGAAGCGCCGTAAGCCGAACGCGGTTGATGCGAGATTTGATATCAGGCTGCTTTTTATAGTTGTAAACGCCGGGCGTCTCGCAAAGCATCGCCAAGCCTTCGGATGTCCATTTAGGTACGGCGCTGAACCGATTGTGGATGCCGCAATTAAATGCGACCTGATGGGCCGTTTCGTGGACGATCGTGGAGGATGAGTACAACCAATTGTGTTCGGGATTTTCTCGTTGGACCTTCAGTGAAGCGCGGGTGGGATCGTAAGTCGTGATACGGTTAGAGACGCGCGAGTAATAGCCTACCACGTTTTTGTTATAGTCCGCTTCGGCGTCTAAACGCCGATCAAATTCGCTGCGACTGCGAAGCACGATCGCGATCATGGGGAATTCGGGAGCAGACGTTTTGAAACCGTGAGCATTGAAGTAGTTCCGCAAACGAATGTAGTATTGCTCGAACGGCCTGGCCCAATACTTTTGGCCGTTGCCGCCATTGTTGGGATGAATGACGACGAAGTGGTCCGTGGTCGAAATGGCGTAGCGTTTGCCGAAATGTTTCTGCAAACGCGTCTTCAGTTCTGCCGTGCTGTAAGGCTGGAAACCCTTTGAATAAAGGGAGACTTTGGCAGCTTTGTCGTTGGCCGGAAACGACTCCAGCCGTCCGTCCCACCTTACCACGGCCAAGTTTTTTCCATCGGTGGCCAGCGGTTTCCCGTAGAACGTTTTGCCATCGCGAACAATTTTTAAGGTGACAACACCATCGGATTTTTTCTTTGTGTTTGCAGAAGTTACCGAAGTCGACTGCGCCACTGCACTTTCGACGATGGCACACGCCACAATTGCCGCGGAAATCACCGCAGTGGCAAGCCGCCGAAAGTTACATCGCAGGTCATTCAAAGTTTACTCGGCGTTGGCTTCGCTGACGTTATCGGATTGCTCGACTGAGGCGTCACCTTTGGACGACTCGGCTTGCCCGTTGGTGGCCGCTTCTTGATCGTCGTGTTTAACGATGCGTTTGGCTTTGGCCTCTTTGCGCTGTTGGAACACCGAGGGACCGATCAAGTCCGCGATCTCCTTGCGGTCAAGTTCTTCGCTTTCTAACAGCCCCTTGGTCAGCGTTTCCAGTTCAGCGCGATGTTCGACCAGCAATGCGTTGGCGTCGCTGGCGGCCTTGTTCAGGATCTTGTGGACCTCTTCGTCGATGACTTCCATCGTGTGTTCGCTGAACTGTCGGCCTTTTTGCATCTCACGACCGAGAAACGGATCTTCGTCGCTCATTTTATAGCTAACGGGTCCCAGCTTTGGGCTCATCCCCCAATGTGTCACCATTCGCCGCGCCATCGAGGTGGCTCGTTCGAGATCGTTTTCGGCGCCGACGGTCATTTCTTTATAGATGATCCATTCGGCGGCACGACCGGCCATCAGCATGACCAAGTGCTCGTTGAGTTCTTGGCGCGACATGCTAACGCGATCTTCGTCGGGAACGATTTGAGTCACACCCAACGCTCGGCCGCGCGGAATAATCGTGACCTTGTGAACCGGCGGTGATAATTCTTGATACCAGGCGGCCAGTGTATGCCCTGATTCGTGGTAGGCCGTACGTTCTTTTTCTTCGTGAGTCAGCACTTCCTCGCGAGCGGCGCCCATAAGGACTTTATCGTGAGCAAAATAGAAATCGGACATTTCAACCTGCGTCTTGTTGTGTCGACCCGCCCACAACGCAGCTTCGTTTACCAGGTTCTGGATGTCGGCACCGGTCATTCCGGCGGTTGCCTGAGCCATTATCCCTAAGTCAACATCGGGACCCAGTGGAACCTCTCGGACATGAACCTTGAAGATCTCATGCCGGCTTTTCTTGGTGGGCCGCGGAACGACGACGTGGCGATCAAAGCGGCCGGGACGCAGCAACGCCGGATCCAGAATGTCGGGCCGATTGGTCGCGGCCAAGATGATCACAGAATCAGTTTTATCAAAGCCGTCCATCTCGCCCAGGATCTGGTTCAGCGTTTGTTCTCGTTCATCATGACCACCGCCTAAGCCGGCGCCGCGTTGGCGACCGACGGCGTCAATTTCGTCGATGAAGATGATGGCCGGTGATTCCGCCTTGGCGGTCGCGAAAAGATCACGGACTCGGCTGGCACCCACGCCGACAAACATTTGAATGAATTCGCTGCCGTTGACGCTGAAGTAAGGGACGTTGGCTTCGCCGGCCACAGCGCGGGCCAGCAAAGTTTTACCCGTTCCCGGAGGGCCATTGAGCAGAACGCCTTTGGGCACGCGTCCGCCCAGCCGCTGGAATTTTGTGGGGTCTTGGAGGTATTCGACGATCTCCATCAGGTCCGCTTTGACACTTTCCAGACCCGCAACGTCCTTAAACGTTACCGGTCTGTCAGCCGCTTCGTACTTCTTGGCTGGGCTCTTGGCGAAACTGGATAGGAATCCACCCCCGCCCATCATCGGATTGTTGGACCGGCGAGCGAAAAAGATCATGAACAACAGGCCCGCCATCAGCAGGAACATCAGCAACGATGCGTAAGTGCCCAGCCAATCGTTTTGTGGATTTACACGCAGCCTGATACCCTTCTCTTTTAACAATTGGGTCAATTGAAAAACGGAATCTTGGGTGCGCGGAATTTCAACCGTGAACTCTTTCTCAAGCACCTGGCCTTCCTTGACGGGGATCAGTTCGCCATCTTCGCCCCGCATCGGTTGTGGCGGAGGCGGATCGATGAATCGGCCGTGAGCCGTATAGTCGATCAATTCGACTTCTTCGATGTTCGTTTTGAGAGGTTCGCCCGTTGACGGATCAGCGATTTGTTCACCGTGACGGTCTTTGCCTTCGACCATGTTCAGAAAGTATGAATACTCGATCTTTGAGCGATTGGGCGTGAACAGCATGAAAGCCGCCATCATCACTGCGGTCACTACCAGCAGCACTACCCATGCATTCCAAACCCGTGGCGGTCGCGCCTTTTTGTCTTGACCGTCTTGATTGTTGGATTGATTATCGTCCATTGAGTTCCTCATTAAGGTTCGTTCAAACCATCGTTTACCGGTTCGATCCAACCCTAGGTTATTGTTCAAAGCAAGAGCTTGCTTTGTTCATTTTTTGTCTGGTAAAGTATCGCGCACGACGCCTAATCCTTGACGCATATCGGGGCGAAACCGCGATTGTAAACGACTTTTCTATTCTGCGTAATGTCGTGTTAGCCGGAAAATACCGCTACACGGCTCAATAATATGCATTGCCTGCTCCAAAGTGAACAGGAGATGGCAAATTCGTAAACCTATCGCCATTGCGTCGGACGCATCGCCTGCCGCAAAGTCGTTTGACCGCTGTGCTTTCTAACCGCTCAAACAGGGGCTCGTAAACATGTCCAAGTTTTAAAAACGTGAATCAATTCATTGCCCGATGATAGGAACGCAACGCCGCTTAAGCGGATTTGAGATAATAAAGAAGTTCTTCCATGTGAATGTTCTCCGGCAAACCAGCCAGCAATCGAGGCGTCTGGTCGCCGCTGTCCGAAGCGGAAGATTGCTGGGAAATGTATTGCTGGAGCATCGTGATTTTTTCCTCGCTCAACAGCCAACCGCGGCGCGACTCCATACCCTCCTCGGCGGCCCTGATCGCGTGAGAAAATATTGTGGCGGTATCTAAGCTTCGCACTTGTTGGACATGTTGCCGCCGATAGCCCTCGCTCAATAACCGCCACGTCCAATAGTAGGATGGCTTTATTTCATCGGTCGCCGGCAAGTCCCGCGCAACGAAGCCCGAAGCGCCAGTTTCCGGAGCCTCTGTGGCCACCAACGACGCCGGTTGAGCCACTTCCTCATCGTCCTCAGCTTCATCGGTGTCGCCCTCAACTTCCCCTTCCTCAACTTCCCCTTCCTCAACTTCCTCTTCCTCAACGTCAACTTCCTCGTCTTCAACTTCCTGTTGGTCGCCTTCGTCTTCTTCTAGGTCATCGGTCAGTTGTTGTTCAAATTGCTGATCGAGCTCGTCTTCTATTTGTTCTTCGGTCGCAACGTCGGCAGAGACCGAGCCGTCGATCGACTGTGGAGATTCCCCATTCTCCGGTTCATCCACCTCCTCAACCGCAGGAGCAAGGAAAGGAGATTTGCCGGCCAGCTTCGTCGTCAGCACTTTGACCAACGAAGCCTCAAGGTTCTTACTTAGATCAACATAGCTCTCACCCGAAAGCAAACTCGCACCCGTCGGTGACAAGCGAATCGTGGGGCGATATTTTGTCGTTTCAATTTGCTCGACAAACCCAGCCGAGATCGCAAAATCCAACAGGCCCACGATGTCCGATTGTCGTAGAGATTTCAGCAACCCGAACGTGCTGAGCCGATCCAGTCCCAGTCCGCTGACTTTTTTCGCTTTGGATCCCTTGAGCATCGAAGCGACGATTGTTTTCCCCAACCGCCCATGCGTCCGAGCGATGCCGCTGAGCGTGACCTGGACGGCGTAGAGGCAAGCATCTGCGGTGGGCGAACGTTCTTGGGTGACGTTGAGCTTAATCGTGCTGCCGCAATTATCACAGTTGCCGCATCGGCGGCGATCAGGGTCGCCAAAGTATTCCAGAATTTCCAGTTGCCTACAACGTTTTGTTGTCGACAGCTGAATGACCGATTGCAGTTTCTGCAGTTCGGCTTTTTGACGGCGACCAAGCTCCTCGAAGTCGATGTCCAGCTCCGCGAAAGCCTTTTCGCGCGTTTTTAAATGGATCGCACGGCCGCGAAACGGCGGAACATAAGTGATTGCATCCAGTTTTACGATTTCACGAATGGCGCGATTGACGGCCTCCCATTTCATGTCCAATCGCTTCGCCAATCGCGGCGGTTGAAACATTACCAGTTCGCCACGGAAGTTACCGACAATCCTTTCTAGCTCTCGCATCACGAAACGCTGAACCGAAGCCTCGCGCGGGAGCAGGTCGATCAACGTTGACAGATCCGAATCGATGCGGATCGCAGCGGCATTCTGTTTAGAGTCCAACCGTTCAATCGCACCGGCTTTTTCCAGCAGATTCTCACACGTCGCGATGCCAGAGGTTCCCGTTTGCAAATCCAGTTCGTCCTTGATTTCCTGCAACGTCATTTCGATCGGATCTTTGGGGATCGACCGCAGGTAGTCGTACACCTCCTTGATCGTTTCGCGCGACGGGTAGCTGTTCTCGATGAAGAACTCTTGGATGAAGCGGTCTTGGTAGGAGAATAACATCAAACACTCCGACGGATCTCCGTCCCGCCCTGCTCTGCCGGCCTCCTGGTAGTATGCCTCGATACTGCCGGGAAGATTGTAGTGCACCACGAACCGCAAATCGCTTTTGTCGATGCCCATCCCGAAAGCGTTGGTGGCGACGATGATTTCAATTTCGCCGGTCATGAATTTCTCTTGGACCTTCCGACGTTGGTCCGATGGCAGACCGCCGTGATAAAAGGCCACCGAACGACCGATCTTTTCGTCCAACAGTTCGACCAAGTGTTCGCAATTTTTCCGCGTCGAGGCGTAGACGATTCCGCAACCGGGGTGCGTCTCTAAGAATTCGACAAGCTTTTCATCCTTCTCGAAATTACCGTTGGGCGTTTCGACTTTGAGAAAAAGATTGGACCGCGCGAATCCAGTCACGAAGATCGCGGGATCCTCAAACTGCAAGATCTTGCCGATGTCGTCTTGGACGATTTTTGTTGCGGTGGCCGTCAGGGCGATCGTCTGAGGGTTGCCGATCATCGTCCGGAATTTTCCCAGCCGCGCGTAGTCCGGGCGGAAGTCATGCCCCCATTGGCTGATGCAGTGGGCTTCATCGACGGCCAACAGTTGGATGTCGACTTTGTCGACCGCCCGCATGAAGCTGTTGCTGCGGAGGCGTTCGGGCGCGATGTAGACCAATTTGTAGTCGCCATTGATCATGCCGCCGATGCGCGATTGTTGTTCGGCCGGGGCGAGGCTGCTGTTGATGAAGGTCGCCGGAATTCCGTTGCGGTTGAGCCCGTCGACCTGGTCCTTCATCAGTGCGATCAACGGGGAGATCACGATCGTGAGTCCGCTTCGGGCGATCGAAGGGAGTTGATAACAGAGGCTTTTACCGCCGCCGGTGGGCATGATGCAAAGGGTGTCTTTGCCGCTGATGATGGCATCGATGACCGCGCGCTGACCAGGCCGGAAGGAGGCCAGCCCAAAATTTGGCAGCCATTTCTCCGCATCAACGGTTTGCGCGGTTTGCGTAGTCACGATGCGTTCGGCCGGGGCGAAAAGGTTGGGGTATAAAGTCTTCGTCGGATTATAAAGAAGATGTAGAAGCGAGGAAAGCGCAGGTGCGGGGCTCGATTTTGCAGCGCCGATTTCCACCGGCCACTGCTGGGATCGGCGAACAGGCCTCCGCCTACCGTTGATGGTTCGACGTTTTAGGGAATGAGGTCGTCTTTGGTGGAAAGATTCTCCGCCGAGCGTTGGCGTGAATCGCGTTCAGTCAGTCCCCCGTGAGGGATAACCGTTAATCGGAGTGTCGGTCGCATCTGGCGGCGGGTGCGCTCACGCGTGACCAGACGACTACTGCAAGGTCAGCGATTCAATAAACGCACTGATATCAAGAAAGTCAACGATGCCGTCCTCGTTCATATCCGCCTCTTCAAGAAAACCGCTGGTCGTCAGCAGGGAAATGAAAGGTGAAATGTCAAGGAAATTGACGACGCCATCTTGGTTCACATCGCCTGGCAAAAACGATGGCGTTTCATCACCGGGCGACGGCGCCGCGGCCGTCCAACTGGTCGGAAGATCGCCATCGCTGTTGGGATCATTGATCACCAAGGAACGGCCATTGCCATCGGCAGCGGGCCAAGGGAACGCGTCGCTGTAACGGAACTCAAGAATCTTTTCGCCGTTAGCGTCATCGACCTGAATGGTTTCGCCGCCATTGCTGAGGTTGCCGTCGTACTGGCCGGCGATCTGACCGGCAGGGATCGACGTGTAAGTGTTGGTGAACGAAACGACGTCCTCAACGATCACCAGATATTGCTGGGGTGCCAATGTCGTCCCAGCGGGAAACACGAACGGTGTGTCAAATCCGTCGGAGACCGTGACGCCGCCAAGATCCAGCGTGAGGCCGGCGGTATTTTGGTTGAAGAATTCAACAAACTCGGTACCAGGTTGTGCCGCCGAGGGGTTGTAGTTGACTTCGGTGACCCGTAAAAAATCCTGATTGTCGGTGTTGGCAATGACCGGTGTGTTGAGCACGTCGACCAATTGGTCCGTTTCGGTCAGCAGGTTAATCGTTTCGCCCATGTTGGAAATCTGTCCGTCGTAGCCACCTTGAATCAACAAAGATTGATTGTCGCTGGGGCCGGTCGTGCGGGCTTTGAAGGCGGGAACGTCCTTGACCACGTACAGCCGACCGCCGGCAGGAATGATGGTCCCGGCGAGGAACTCATGTCGGATCCCGCCGGTTAATTTCCATCCTGAAATATCAGCCGACGCATTGGTGGGGTTGTCGATGCGAATGTATTCTTGGGATTGAAGTCCTGACGGCGGGGTCACGACCAAATCGGTCGCGTTAAACCGGATCTGAGGAGTTGCCGTTTGAGAGGAGGGAACGCCCGTGCGATTGTTAATGAAATTTCGTCTCACGCCGACGTAGTTATTCAACAGTTGGTCAACGGCTTGAGAGGGATTGAAGGGATAAGCGGCGGCAAAATTAGATTGCAGCCCCCACTCAACTTGATCTTCGATCGCCTCATCCGCGGTAAGTTCCTCAAGAAAAGTCGCTTGGGTGGCAAAGAAGCTGTCGGCGGTGTTGGTTCCCGGTGCACCGTAGATCTCGTCAGACAGCGTCTTCAACCGTCGGTTGAACATTTCGTTGAAGTTTGAATCACTGTAGATACGCCGAAAAAGATCATTCAGGCCTACTGTGAGGTTGCTGGTTGCGTAAAGCGTGTTGTCAAAATAAGGAGGATTAACATTTGCAATCCAGCGGTGACCAAAGGAAAGGTCCTGGTCCCACGGCAGGACCGTCCACAATCCAGTGCCTTCGGTGTCGATGTACCAGTACATGTTTTTGTGGCCAAAATCAGAGTTGCCAATCAGAGAATTGACGGCCGCGTAGTTAATCAACGAGGCAACGTCAACGTTGTCATAGATCCAACGACTGAGCGCGTTGCCGGAGAGTCCTTGGACCGCGTCGACCAGTAATTGAAGGTCGCTGTTGTCGTCGTATTCGCGGCTGTCTTTGCTGACGAAGTTAGTGGAACTGTTGAGCGCGTTGTTGACTTTATAAAGCGCGCCGTCGGTGTCCAGACCGCTGCGGTCGAGGAACTCTTCGTCGCCTTCTTCTACCAGATCATAGAGGCCATAAAATTCGCCATTGCGTTGCACGTAGACGGGAAATGCTTCTAAGGATGCCAGGTGCCCCGACCGCTGCCAAATGTCATAGGCCAGTGTGTTGCGAATTTTTGTTTGGTCGGCGTAGTTGGTCAGCAGGTTGAAATCACTGGCGCGTCCGATTTCGTCGCTGATGAGGAATTTTTCGCCAGAGTTAGAATCGAAGTCAAACGATTTTTTTGGAAATTCGCTGCCGCGGGTGGATTGACCGTGAGCGTTCGCATCAATGTTGTCGTAGAACTCGCCGTTGAAAAATAGTGATCCGCGGGCGCCCGCGTCGGTGAACGTGCCGGCGGTGTTTTGCACAAACCACTGGAACACGGGAAGGTCAGTGGTGAGACTGGGGTCGCTGACGACCGTGCCAAAATATTCCGGCGAATTCAGCGGGTCAGCGAATCTAGGGGCTCGGGATACGTTGCCGCCGGTATCCGAGGCCGTGAAATACCACCGAAGCAATTCCCCCGCGGCGCCCACGTTACTGACCCTTGCGGAAAAAATACCGTCGTTGGCGGTCGCGTCGCCACCTACGCCGTTGTCGTTGGCAACGATCATGATCTCTGATCCGAAGTTCGCGCGGTAGTGCAAACGCACACTGCCGGTGTCCAGAGGCAACGTAAAATCTGAAACACGGGCGGAGATAACCAAAGAATCGTTCGGGTTCACCGCTACGCCATTTTCAGTTACCGCTTCGATCGCAGGCCCGATCGAAATCACTGGGCTGTTTGCAAATCCGGGCGTCGGTGTCTCAAGGTAACCCGCAACGCCGCTGGGAACGTTGCTGGTCAGTCGTGGCACCATGAGGAAGTCGCTGCTGCCGGTTGCGTTGAGGGCGTGGATCGCTAACACGTTGGTTCCATCGCGTAGCAGATTGACATTGTCATTCAACGAAAACGATGAGAACTCCAACGCCAGCGTATCAAAGTGCTGGCCTGTTGCACTGGCCAGATAACTCATGGAATTGGGAGCATTGACTTGGACGATGACCGTCCCATTTAAATAGGCAATAAATCCATCGTCGTACTTCAGTTCCAGCAAAAGATCGCTGACCGCGCTGGCGTCGGCGACTTCGAATTCCGAACGCAGGTAGACACTGGTTCGACCGGGCGTCACCGCTTGGGTGAATTCGCCGACGTAGCTGGTGCTGCTGGTGGGGTTGTTTTCATAGCCGATCGCCGACGATGAAAGGGAGAATCCGTTGGCCGAAGCGTCGAAGTTGACCGATCGCCAAAGGTTGTCGACCGAACTGTTGGTCGGTTCGAGGAAGTAGCTGGAACTGGAACCATCGACCAACGTTCCGCCGGTGAGACCGTAGGAAATGTCGGACACCTGCGGTGGATAGTTGACTCCATCGCTGCCCAGCGATGACAATAGGTTGCCCGCTGGATCATACAGACCGATGTAGTCGCCGCCGGCGCTAAGTTTAAAATTGGTGTGGTAGTATCCGGCGGGGTCCACCAGATCATCGTTAGAGGCAAACACCACCAGGTAATCGTTGGGTGCGATAGAGGCGTCGCCGTAAAAGGACCACCGAGTGGGATCTGCCGGATCGTCTGACAGTGAGTAACCATCAAGATCGACGGCCGTGCTGCCTGTGTTATGGAGCTCGATCCAGTCGGGCTTTGCTCCAAACCCATCTTCAAACGAATTCGTGTTGGACGCAACGATTTCGGAGATGACGACCGCCAGCATGGCGCGCGGCTCGAGTTGGGCATAGTCGTATGAGCGCCGCGCGTTGCGTTTTTGTTTGCGTCCGGATTTGCGGGCGTGGCTGAGAGGCAGGCTCAAGAGAATTCTCCAAGAAAACTAAAAGGCACAGCGGTGTGACGGTGCGTCTAATGGATATTAGAAAGCTGTTACAGAACGGTAACGTTGGAAGGAGGCAGATTCGTTAACAATATACTGGTTTTGTCGGCTTATTGCAAGTTGAAGTTGACTTGTGACGACGGCAGGGGTGGCTTTTTTTCCGTAATTGCCGGATGCGTGGCTGGGCTGTTTGTGTGGGCGGATTGGAACGAGCGTTCCTTGTCGATTGGGATCTTAGCCCCGTCACGCTGAGGGTGAATTGTTGGGGCTGAGAGCCCAAACTACGGTGGAGTGGCGCTTGGGCGTCGCGCCGCTCAGGATGGTTGAGCGGGATCAGATGCGGGATGCTTTCCGCTGGCGATCAACAGGATCGCAATCGTACATAGGATCAGTGCGGGCACCGCCCAAACCACCGGCACCGATTCACCTTCGGATGGAAACCAAGAAAGTTGGCTCAGTTGTGGTTGGTAGTAGCCCAGAAAAACCAAGCACGCATTATGTAACGCATGAAGGATCGTTCCGGGCCAAATTGATCGGGAACGAAAGCACACATAACCCAGCAGCACGCCCATCAAAGTCGTCGGCAACAATCGGTCCAACGAGATCGCACTGTTGGATAGCACGTGGAAGAAACCAAACATAACCGCCGAAAATAAAATGGCCTTCCAAGGCGACGCGTTCTGTTTCGACTTGAGCCACGTCTGCATCACCATGCCGCGGAAAAACCACTCCTCACAAAAGGCGGGAACGATAGAAAACGCAACCGCCACCACGATCGGCGACAGCAGCCGGAATTTTTCGACTTGCCCCTGCGTCAGTTCCAGTAACGTTTCCTGCCGCGCTTTGGCGGCGTCTTCACCGACCAACAACCCTGTCACTTCGTACCAGCCATCGACTAAAATCGCCAACAGCGGCCATGCGGAAAGGCCCAGCATCATCGCGGCAACGATGAAACGAAAATTCGGCCAACGTACTGCGAAGGCGGATCGAAACCGAACGCGCTGATGCCAACCGATGACGCAAGGCAAAAGGAAAAAGGAAACCATCGTAAACGTGGCCATCAAAATGACCAGCAGCGCATAGTCCTCGGCCAGCACTTTGGCCAATCGCCCCAAGGCTCCGATCGCGATCAAGTTCAGCGGAAAAAGAAGCAGCAACGCCAGTACCGCCGCCGGCGTCGTGAAGTGATTTGCAATGGCCGCCGGGCGCGCGATTAGATCGGAAAGGCTGCCCTGATTAGCATACAGAATGTTATCGGCGCCGAACCGTCCCGCCGCAAAACGAATGGCGATCAAAGCATAAACCAACGTAGAAACGATCGCAAAGACCGCCGGCAGCAGCTGGACTTGCTGGCTGATGACGTCACGTCCTAGCAGCAGCACATTGACCATTGGAACAATTGCCAATACGCCATTGAGCGACAGGTTGGGGTTCATCGCCAGCAGACCCGGCCCCAGCGATAATAGGATGATGGGAATTAAGTACGCTTGGGCTTCTTTGAAAGACCGCGCGAAACTGGTCACCGCCAGCATGACCGCTGAAAAGAAGGCCGCAAACAAAACCAGCAGGCCAAAAATTTTGAGGATGACCCAGACGCTGAAGCCGCCTGGTCCCAGCAAAAACGATTCGAACTGAAACGTCCAAACGGTGATCGCCATCCCGATCAAATTTAACAGCGCCGTAAAAATGGCAACCGTCCAAACCGCAAAGAACTTGGCCAATAAAATGCTCAGTCTTGGCACCGGTGCGGCCATCAAAGTCTCCAGCGTACCGCGTTCTCTTTCACCGGCGGTCAAATCAATCGCGGGGTAGACGGCGCCCGTAACAGTCATCAACACCAAGATCAGCGGAATCAAAGACGCCAGTGAAAAGGTCTCCGTCGCTGGCGGTGCTTCGGCGTCGGTGGCGATAACGACGGGGTTAATGTCGATCGGTTGAGCGTCCGGCAGTCCCCTTTTGCGAAGGAGTGTCGCGATCTGTTGCCGATTGACGCGTTCGAATTGCTTTCGCAAATAGGCGGCGGACTTGTTACCTAGTTCGGTGTTTGGCTGCACGATGGTGATCCCACACAAACGCCATGAGTCCGCATCCGGCGTTTGGGGGAATTCCAGCCTAACGCCCAGCGACACATTCGAATGAAGCACGACGTCCTCCAGTTGAAGCACGTCAGTTTCCTCGGGAAATAGCCACTCGTGTTCTACAAAAGGAGCGAAACGAGTTTCCGCCGACGGTAGCTTCTCCGGCGGGACACCGGAAGTGTCAGCGGGGGAGTCAGTAGATGTGTCGGCAGCGGTGCCAGCACCATCGGAGGCTCCCTCGCCGGGGCGGTCAATGCGGCTTTGATCGGTGAATTCCCACTGGGACGCGCCAATACGTTGCCGCAAGTCACCGATGAAGTTCGAAGTGATTTGTTCGGATTTATTGCTTTGCAGAACGATCTTGAGCACCACCGGTTTGCTGCCGAGCGAATCCTCCAGCGTTGACATTAAAACGGTGCGAAAAACGAGGCTGAGGATTGGGTAAACCAGCAGCGGCATCAGCACCAGCGTGATGATGGTTCGGCGGTCACGTAATGTTTCGCGCAGTTCCTTAATAGAGAGACGCTTCAGTCGACCGAAGCTGAAACCGCCGCGCGG
>CAYOZV010000012.1:0-29367 GCA_964408465.1 uncultured Pirellulaceae bacterium
CGATAATAAGAGCCTAAAATGGAACGGCTTTAGCCGTCACAATTTAACAGCCCGCAAAATGTTTTTGTGCACACTTACCTGCAACCGAATTCTCTACGCCGACTACGAAAAGACTTGCGTCGGCGGACCAACCAGCGAGGCAACAGGACGGTAGTCAACGAGTCCCAACGTTCCATTGCCCCGCATGACGCGTTGCCGCGTCTACTACGGGTGCTCCCCGGAACACGCGAAACTCTACGTGTGGATCGCGCGGCCGTCGACGGCCAATGCGGCTTCTTGCATGATCTCCGAGAGCGTCGGATGGGCATGGCAGCATCGCGAGAGGTCTTCGCTGGTGGCGCCGAAGTTCATCGCCACCGCAGCCTCAGAGATCAAATCACCCGCGTGAGGACCAATCGCATGAACGCCAAGAATTCGATCGGTATGCTTATCCGCCAAGATCTTGATCTTGCCGCCCGAATCACCCATCGCAAGGGCGCGTCCATTGGCACCGAAGGGACAAACGCCTTTGCGGTATTCGACGCCTGCTTCTTTTAGCTGCTGTTCGGTCTTGCCGACGGCTGCAATTTCGGGGTGCGTGTAAACGACCGCAGGTATCGTGTCATAGTTCACATGGCCGGCACCGGTGACGATCTTTTCAACGCAAGCCACCCCTTCTTCGGATGCCTTGTGAGCCAACATCGCCCCCCCGATGCAATCGCCGACTGAGTAAATTCCATCAACGGACGTTTTGAAGTTCTCATCGACCACAATAAAACCACGCGGGTCTTGCTTAACACCGGCAGCTTCCAGCCCCACTTCTCCCGTATTGGGCACGCGTCCCGCAGAAACAAGCACTCGATCGCATTCGATTGGGTCTTCGTTTTTGCATTTCACGATGCAGCCGTTGCCAGATTTTTCGACGCTCTCCACCCACATGTTGGTGCGGAAGTGTAAACCTTGTTTCTGAAACGTCTTCACCGCCATCCGGCCGATTTCCTGATCTAAACCGCCCAGCACTGTGTCCGTGCCTTCGAAGATCGCGACCTCGGCGCCTAATCGAGCCCACACCGAACCGAGTTCCAAACCGATGTAGCCGCCGCCGATCACGACCAATCGCTTAGGTACGTTGGGATAAGACAGCGCTGCGGTGCTGTCGCCAATTAAATCACCGTCCAGCTGGATTCCCGGCAACTGCATGGGTTTACTGCCGGTCGCGATCAACGTGTGCGTCGCCGTCAACGTCTGGCCATCGGAGACCTTGATCTTCTTGTCGGCTGTCAACTCAGCGCGTCCCACGATCGCGGTGATTTTATTGCGTTTGAGCAGCATCCCGATGCCACCGGTTAATTTGTCGACCACGCCCGACTTGCGTTTCATCATCTCGCCCAAATCAACCGTCAATTTGGTCGCGGAGATCCCATGTTCGATCATGTTGTCCCGCGCCTCGACCAAAAGATGGCTCGATTCCAGCAGCGCTTTGCTGGGGATACACCCCACCCGCAAACAGGTGCCGCCGAACTTTTGGTTTTCATCAACGATGGCCGTTTTGAGCCCCAATTGAGCCGCGCGGATTGCGGCGACGTAACCACCAGGTCCACCTCCGATTACGACCAAGTCAAAGTTGGTTTCGGACATTGATATCTTTTCTAAGGTAAGTGAATTTATTCAAAATGTGAGCGGCATCGCGTTTGAATGCGTTTGAGCGCCCTCGAGCGTGTTAAGCCGCGTTTGATAAACGTAAATCATTGGGATAATTATTAGCCCAAGGGCGCAAGCGCTCGGGTTTCGCTGCTTCACCGCGCGGTTGACGCCGCTCCGCTACCAAATGACAAACACGGCAGGGCATTGCAGCGGTATCGCCGACAGCCCCAGCGCCATTAAACCTCCAAGAACAACCGCGCCGGTTCTTCCAGCACTTCCTTGATGGTCTTCAGGAAACCGACCGCTTCGCGTCCATCAACAATTCGGTGATCGTAGGTCAGCGCCACATACATCATCGGGCGGATCACGACTTCCCCATCCAACGCGATTGGACGTTGCTGAATCGAATGCAAACCAAGGATCCCGCTTTGCGGTGGATTCACGATCGGCGTTGAAAGCAGCGAACCATAAACACCGCCGTTGCTGATGGTGAAGGTTCCCCCTTTGAGATCGGCGGGTTTGATTTTATTTTCCTTCGCCAAACCGGCAAACTTCCCGATGTTCTGTTCAACATCGGCGAAGCTCATCCCCTCAACATTTCGCAGCACCGGGACGACCAAACCTTTACCGCCCCCGATGGCGATGCCGATATCAAAGTACTCTTTCCAAATGACGTTGTTGCCTTGAACCTCTGAATTGACGGCCGGGAACCGCTTCAAACTTTCGACCGCCGCCTTGGCGAAGAAGGACATGAATCCCAATTTCACGCCGTGCTTTTTCAAAAAGGGATCCTTGTACTTAGCACGCAGATCCATCACCGGTTTCATGTCAATTTCGTTGAACGTCGTCAACAACGCCGCCGTCTGCTGAGCCTCGACCAATCGCTTGGCGATCGTCCGGCGGATCATGCTCATCGGCACGACCTTTTCCTCGCGTCCGCCGCCCATCGCTTCGTTCCATTCGCTGGTCTGAGCGGCAGTTTGAGCGGCTGTCTGGGGTTGCGATGCACCGCTGGGCACCGATCGCTGCGGGGTCGGCGCCGCCGGCGCGGCGGCAACAGGCGCTGGAGCGGTGAAGGCATCAACGCCACTGTTGGCGGGCGCGGCAACGGGAGCCGGGACGCTGGCAACGCCACCACCACCGGGTTTGAGCCCGTGCTTTTCAATGTAGCCCAAAACATCTTCCTTCTGGAGACGACCACCGGGTCCGGTCGGCCGAATCGCATCGGCGGAAATTTTGTATTCGTTCAAAACGCGTTCGGCGGCTGGCATGATCCACGATGCGGCCGGTACGTCAGCCGTTGCCGTGGCCGATGCGGCGGGCGGTTGAGCCGCCGGTGCGCTTCCAGCAGCAGCCGTTTGCTGCTGAGGCTCAGCCGCGACGCTGCCTTTTCCGCCGGGAGCCATCACGCATAAAAGATCACCGACCTGAGCAAAACCGCCCGTTTCGACTTCGATCTTTTGGAGGACTCCCGCCTCGGGGGCTGATAGCGCCTGCGTGGCCTTGTCAGATTCGAGTTCGACCATCTCTTCATCTTTATCAACGAAGTCGCCCACTTTTTTCAGCCATTCGCCGACCTGAACTTCTTGGATGGATTCGCCAAATTCTGGAACTTTGATTTCTAACATGAATTTTTTATTGAAGTTAAATTTATCTCATTGGAACAGCTAAAACTATTTAGCGGTACGACGCCCCGCGAACATCGGACGCTAGTTCTTTTCAACGGGTCTACCAAACGCTTCTTGGATCAATTCTTCCTGCTCCATTTTATGAGCGTTCTTGGAACCGGTCGAAGGACTCGCGCTCTCGGGACGACTGATCACCTTCAGCGGCCAACGCTCTTCAAAGCCAAGTTCGGCCCAACGCACCTTGATGAAGTACCAGGCACCCATGTTACGAGGCTCTTCTTGCATCCAATAGACGGGCGTGCCTTCAGGATAAGCGGCTAACGCTTCGGCGATTTCGGCTTTGGGAACCGGATAAAGTTGCTCCACGCGCACGATCGCAATATTGGAATTCGGTTGGTCGCTTTGCTCTTTCCGCGCCTTGAGCAAATCGACGCCGACTTTTCCACTGCACAGTAGCACCCGCGAAACTTCGCCACTTGGAATGTCCGGATCGGGCAGAACCCGCTGGAAACACCCTTGCTCGAAATCGCTGACCGGCGATGTCACCATCGGTTCACGCAACAAACTTTTGGGCGTAAACACAATCAACGGCTTTCGCCATTTACGTTTGACTTGCCGGCGCAACAGATGGAAATGCTGGGCCGCCGTGGTGGGAATCGCGATCTGCATATTGTCTTCGGCGGCTCCGGTCAGGAAACGCTCCAATCGAGCACTACAGTGCTCGGGACCGGCGCCTTCAAAACCGTGCGGCAACAACATCACCAATCCACTCAGCCGACGCCATTTGTCTTCGGCGCTGGAGATGAACTGGTCAACGATGACTTGAGCCGCGTTGAAAAAGTCGCCAAACTGAGCCTCCCACATGATCAAACTGTCGGGCGCGTCCAAGCTGTAACCATAATCAAACCCCAACACCGCGGCCTCGGATAAAGGGCTGTTGATGATGTTTACCGGAGCCTGCCGATCGCTAATATGCTGCAGGAATTTATGACGTCGTCCGGTTTTTGAATCGTGCACGATCGCATGCCGCTGACTGAACGTTCCGCGGCCGCAATCCTGTCCCGACAACCTCACCGGATGGCCCTCGTACGCCAAACTGCCCATCGCCAGCAATTCCGCCGTGGCCCAATCGATGTTATCCGTTTCGGTAACCGATTTGAGTCGTCTTTCTAAAACACGTTTCAGTTTTGAGTTGAGATTAAAACCTGTTGGCAGTGTTGCGATTTTGGTTGCGACTTCGACCAACACATCGTTTGCCACGCCGGTGTCGGCAACGTCATCACTATGCCGCTTCATGCCGCCATAGTATCCGTCCCACAGTCCCTGCAATGTCTGCGTGTCAGGCGCGTACTCTTTGGGTTGCTTCGCGACTTTGAATTCTTCTTCCAGCTTCGCCCGACGATCATCGGCGATCTTTTCCGCTTCGGCGGCGGTAATCTCACCAAGGCTCAGCAACCGCTTTGAATAGCCATCACGAATCGTCGGCCGTTTGTCGATCACGTTGTACATCACCGGTTGCGTGAATCGCGGTTCGTCGCTTTCGTTGTGCCCAAGGCGGCGGTAACAATACATGTCAATCACGACGTCACGATGAAACGCACGACGGAACTCCATCGCCAGATTGACCACCTGAGCAACCGCCTCGGGGTCTTCGCCGTTGACGTGAAAAATCGGAATCTGCAGCATCTTCGCGACGTCGCTGGCATAGGTCGTTGATCGAGCGCGAGAAGGATCGGTCGTGAAACCGACTTGATTATTGACGATCACATGCAACGTTCCGCCGCACTTGTAACCTGACAACTGGCTGAGATTGAGCGTCTCCTGCACGACGCCTTCGCCGGCAAAGGCCGCATCGCCGTGGATCAGGATCGTCATCTTTTGTCTTTGTTTTTTGTCTCCTGCCCGATCCTGTTTACTACGACAGCGCCCCATCGCGACGGGATTTACGAATTCAAGATGGCTGGGATTGAAGCACAGCGAAATGTGAACCTTCTTCTTGGACGCCGTCACCCAGTCGCTGCTGTAGCCCATGTGATACAGCACATCGCCGCCGCCACGATTGGTCTCGGGGTCCGGATCATCAAAGCCCCAAAAGATATTCTTTTCGCGCTTGTGCATGATGTTGGCCAGCACATTCAAACGGCCTCGATGGGCCATCCCAAAGACGACTTCGTCAACGTCATGCTGCCCGGCTTTTTCTAACGCCAGGTCCAGCAACGGGATCAGCGTTTCGGCGCCCTCCAATGAAAACGTCTTTGCTCCGATGTATTTCTTGCGAAGGAATTCTTCAAAGATGACCGCATCCGTCAGACGAGTAAGGATCCGCATCTGAGTTTGCCGATTCAATTGGATGCGATTCTGAGTCCCCTCCATCCGCGATTGCAACCAGTTGCGGACGTCCTTGTCGTCGATGTGCATGAACTGAGCACCGATCGAACGGCAGTACGTCGCCCGCATGACTTCGTAGATCTCTTCCAACGAACGGAAGTTTTGACCGTTTACCGTCCGCGCCGAAAACTTAATCTGGAAATCCTCGCGCGACAGCCCGTACGATTCCAGATTCAATTCGCTGTTGGCCTTACGCGGCGTTCCCAAGGGATCAATGTTCGCCTCTAGGTGGCCGCGCACTCGGTATCCGCGAATCAACTGATCCACCCGATCTTGCAACTGCACGACCTTGCGTACCTCTTCGACCGTCATGGTGTTGAGTGCTTCGTCGTTTTCGGCATCGCCAAGCTCTTTGTCGGCGGCCGTAAAATTATCGTCACCGGCGACGCTGTGACTTCTGGCCACGGCACTGCCAACGGCATGGCTGACGCCGGCAACGGCAGATACGCCGGCGGTTGCTGTCACACCGGCAACGGCCGCAGAAGCTACCGCGGCCGAAGAATTGCGCTGCGTTGGTAATTCATCGACATCCAACGACTCCGATGCTGGGTCGAAGTTCTCAAAATACTCCTGCCACTCTATCGGCAAGGATTCTGGTTCGAGCTGATAGTCTTCATAAAGGCTATCGATGTAAGATCGGCTAAAAACATTCATGTATCTGGGGCCGTATTGTTGTGAGCAAATCTTCACCAGTCCAGTAAAAATTTGATCGCCGCAGCCAATGTCGGCTGGCTTTAAATTTCAGTCGCGCGTGATCGTTTCGGTGTTCTCTCGAGCTCGTAAGCCAACCGCGGATAACAATTGCATTGGCGATTCCGACGGAATTTCCATTGGCATCGATAACTCATGGGAGAACTTCTTGGAATTTACCGAATGTTGATAATTGCGGCTATGCGATAACGGAACAATTCGTTGTTTTCGTACTTTTTTTCCAAGATGCTGCTCTGAATTTAGCGATTTGAAGAATGGGTGAAAGGCATCACTGTTGTGCACCGCTCAATGACGTTCAGCCGCGCTATTTTCCGTTGCCCCTCTCAGCCGTAAGCGTACGTCCTACCGAAACTTCCTGCACGCGCGAGCTTGAGGATTGAACGATTAGCGGAGTGTTCCCCAGCCACTTCATCAGGGGCACTGGTCAAAAAAAAGGACCAACAAAGGGCTGGTTCCGCATGGCTCTACCTGCGAAGTCCCTGCAACGCTTCTTGGGGAAGCTGCCCGATGATCTCTTTGATGTACTCGCGCCGATTGGCCGGCCGCGGATGGCTGGAGAGAAACTCGGGCTTGCCTCCGCCACCGCTTTTTTCCAACACGTCCATCACCGCCATCATCTCGTTGGGATCGTACCCCGACAGCACCATCAACAATACGCCCCATTTATCAGATTCCAGTTCATCGCTTCGGCCGTATTTCATGTGGACGATATTGCCGACGTAGGACGCCAAACTGGAACCGCTGTTGGAACCGCCGGCCACACCCGCGGCACGTACCAAACCGTTGATCAAGTCGCCTTTGGCCATTCGTTCGGACCCGTGACGTTCGATCACATGCCCCACTTCATGCCCAAGCACACCCGCCACTTGAGCCGGCGTCAGCTGGTGATACAAAGCTTCGGTGACAAAGACTTGGCCGCCAGGCAGCGCAAACGCGTTGACCGTTTTTCGATCCGCCAGCAGCGTGAAATCAAATTGGAACGGATTAGTGACCCCGCGGCGCTGAAGATCCTGATTCAGCGCTCCCACCAACTGGTAACCGATCTGCTGAACGGTTGCTTGGGATTCACGATCGCGCGACGGCGTTCCCATCTGCGGGGCGCTCTGCAATCCCATCATGATCTCTTCCTTGACCGTCATGTCGACCCATTGCGTTTTGCCGGTAACAGGATTCGTTTGCCCTTTCATAAAGAAAGTAAAAACGGAAAACAGCAAAATGCCGCCGGCAATCAATAGCCGGAGCTTCCAGCCCGAGGAGAGGGAACTGCGACGGCGCGGTTGACGATTGGAGTAGCTCATGGTTTCTGTTCTGTCTTTTTTCTAACGTTTTTTTTAGTAGGGCCGGTTCCCACCGGCCGCACGACTGACTCTTGGTTTCACACGGCGACAAAAATCTCCGCCCGATTTTGATTTAGCTCCACGCCATTGTATTTGACAAACGACCGACCAAGCAACTTGTCTTGGACCGCCGATGACAGCGTTTGAGGGTAGTGTCGCTTGAGCCAAGTCCCCAAAAACTGAACGATCTGAGGTTGACTGGTTCCGCCGGCAGTAAACGCCGGGCCCAGCGTTTTACGTTGGGGCTGTTTCCCGGCCGCATCCGATTTTGATTCGGCCGCATCACCGGCCAAAATCAAAGTGCCGCGTTTTATATCCGTTGCCGTTTTCCCCGCAGACCGCCCCAGCACGACAATCGTCCCTGCCAGCATGTTCCAAGCCGCCAGTTCGCCAACGTCGCCGCCGACAATAATCATACCGCGCCGCATTCTTTTTCCCAACGCGACTCCGGCGTTGCCTTGGATGAGGATCTCGCCACGGTTCATTCCGTATTTGGCCCCCTCCAACGCGGCCGCCACAAAATCGCCCGCGTTGCCGGTCACACGAACCGCTCCGCCGGTCATCTGGGCACCCAAATAGTCACCCACGTTCCCGTGGACGGTAATCTGGCCGCCGGACATCGAAGTCCCCACATGCCGGCCGGCGTCTGACTGAATAACAATACTGCCGGTCGCCAATCCATGTCCGATCCGATGGACGCCCGCTAATTTTCCGCTCAGCTCCAAACGACGATCCGTTGACAGGTCCCCCGATATCTCAAAGACATCACCGATGGATTTGGGGCGCTTGCCCACCAACGCCTTCAGCTGAGTAACTTCTCTGCTGCCCAAGCCATCATTGACGGCCGCCGATAAATGGCGGACATCGATTGGCAATCTGCTTTCGATTTTCAGTCGTAGGGTTAGTGGCATCGGGAAAACGCAGTTTTGTGTATGATTCTTGGGGCGAGGTCACCGCAGCACGCGATCGCGTCTCCTATTTATATAGTGCGCTGTTCGAAAAGTCGCCTCTGGTCACGCGAACCCCCGTTTTTTTAACGGTTTTGCCTTGACCGACACACCCCATGTTGCGGCGGCGACGCCTGTGAGCCACCGCGACGTAGGAATTTCACTTTCGCAAAACACCTAAACTCCAAACAACCCCGTCCATGCCTTCCAACAAGCCACAACACCGCCTGCCTGATGACTGCGGGGTCGTCGTGTTGTCCGGAGGTGGCAGCGCTCGGATGGGCGTCGACAAAAGCGCATTGCTGATCGGCGACGCGACGACGTTTCTACACCGTATCGTCGGCCGCGCTGTTGGGCTGACGGACAAAATCGTGATCTCGGTCGGGCATAACCGGGGCGAAAGTTCCCAAACCCGCTACGCGGATTGCCCCGAATTTAAGAACGTGATCTGGGCCGAAGATTCAGTCGCCAATCAAGGGCCGATGGAGGGGATCCACCAAGGACTAAAAACGCTGGCGCAGAATTTCCCCAATTGCCAACGCGCCTTCGTAACCAGCTGCGACGTGCCGGAGCTCAATGGCGATCTAATTTTGGAGCTGTTGAATAGGATCGGAGACTACGACGCCCTCACGCCAGTCGCTGGTAAACGAGTCTACGGCATGACGGCCGTTTACCGCTGCAGCGTTTGGAAGGCCGCCGCGCGGAACGTTGCGTCGCAGCAACTGCGCGTTTCAACGCTCGCCCAATCGGTCAGCTCAACTACCGTTAACCTCAGTGATTTAAAAACGGTCGACCCTCAACTAAATTCATTCGAAAACATCAACACGCCCGAAGACTATTTTGCCTATCTCAAGAAAACCAACGTCCGCTGCTCGGACAAAATGAAACAACAATTTCCATGACGCAAACCAAACAAAACGATGCCCCACCGGTCACACTCACGATCGCAGGCTCGGATCCCTCCGGCGGCGCTGGTATCCAAGCCGATCTGAAGACGTTCCACCAACATGGTGTTTTTGGCACCAGCGTGATCACTTTGTTGACCGTACAAAACACGCAGTCAGTGTCGACCGTTGAAATGGTGGCCACCGATTTGGTCACGGCTCAATTGAACGCAGTTTTGGACGATCTTCCCGTCGCCGCCGCGAAGACCGGAGCCCTGGGTTCGGCCGAAATGATCGCCGCCGTCGCCGCCGCAGCGGCCAATTTTCAATTCCCACTGGTCGTCGATCCGGTCATGATCAGCAAACACGGGATGCCGCTGATGGCGACCGAGGCCGGCGACACACTGAAGTCGGAACTGTTGCCGCACGCGTTTTTAATTACGCCCAACCTTGACGAAGCCACCGCCCTGACAGGCACCAAAGTCGATTCGATCCAAGCCATGAAAGCCGCCGCCGAGGAACTGGCCACGCTCGGGCCGCCGCACGTTTTGATCAAAGGCGGGCACCTCGATGGCGAGGCCGTCGATCTGCTGTTCAGCGATGGTGAACTGCACCAATTCAGCTCCGATCGGTTAGAAACAAAGAACACCCACGGCACCGGCTGCGTCACCTCGGCGGCGATCACGGCGAATTTGGCTAACGGCATGAACGTCGTTCAAGCCGTCGGCGCGGCCAAATCATTCATCACCCGTGCTATTAAAACCAATCCCAACCTAGGCAACGGTTATGGTCCGGTAAACATGCACGCAGCGCCATAGAATCCATTGGCTGAGCGAAAGAGCACTCGGCGCGGCCCGCTCTTTCGCGGAGTCGCTGCGATTTTGATTGCCCCCATAGCGTTAGCTCAACGGCACTCGCTTTAGATGGGTGGCGCGTCGAACACGAACCGTAGATTTGGCTCTTAGCCGAATCGCCCTTCAGTTTCGGTCGGGCTAAGAGCCCAACACTACCCGAAGCAAGCCGCTTCGAAGTCAGGTCGAGGTGCAAAAGTCGTTAAAGTGAGTGCCATCGAGCTACCGCTCCGTTCGCCGTTGCCCGCCGAAGCAACGCACACTCTCCAAACAATGCTGTCCGGACGCCCGCGGTTTAGCTCGCCTTGGGAATGGCGTCTTTTTTGATCTGGACCAGTTGCTTTCGTTCGGGGCGGGCCTTGTAGAAAGGGTCCAGCGGAAAGCATCCTGACACCATTCCATTACGCGGCGCGGTCGTGCAATCACTGAACGTTCGACAGATCTTTTTCCGCTGCAGTTTCTCGCCGGCGATCACGTCCAGCGGTAAATCTGGATACGACAGCACCATTCTCCCAAGGCCTATCGAATCTGCCATCACACCAGCGATCACGGCTTGCCCAACATTAGGCAACCAATCTTGCAGATACGAATACCCAGACCCCACAAACACAGTCTCGGGCAGGCTCTTCTTCAGTTCAGCCGTCGCTTGAATCTGGCGAGCCACTCCCACCAGCGGATCCTCCGGCGGAAGGTATCCGTCCGAGGGCGGTGCCGTCGCCGGGCGCTGAATGTGGGGGTTATAATAGGGACTGCCAGCGGTGGTGCAAATCAGTTTCACACCCTGATCCGACATCATCTGCAAAACTTTTTGCGGTTCTTGAAGATCGATACCTTCGCCACTTCCATCGCCACCAAACGCGAACGGATAAGGCCCGTCGGATTGACTGACACCGACGGCCGATTCGGATTTCGTGAACGGTGCGAAGTCAAAAATACTAATTCGACTTCCGATCGCAATTTTGGTTTCGGCTTGAATCCCCGAGATGACTTCGCGGATGAAACGAGTTCGATTTTCGAAAGATCCACCGAATTCGCCCGGCCGATCAAATCCCGACAACAGCTCGTGTCCAAAATAGCCATGGCACTGCTTGATATCGACGAAATCAAACCCAATCTTATCCGCCATCTGCGCGGCTTCGACGAACTTTTCGATCAGTCGCTTCAGACCATCGTCGCTGATCGTGACGGCGGCGGAATCGGCAATCTTGAATCTTGGATCGAGGATAGGATGAGCGTAAGCGATGGTCGGTTCGATCTGGTCCTTTTTATTCGGACGCGCGAATCTGCCTGAATGAGTCAATTGCAGTCCGACCTTCAAATCGTCCACGCTGCCACTGCTCTTGGCATGGGCAGCGATTAACGTTGTTCTCAACGAGGCAATAGCCGATTGCGTGGACTCGTTCAGCATCAGCTGATTCGGATTGGCTCGCCCCTCCGGCGTCACGGCAACCGCCTCGCCTCCCCAAATCAATTTCGCGCCGCTTTCGCCAAAACGCTGCCAACGGCGGATGGTCAAATCCGTCGGCATTCCGTCAGTCGTTCCGTCCCAGCCTTCCATCGGCAAGATCGAGAAACGATTGCCGACCTCGCCACAGGGAGTCATCAAAGCCCCGCCCAGTGGAGAATCGTCGCCCGATTTCACGACAGGATCAAATGGCATTTCGATCGGGAGCGCACGAATGTGGTTCACGAAATCATCGACTGACTTGAACGAAGTAATTTTTGGAAAGCTCATAACGCATCCGACTGGAATTAATTTTTATTAGGCAAGGTCCCCTCATTCTACCGTGCAAGGCTGCCATTAGGCAACTAACAGACACTCGAACTCGCAAATCTTGCGGAAATTGTTGCCTTAAAGAGAATCCGCTAATCCCGGTAGCGATTCATAGATACCAAAACATCCGCCAAAACTTCCTTGTCCGATGCAGGACGCGTTGGTGAATCGGGATGGGTTGCATCACATTCGATGAGGCCTTGCATCTTCAACATCATCGCCGCGGTGTGCTTATAAGCAGACGTCGGGTCGCGGAAACCAAATGCTCCTAGATTCTGGAGCAGATCGTTCAACTGATAGAAGCGATCATTTCCCTGCTGCCAATATTGATCTCGACGCGCAAAAACATCCGGCGCGAAAGTGCTCAGCCCTAACAGGTAGTCGCTACCATACCGCACCATGTCGATCGTGAGATCGTTGCCGGTGAAGACCTTGAAGTCAGGTCGGATTTCGTTCCGCAACGCCAACCTTTCCCATTCATCGTATCGGTCCAGTGAACAGTGTTGAGCGCCGGTGCAAGAACCGATCGTCATGAGCTCGCGATAGACGTCCAAGGAATAGATCTTCCCTGAGGGTGTAAACATGGGACCAGCTTCGCACGCGATGAACTGGTCAGTTGACCAAGAGATTCGGTGGTAGCTGTCAATGATTTCATCGTTCCCTTGCTGCGTCAAACCGTAAGACTGAATCAGGACAGGGACGCCTCCAAAATGAGCGATGTCGGTGATGGCGCGTTGGTAGGCGTCAAAATTAAAATTCGCCCCTGGCCGATCTCGCACAAACGCTCCCGCTACAAAATAGCGCCCCGATGCGACCGCGTGAGTGCGTTCTAATACTTCGTCGCGCAGCTCTGGGCTGATCAAATCTACAAAACCGGCATCCATGTTGACCGCAGGAAATAATCCCGATTCGAAAATGCGTACAATCTGATCTTCAAACCCCTTCCAGTCGACGGTCCCGACGCTGTCTTTAAACGGTAGAAGGACGGATGAGATACCCGTGATTTTTCGACACGGTGTTAGCAGATCTTCGGCGAAGGAGACGACGGTGTTGAGCAAGAGGGAACTTTCGAATTGCGATGATGTCAAATAAAAACTGAGTCGTTTTGACAGTATAATCGCTGTTTAGATGAACCGCTGGCCTATCCAAAAAACTCTTCTGAGAAAAATCAGGTGCACACGCGTTGAATCTTTGCGTATTCCTCACGACGCAATTCTCAGTCGCCGCTCGACATTTCCAGCACTTTCAAATCTTCACTCACAACCGGCCAACCCAAGCCATCGGGTCTGCTGGATGTGATGCTGCTAACGGTCGCAGAAACGGTCCACCATCGACCTTGCAGCCTTTGCGGGACGTACGATTGCCGGTGGTGTTTTGGAGGGGGCAAGTTTTGTGAAGATTGAATGCCAGCCGTTCATGCCTCTAACACCTGGGCCACTCTGAGAACGTCATCCCGAAAAACGCCCTCAAAAAACACTCCTCCCCAATCCCAATCGCGCAGCACAACCTGCTGCACCGCCCCAGCTCAAAAGACGATACGCCACTACCGCCACTCAGAATGGCAATCGGCACACGATTGAGAAATCGCGTTCGCGGCCGAAGAAGCCAAATCAAAATCGTTTAGTTTCACCGCCGACTTCAATTCCAACGCCGCGGACTTCATCTGTTGGCTGAATTCACCATACGAATCCTCTTCCGCCTCGGGCATTCCTTCTTGAGTGATCACTTTGGACATCGCGGCAACCAAATTACTCAGACGAAAAACACCTTCGGTGTTCGCTTTAAACTCCGCCGCGCTGGAAGTCATGCGCTTAAGCTGCTCGTTGGCCGATTCCAGCCGAATCATAATGGGTGTGCGGTTGGCAGCGACCGACCAATCAATAGATTCAGGCACCAATTCGTTCGCAACGATCGAACCACCGCGGACCAATTCCTGCAGGTCCTCCTTACGAGCCTTGCAATACTGAAAGCCCTTCATCGCGCCGTTACGCGACGCCACCGCAGCCTTTTGAAAAAGCACCTGGGCCGTCGGAGCGTATTTCACCCAACGAATGTCACCGTCATACTGGCGGATGATCGCGAACAACATCGACAGCACCTCGAACCGTTCGTTAACGTCATTGTATTTGGTTTGAAACATCACTGGAGTCGTCACCAAGAGGTTGATTTCCTGCTGGAGTGTCTTCACTTCGTCCTCGATCACCGATGCATCAATGATCTTGCTCCAAACATCATCACCGCCGGCCGTATCGCCGTCAGAGGAGGCGGAGCCAATTTTTGCAACCGACGCATTAAGCGCGGAAACGTCCGGACGTTCGCCGACGGTGCCTTCAGCGTAGACGTCCTTGAAGAAAATGTCCGCCGAACTGCCTTGGTCCAACGCCGGTCGAGCCGCCCGTTTGACGCGCCGAATCGTCTGAGGTTTTTCTGAGACTTGCCAAGCGCACACCTGACTAACGGGAAGTACGGTCAACATCAATACCGCCAAAAAGAGATCGACGATCCGATTAGCGAAAGCGGCCTTCGTTGGAGTGGGCTTCATTCGAGTGGGCTTCATTCGATTTCCTGTTCAGTGGCGGTCAAGCGCATGAATCCAAGCCGCGACCTGAGGAAGCATCTTGGCCAGCGTTTGGCCTTGCGTTTGGTCTTCCAATTTCATGAGGCTGACGGGAAATTTCCGCTGCTCGAAAACAGTCTTCATTTTATCCAGCTTGTCGACCGGTTTGAAGTCAGCCGAAGCCGCCAACAAGATCATCAATCGCTGATCGGGGCGCGTTTGGATCTTGGGAATACGTCGTGGAAACAGACTATCAAACATAATCAGACCGCCGAAGGTGTCTCGATGGAGCATCGCCGCGAGGGAACTCATCTTTGCGGCCGTCCGTTCGCCGCCGATCGCAACTCGGCCTTCGTCGATTTTGATTTGATTCTTGACCTTGCCAACCGCTTTGACGATGAACTCGGTTTCCTCAGGGCTCCAGCCTTGCGGGTTGATCGACTGCGGCACCAACACGACCACGCCATGACGCGTCACGACTGAGCTGACGGTTTTCTCCATTTCTTTGACGTCCAAATCACCAGGCTGGGCCACCCAGACGAACAGGGGATGGCCGGCCTGCGATTTCCGTCCATCTGTGTCAGGCAAAAAAGCCGTGCAAAGATTGGCCGAACCGGCGACCTTGATCGGCATGGTCAACAGACTCCCCTTCGGTCGACCGCCATCCTTCTGGGGCACTTCTAAGCTGTCCAAAGACGGCATCGTTGCAGACAGCGGCGCAAGTTCGATCGTTTTCGTCTGAGCAGGAGAAGGGTTGTCTGCGCTCTCATTGCGTACAACGATTTCGACCGTTTCCCCGTCGCCCAGCTGATTGATTGCCGTTTGGAAATCATCCCAATGATTGACTTCTTTCGTGTTGATCGCCGAAATGATATCGCCAGGGACCAGTTCACTTTTGGCGGCGGGGGAACTGGGAAACACGTGCCCAATGGTGGCTGTCCGCCGGTCCCCACTGCGGTCGGGAATGATCCCGATCGCCAACTCAACGAACGGTTCAATTTTGTCGGTCAACGTCGCGGTGAGTTTTTTTTCTTGATCGCCGCGCATCACGGTGATGTCGACACTGTCCCCCGCATATTTTGGCCCCAACACATGCTTCATTTGAGCTTGGCTGTTAACGCTGAGTCCTTCCATGGCGACGATCGTGTCGCCAGGTTTTAATCCGCATTGGGTCGCCGGCGATCTAAACGCACAGAATTTGATCTCGAGAAGGTCGGAATAGAGGTCTTCTCCGCTGAGCGTTATGCCGAGGAGACCTTGGTCTAAATCGCTGCCCGTTGCCATGCGGTCCACCGAATCGTAATAGCTTTGCAGCGGTATCGCGAAACCGATGCCGGAGTCGTACCATTGGCTGCCGGCTTCGATGCTGCCGTCGTCGGGTGACAGTGGAACCAGCACGCCGATGGTTTCGCCGCTGAGATTTAATAGCGGGCCTCCGTAATTGGAACGAGAAATTTTGGCGTCAGTCTGAACAGCGCGCCCCCAAATTCTATCGGTGGCGCTGATGATGCCAACGGAAATCGACGCCGCACTTGA
Source organism: uncultured Pirellulaceae bacterium (assembly GCA_964408465.1). Taxonomy (GTDB): domain Bacteria; phylum Planctomycetota; class Planctomycetia; order Pirellulales; family Pirellulaceae; genus Mariniblastus. The sequence goes on from CAYOZV010000012.1 coordinate 16,237, forward strand.
ATCGTGCACCTTGCCAGCGGCGATCGCAGTTTCACCGATCAACAGGCCGTCTTGGTCCGCCGCGATGGCGGGGACGAGCCTGACATCTTCGGGTAGGTCAACCTTTAACAGGCACAGGTTGCGACTGTTGTCCGTGGCAAGTAATTCTGCGATGAAGCGCTGAGGATCTTTCCCGTCCGCCGCGATGGCCATGACGAAAATGTTGGCCGGTTTGTGCCGGAGGTTGTACGCCGCCGTCAGTACCAATCCATCGGCGGACACAACCGTCCCCGTCGATACGCCAGCATCGTCCGCATTGCCGCCAATGGTCTCAATTTGCACCACTGAAACAGACACGCGTTTGACGGCAGCTTTTACACCGTCCTCCTCCAGCTGCAACAAGTCGACCACAGAAGCCGGCGGCGATTGATCGAGTTTGGATTGAGCATTGACACCGGCCGCAAACGCAATCACAAACGTCGATTGCAGAATCACAAGAAACCAAATTCGCAAACGGTTGTGCATAAGGTGATCTGCTGGGGGAAATCTGCTCGGCTTCTTCACAAGCCATTTTTTTTAAACATGCGGTGGCTGAACTTAAGCCCAGACGGCAACGCTCAAACGTTTCATCTCACGCACGTTTATTACTGAACGCACGAAACACGCGAAAGTGATACGACGTTTAATCTTATCTCTGCCAAGGCACTTCGTAAACTTAAGGTGTGCTATTGAGGGCACGGCCAGCCCGACGAAACGAGGTCGACTGGGTTTTTTAAAGATTAAACGCGGTAATTCGGTGATAATTCCTTGAGATTTCGCGAAAAGGGTGCTTCTACCGGAGTCACACGCAAAGGATAATTTATCGCTCACTGACTACCCTACATTTGATAACTCGGAGACTCACCATGAAAAAGTTAATTCTTCCCGCTTTGATCGCATTACTGTCGGTTGCAAACTTTGCCGGCCAAACCAACGCGCAAGATCGAACCATGTCGGCTGAGAAACGCGACGCACTGATCGGACAGCTCGAAAACGTACTTCAAGAGCTGCAGAACGAACGTGCAATGGAAAGCGCCGAAGGAACTCAGACGTCGGCAACAAACGTCGTCGAAGGTGCGCTTTCACCCGACAACATGATCGCTTCGGCAGGAAGCTACTCCAGCATGGGCTCTTCAGGCATCTACGGAGGCGGCAACTACGCAACCGGTTCTTACGGCAACGCGGCCGCAGCCCTGCCTGCGATGGGCCAGTCTTACGGGCATCAATCGCTGCCCGCTCAAAACTACACATCAGGTGATTCATACGCCGCTCCAATGGTTCAGGCCGCCCCAATGGTTCAGGCCGCCCCAATGGTTCAGGCCGCTCCTGTCTACCAAGCTGCCCCCATGGTTCAAGCCGCACCGATGGTACAGGCCGCACCTGTTCAGCAAGCACCGGTCATCACGAGCATGGGGCCGCTACCGGACCTCACACTTCCGACGATCAATATCACTGAACCAGCGCCGCCCATCATGGTTCAGCAACCGGCTCCTGCGCCTGTTTTCCAACCCGTGTTCATGATCTACATGACACCGATGCCTATGCCGATGCCGCAGCGTCGCCACAAATGCTGCCTGTTCGGACGATAGTAAAATTGCATAAGCATTGAATGCTTTCGCAACCACCCACCACCACCAAAGGCCAAGCAAATTTGCTTGGCCTTTCTTTTTACAGCGACTGCTGGTTCAACCTGGACGACCTCCTCCTCAGCCCAACTTCCTTCGATTCCAGTCTACCAGTTCTTTGTACCCAACTCCGCTACCTCCAAAAATATCCAACGCGCTGCCCACGGTGACGTCGACCCGTCCATTACTCAGCCTTTGGATCAATTCAACGTCCGCCATGCCCGCGACCCCGCCAGCATAAACCACCTTCGGCCCCGACCATCGACCAAGCATCTCGACCAGCGGCTGGTCTATGCCGCCACATTTGCCTTCCACATCCGCCGCATGGATCAGGAATTCGTCGCAGTACTGACTGAGCCGATCTAGCGATTGATGATCCAGCTGCAGGTCGGTCATCGTTTGCCAACGGTTCATGGCGACCGTCCAACCGGAATCCGTCTGGCGGCAGCTTAGATCAATCACCAAGTTCTCCGGTGAAACGATTTCCGCCAATTCCTCCGCACGCTGCTCCTGAAACTCCCCGGCCTCATTAAACAGCCAAGACGTCACGATGATGTGACTGGCCCCTCGGTCGATCCACTTTTGGGCGTTGGAGCCATTGATGCCTCCACCAATCTGAAGCCCGCCAGGATAAGCCGCAACGGCTTCCTCGGCGGCCCTTTCATTACCGGGGCCCAGTTGGATCACGTGCCCGCCGATCAATTCATCGGCGCGAAACATCTTGGCGAAGTGAGAACTCGGGTGCCCCGAGACAAAATTTTCGGTGGCTCCCTCGTCGGTTAACGTGCCGCCCACGATTTGTTTTACCTGGCCCTCGTGAAGGTCGATGCAGGGCCGAAAGAGTGATTTTTGATTTGACATTTAAACAACCGTCACCGTTGTCCGACCGCAGGTCAATGCGGTGCCCGATTTCTGGTGAGGCCGCCGCACCATCGCCAGCGCGCGATAGCTCTCGTGATCCGGCGACCATGAAACCGAAAGTAACTTGCCCATCGTTTTTTCACCGACGATCAGTTCCGCTCCGGCCTCCACAATTTCCTTCGATTCAACCAACGCGATCACACGATTGACTCGACCAATCGCGTCGATGCGGGCCACCGTCTCTTGGCCGAGGTAACAGCCCTTGGTGAAACTGATGCATTGATCATCACGCAACAGTTCTTGCGGGAGGTTGGAATCGTCAATATCGATGCCCATCCAAGGCGTTTGGTTCTCGATGCGCACCGCGTGCAACGCATCCGACTGAACACTGACGACCGAATCGCTAATCAAATCTTCCGCGCTGGAGACGACCAAGTAACCCCAACCGGCAATTTCAACGTGCGCGACCATCGCCCCCGATGGCAGTTGCTCCAGTTGGTTCTTGGCCAAATCGGACTTCAGCACGTTTGACAACGCTGTCTCTGATTCTGGGCCTAAAACAAACCTTGCCTTACAATCGGTGATCTCGGTCATCTGGACATCGTCCCGCAGCAGATACTTATCAAGATGCTCTATCAACGCAGCCGCGTCGCCCGCCAGCGAATGCAGCCACAAAGCGTCCTGCCGGTTGAGCACATGAACGTGGAAGAGAACTTTGCCTTTGCCATCAAGAATGAACGCTTCGCAGACGCCAGAGACCGGCAGTTCCTTGATCTCGTTCGTGCAGAAATTGTGCAAGAATGGGTGCCGGTCAGCGCCCGTTAACTGAACGATAGAGCTTTGCAGGTCGAACACCGCAGCGCTGTCTTTGAGGGCACGGTATTGCGATAGGGTCGATTCGTCGAACATGGTTTATTGGTTTGCGGTTTGAGGTTGGTCGATTCGGCAGCGGTGAGCATCCCGCAACAATACGCCCGATTCATGCTTGGCCAGAATCGATTCGACGTCGCTTTCGGTTTCAACATAGCCCAATCCAAGTTCTTCAGTTTGCGATTGAGTCAGTTTCGATTTTAAAAAGATAGGGCGTTCGGAAATGATCGAGGCCACCTTTCGTTGCCGAACGGAAAACTTCGCGCTAATACTGTCATCGAACTGAGCCAATAATGCTTTGCGAATGTTTCGGTCGGCCGGTTGCTCGATGGCCGTCCAAATCACGATCGGCCCGCTGCCGTTTGAAACGTGCGCCGCATTGATCACGGCGTCAGCAAAATCTTCCCACGACTGCACGCGTCCGAGTTCTTCGATGGTCGCCAGTACCGTTTGGTGATCAGGAATGAAGTTGACCGTCCAAAGTTCATCGGCCATCTTTTTCGACTGCTCGAAAACATCCTTTCGCGCCCCAGCAAACACCGCCGCGATTTGCCCGCCCGGCTCGGTGATTATCTCGACCGCGAAAAACGTCCCCAAGTTATCGTTTGCCAATTGGATTTCCTGTTCGCGCTGAACATCGGATCCTGATCCTGTTCGAAATTGCTTGAGACGATCGGCAGATCCAAAATCCGGATACACACAGTCGTGTCGTTGCTGTTCTCCAGGCGTTGGACAGCCAATAGGCACCACGACGTCAGCATCGGTCAGCATCCGGTTCACGTGAACAGGATCGCCTGCTTCGTTAGCCGCCAGATAGGCCAAGCCGTAACTGTTGTCGGGGTCGTGGACTTGAAACGAAACTTCTTTCCCACCTATCTTTACTTGAATTAGCGCCGGCGGCATACCGTTGGCCACTTCAGATTCGGATTGCTTTAACTGCTGCTGCGTAATTCCAAACTGCTCCGCCATCAGGCCGCTGATCACAACCGAAACATCATCGGAGTCAATCTTCAAACCACGCACATAATCCAAGAAACGCTCCAGCACCTCGCCTGCCTGTACCAGATTGCTTTGCAAGACAATCGCCATGGAGTCGCCGGGAAACATCCATTGATTTGCTGCGGGGTAGAACAGCGGATTTTCCAGTGAAAATTTCAGCATCTGTTCCAGGCTGGAGCAGTCCGCTTCTTGATGCTGGGCTCGAACAATGTTGGCCGGAAGGTTCTCGAACACGGAAGGAATCTCACGTTGGGGTTGGATAGGGCAGACCGAAGAAGTTCGCACGAATTAGAACGCCCGCATTTCCAGCAGAAGGTCCAGTTGTAGGAAATATAACAGAAATTTCTTCTTCGACAATTTGCAATCGACGCGTCGACGGTTCCCTCGCCACGAAAAACAGACAAATTCGCTCGACAGCCCGAAGGATTGACCTACGTTTGATGACCTTATCAGGCCGGTAGCCGACCGCCCCAATTTTCTCCAAAACAGAGTCATCCTCATGAGTTCAATCCAAGCAAGCCAAACACCAAACTACTACGAGATCCTCGGCGCCGATCCATTGGCAACATTGGAAGACATCGAGGGTCTTTTTCGACAACTGGCAGCAGAAGCCGATGCGGCCGGCGACCATTCCAACGTGCCTCAGGCCATCGAAGCGTTCCGAGTGTTGCGGGATTCGGGACTGCGTCAACAATACGATCAACAGTTAAGCGGATCTTCCGCTGAACCCACGACGGGGGGTGTCGACGGCGCTGAAATCACTTCCACCCTTACCGACGCTGCGGCCGTTGGGGATCACGCTCAAGTAGAGACCTGGGATGACGAAATGCCAACAAGCACCATGTCATTCGAGGAAGAATTAGAGCTGTCGCCGGCCGTCCTTTCCGATCATCGCCGCGAACTGCTGAAGATGTTCTACGAGAAGAAACGCAAGGACATGCGTAAGTCAGGAATCGCGATCGGCGGACTGGATTCCATCGTGCCCTACTCCTACGAACTGCTAGAGTTTCATCTTTGGGTTCTGGCGGAGAAAAGATGGATCATTCGAGAAGAATCCGGCGCCCTTTCGATCTCCGCATCTGGCTGTGAGAGCCACGAACAAAACCTGATGGACGGGCTGGTTCAACCTGGTTAAATAAACGTTCATACCCCGCCGGTAATGGGCTAACGCTTTACAAAACGCGCCAACAGTGCCGGCAGGAAAATCAAATCGGCAAACAGAGCGGCCGTCAACGTAATCGCGCCCATCGATGCAAAGATAAAATGGTCCCGCGAATCGCTCAGCAGCACCGTTGAAAAACCGGCCACAAGCACGATCGTCGTCATGATCAGCGCCGTTCCGACCCCGGTGAAAGCTCGGCCGATGGCCTCTTCATCGTCGTCGGTGCGTTTACGTTCTTCTAAAAATCGAGTCAGAAAGTGGATCGTGTCGTCAACGGCGATACCTAAACACACCGTGAACGCACAGACGGTCACCACCTCTAACGACTGCCCCGACATCGCCAGCCATGTTCCCGCCACCGCCAGCGGAAAACAATTGGGCACGATCGAAATCAAACCGATCCGCAACGAGCGATAAACCATCGCCAACACCGCGAAGATAATTAACGAAGCAACGCCTAAACTGGTCGCCAGATCGACAACAATCTCGTAGAGATTTTGCCAACGCCAGATCGAATCGCCAGACATCTCCGCCGTGAAACCTGGTCGCGCCTGAACCATTTCAGCCAAACCGGTTTCAACGCGACTGAAAACGGCGCTGTATTTTCGAATGCCCAAATCTTGGACTCGAAACGTCACCACCGCCCTCCGGCGTTCGGGCGTGTAAAAAGCCCGCTTCAGCGGCGGCGGCAGCAATTCCAACATCGACATGCGGTCGGCCACATCGCCATCGCCGGGCAGGGCATCGATCAAGTTCGCGATCGACAATGGGTGACCAATCAATGGTTCTTTGGCCAACAGGGCATCCACCTCTGCCACAAACTCCATCACCTGCGGACTGTCCGATTCGATGGTTTCGTCCCATTGGACGATGATGGAATTGGAGTCAATGCCGCCCATCTGCTTATCCAACAGCCTAATGGATCGCGCGGGCTCACTTTGCGTCGGCAGCGCGTTTGATCTTCGATCGTCCGGCCGCAACGTCAATGAAACCACGATCAGCACCACCGTGGAAACGATGGCGATTTGACTAACGACACGTTTGCGTGCCAACACCCATTGGACGATCACCCCGATCCGATCCAACTGTTGATCGACCAGACTTTTCTCTTGCCCCACGTGAACGAATTTCCCAACCCAAGTGCTGCACACCAATGGAATCGCGGTGACGACCGCAACGAAGGACAAAACAACACCCACGACACAGCACACCCCAAACTCGCGCACAAATTCGTGGTTGGCCGTGGCCAGCGAACCGAAACCGATGGCGGTCGTCAGCGACGTCAACGCGCAGGCCAAACCGACGTCTTTGAGTCCCGTTTTGGCGGCGTCTTTGGGTGCCATGCCTGCGCTACGCAGCGTTCGAATCTGCACCAACAGGTGCACACCGTCGGTCAGCCCCACCAAACTGACCAGCACCGGCAGGACGACATCGTTGAAAGGATTATGACCAAATCCAAAATAATTAATAAACCCAAGCGTCCAAAAAACCCCCAACGCCGGAGCCAACGCCACCACCATCACCGCCGCAATTCCACGAAACAGAACCACCGCCATGATCGCGATCACCCCATAACCAATCAGCATAAATTGAAACTGGTTTTCATTGTGGGACTTCATCGCTGTGACGTACGACGGCATCCAACCGGTGATCGAAAATTGCATCGGCACATCGGGGTGGCCGACTGCCGCGGCTTCGGCAATCTGTTTGATTCCAGCAATGCAGTCTTCATCCGATTCCACAAACAGTGCGTCAATCGACAGCATTATCAGTGTGGTGTTACCATCGGTAGACAAAAGTTGTCCGCCGATGAAGGGGTGGTCGAGTGCCTTCTGCCGCGCGGCGGCGTATTGTTGGGGCGACGCGGCGGCGTGAGGAAAAACGGGTTCGGGTAAACCAAATATGTTCAACATCGGCACCCGATCCATCCAGATGACTCGGCGGATAAAGTCCGTCGAATCAAGCGCATCGGCAACCGCCCGCAGCGCCGCCGCGCCCGAGGGAGTGAACAGCTGATCCGACTGAACCACCAACACGACGTCGCCACCCAACGAGAACGCGTCAACGTCGGGAATTTTGGCGTCGATCTCCTGCCGCTGTGATTCGTCAACTGCGGTGACCGGCGGTGGATCCGAAAACGAGTCCTTCAACCAATTGGGATTCACGTAGCCCGCAATCGCAACCGCAGAGATGGCGACCACCAGCAACCCCGAAAGGATGGGCAGGTCGACAATCCAATGGGTGGAGCGTTCAAGTAATTTTGACACGATGGGCAGCTTGCTCCGACTGTTCTTCATCCGGCGATTGGGGAAAACCGGTCAACCAGTTTTATTTAATTCGTAACCGAAACGGGTCAACCAGTTTCTATTTTGTCCGCGAAAGAAACTGGTTAACTAATTCATCACGATCAAGGCTTCCATTGTGATCGAGATCACTGCGACCAAAAGCTCGCGCTTGAATCGTCAACGGCACATCAGATCGCTTCACCAAACCGTCACCGTCGGCGTCGAACCGCTTCAAGAACTTGTCCGCCAGCTTTTCAGCTTTTTCCTGCTCCTGTGTCGACACCGCACCTTCGTCTGACGTGTCATGCCGTCGCCGCGCAGCGGATCGTTTTGGCCGGCGGGGTCGAGACACGTCGAAAAATGCGATTGCCATCTCCTCCCACGTTTGGTCGCCCCACGTAACGTAACTGGAGGGGTCCGGGTTGAACGGGTTATCTTTAGAGTTGTCAAACACGAACTCCGTTTCGATGGCCTTCACCGAACTCAAGTCCAATGGCTCGGCCAACTCGTAGTTGTGCTGCCAATTGAAATCATAATTTGGCACACGCAGCAAATCTTCACTGCCGTCTTGGGAGATCGCCGTCGCGGTGAATTGGTTGCCTCGAAAGTGCATGTGAGGGGCGATCCCCAGAAGTTTTCCACCACGGGCAATCGGCCGCATTGTGGCCGCGACCTTTTGCTGCGCGTCTTCGGGCTTCAGTTCAAACCCTTGATCCATCGCGGTCAGCGTCAATCGCTCCTCCGTAACTTCTTGCTCATCGGCAAAGACAAGCCCCACCTTGGTGATGTCCGTCTGAGCCCGACCGTTGGGCGTGTAATGTTGTTGAAACACAAGCCGCGATCCGGCGGGGATACGCCGAGCGAGATTCGGACGCGTCTCCGGCAGGCGTTGGCCCGGAACGTAAGCCCCCAGCCACCCGATTCCCGTGAACGCAGTCCCATCGGGAGGACGAATGAACACGATGCTGTGATGCACGACGCTGCGGTTGCCGGGAATGACTTCGGCGGCAGTGACCCAAACGTCTTCCTCAAACTTAGGATCAACCACGAAATATTGGTACTCGACCGTTCCATCGGCAGGAATCGTAAACGGTCGCTTCCGCATCGAAATCACTCGATCGGGCGCCCGTGGCAACTGCCACCCTGTGGCAAACTCTAGCGCCGCTGGCTTCTGCTGCGCTTTTCCATAAGGCATTCCCTGATCGACCCAGTCGCGCAGAATCTTTTTATCAGCGGCGGTCATGACACGCGCGTTGGTAAAATGCCCGACCGCTGGATCTGCGTGCCAAGGCGGCATCCGCTGGTTGTCGATGACTTCGATCATCATGTCGCCCCAGCCAACGACTTCCTCGTAATCGGTCAACGCAAAGGGACCGATGTCTCCCTCGTGATGACACTCGATGCAGTTCCGCTGCAGCACTCGCACGACCTGATCGCAAAACGTAACCGTGGCATCGGCCACCGGTTGAGTCACTCGTCCCAACAAACAACCTTCGGGTTGGGTGCGTGCAATGGAGACCGGTTTATCCGCCAGCAGTTCTTCAATAGCGATTCTGAGATCGGCGCGGTCCGGTTTGCTGCGGCTGACGCCCGGGAGGTATTGGTCATCAACGCGTCCGCGATACCGAATCTTTGAATCCGCATCGACGACAATGACTTCAGGGGTGCGGACGACTTTCAATTGATCGGCGACCACATTGTCAAAATCTTTGGCGACGGGAAAAGTGATACCTTGTGCCTCGGCGAACTCTGCTAATTCTTTTGCGGAGTCTTGGCGGTTGCTGTTAATGCCGACGAAGCGCACGTCTTGGCCAGAAAATGTTTGAGAAAGGGTTTGCAGGCGTCCGGCATACAATTTCGCCAACGGGCATTCGGTACCCAAGAAGCAGATGACCGTCAGCCCCTCTGCCGCCGCGTTTACGTTCATCGGATTGCCTTGCAGATCCTGCAAACGAAATTCCACTGCCCCATCCGCGGCGAAGGACGACCGGCCAAAGACCGAGAAGACGGTCGCCAGCAAAATCAGCGCACCTGAGCGCAGGACTTGAGTGATCACGGCAGTTTCTCCGGAAACAAATGGAATTGGGCAAACTGCTTTGCGGGAGCATCAACGCGGTGCATTCGCCTTCCCAATATTACCGCAGCGGAATTTCCCTTACAACGCCGCGTCAGTTCTGCGCCACCGATTGTCGGATGAAGGCATCAAAAAAAACAAACCTAAACAATCATCGCTAAATCTTCGTTCTTTTTTTGCAGGAACCTGAGGGTGAGCGTTTTCCTCAGATGAAGATCTGGTGGGCGGCTTTGGGACCGCTGTTGAGGTTTAACGCCCTACTCTGTAGAAGAATCCATATAACGGAGCCTCCCGTGATGCGGGGGCAGGGATTCAAAATTTCCGGCAGGTATTGGACGTAGTACAGCAATTGCCCAACAAGCACAGAACAGCTACCTCGCGCGAACGTCTTCGGCCCTAGCTGTTGAGGGTGTTCAATCTGCTCTCATAAATCCGGCGGCACTTGTCACATAGCTGAAGATGTTTCTCGATTTTCCCCAGTTGCTCTTGGTCCTCAATTGCCCCCGCGATGTAGTCAGGAAGAATTACCGCCAGTTCGCCACACTTAATACCGCCCAAATCATAGCCTGCAAACGGCACAGCCGCTCCCGGCGCACCACCGCTATTTTGGGGTGACTTTCGAGTGGCCAGATAACCCGCCCCGCCAATGACAACCAACCCCGCGGCAGTTGCCGCCGCCGTTAGCATTGTTCTTCTTTGGTGATCCACGACCGGTTTTTTGGCTAGGTCCACCATCGCCGAATCGGCAACTTTTTGAATCGCGCCCGGCGGGCACTTTACCCAGCGTTGGTCTTTATTGTTTGTTCTCTCGGTCATCTCTTTTGTCCGTGGGAATAGTCTTCCGACATTCGTCAAAGTATATCATACGTCCTTCCTCACGCAGAAGAAGAGACATAAATGATGTCGGTTATTTAGTACACTCGCTTTTCGTGAGATTCCTCACAGACGGCACTTCTTATTTTTTAAGCTCAACGCAATCAGGGTTTCAGCGGGCGAACCGGCACCGGCTTGGCGGGGTCTGCCCTCAAAGACTGGGACGTACTGCCTTCAACGGCCGGCAACGGTTCGTTCACCTCTTTGGCCAACTGTGCGAGATCATTGATCACGATCTGGCGACGAGCGATCGTGACAAGGTTTTCGGCCTGCAGTTGCCCCAAAATGACCGTCACCGTTTCGCGCGTGCTGCCGATGACGCTGGCCATCTCCTGATGAGATAAACGAATCTTTAACAGGACGCCGCCCTCGGACACTTCGCCGTACTTCTCAGCCAACTCTATCAGCAAGTGAATCACTCGTTCGCGGTTGGACCTGAATAACAGGTTCCTCAAACGGCGCTCGATCTTCTGCCGACGAAAACCGATCAACTTGGTGACGCTGATGACGATTCTTGGATACTTTCTAACCAACGCCTGCAGTTCGCGCTTGGGAATCATGATCAGCGTGGTCTTTTCGGCTGTTTCGGCGTATTCGTCCCTTTGCTGACTGTCCAGCAGCGCCAATTCGCCGAAGACTTCTCCGGCGTCCACGAAATCAATAATCGCTTGCTTGCCCTCGGGCGTCGAATGGCAAATTTTCACTCGGCCCGACGCGACTAAGATAACTCCGTCGGCCGACTGAGACGGCAGATAGATCGGTTCGCCGCGTTTGAGTTTCCGCATCCGCGATCGGCGTTCCAACCACGCAATGTCTTCGGAGGCAACTTGATCCAACAAGTTACAATTTTTCATATACCAAAAACACTCAGCCATTTACTCTCCTGACCATCCCAGTCACGCTGCCAAGGAATGTTGATGTCCCCTCCAAAGAAAGTCCGCATCGGTGGAAGCACGCCGGATGGGTTTCATCGACGTTCACCACATTTTTCATCATATACAATTGGCGATAATTAGCGACCTTCAATCTGATTTTCGTCTCTTCAGTGACACGGTGCAACCTGCGACATTTAATGCTCGCCCCCTCGAAGGCCCAACTTTTGGCACATAAAAGTCACCCAAACCCTCTGTCCCTTCTGAAAACCGCACCGATCAACCGCCGGCTTCGTGCTTTTTCTTTCACTTTTTCTGGCATGTGAGGTGACTCACCATTTTTGAAAATAAATTGTGTCTTGGCTCACCGTAACGTCGCGAAACGGCCAAATTCCTCCGCGTTCGATGTTTCCGAAATAGATTCCACCGACGGATTCATCTACCGTCGGCGGATCGTGCTGCATGAATTTTTCAACTTTGCGGCGAACTAAATTTCTCCACGTTCAACACTCGGAAGGTCCTTCTATGAAAACACTCAAACTCGTCTTGAGCATCGCATTAAGTTGCTTCGCTCTCACCCACGCCAACGCTCAACAACAGGTTCAAGTGACCTTCGAAAACCTCCAAGCCGGCGATGGTTTCTACCTGACGCCGATCTTCGCCGGATTCCACGATGGTTCCTTCGACGTCTTCGACGCGGGGTCCGCTGCTTCTCTGGGCTTGGAACAGGCTGCCGAAGACGGCATGTTCGCCACGCTTCAAAATGACTTCACTGCAGCAGCCCCCAGCGGTCAGCAGGCCCTCTTTACCAGTCCCGGAGGTTTTCCTGGTGCCCCCGTTTTCGACCCCGGGGAATCGGTATCTCAGGTATTCAATTTAGACACGAACTCTCGTTTTTTGAACTTCGCCACAATGTTGTTGCCGACAAACGATAACTTTCTTGGTAACGGCAACGCGATCGCGATCCTCGATGCTGCGGGAGCCTTCAACGGCAACCAAACATTCGATTTGACGCTGGCCAACGTGTGGGACGCAGGCACCGAAGAGAACAACGGGATCGGCCTGCCCTTTTCGCCTCCTGTTGGAGCCGACACTCCCACCGTCGGTGGTGTCGTATCATTGATTGATCCCGCGACCGATCTCGCGGCGTTCGAAGGTCTGGCGACCGCCAATGGCACAAACATCAATCTCGCCAGCGCCGGCCAAAGTCCGGTATTGCGAGTGTCGATCACCGCCGTGAACGCTGTCCCAGAACCATCCAGCCTGGCGCTGCTGGGAGCGTTTGGTGTTGCGGGATTGGTCCGTCGCCGGCGCTAATTTTTAGCAGCCCTTTAGACAGACGCAACAGAAACCAAACCAGCCAGCGGGCTCATTTCCGCTGGCTGGTTTGCGTTAGTTGCTGACCACTCTTTGCTCAACACCCACGACCGGCACCGTCCGATCAGCGGACCGCTCTGAAAAGCAAACCCGAACAATGGCGGTCTTGCTGATC
>CAYOZV010000012.1:29467-34986 GCA_964408465.1 uncultured Pirellulaceae bacterium
CGTGTTTGATTGATCCGTGTTTGGCCGCGCCGTTTTTGAAAAAAACATCCCGCAGTGCAACTTCTGATCGCCGAAGCGGTGTTCAAGTTTAACGATTTAGCCGGCAGGCGTCCGCGTTTATCGAACACCATCGCCTGATCGTTAAACTTCAATCAAAGCTATTGCCGTTAAACAAAAAATCGCACTGCAAATCCCAGAGAACTTGCTACGATGGACGAAGCGGTAATTTCGCATCCGGCCTTGGGACTTGACCTCAGCTGAACGCGATCCGCACGTAGGTTCGGTGATACGCCAAACCTACCCCCGCGGCGGTTAACCAAGACCTCAACCATTAAAACGGATTAAACATGGCAACGCCTCGACTACTTCTCTCAGGTGACTACTGGCATGCGGATTTTCGGGACCTGGTCGCCGGACTGTCTGTTCCCGCGACGTTGACGCCGCTGGAAAAAATAGAAGCCATGGACACGCAACGATTCTCTCTGATCGTGATCGCGCAATCGCGTTCGAATCAATTCGACCAAGCCGCCATTGATTCTATCGTCGCCCGCAATCCGCTGACCCCGGTCGTGATGTTGCTGGGAAGTTGGTGCGAAGGCGAGCGCCGTTCAGACACACCTGTTGCCGCTGTTAAGCGTGTCTTTTGGCATCAATGGAGTGGGCGGTTTGACGATTTCACAACCGCGATGAACGAACAAGGAATCTCGCTGTGGCATTCCCCGCCGATCGAAACGGATGCCGATCGAATCAAAGCCGTTCAAACAGATCGCCCCTTAACCAACCAACCCGTCATCGGAATCAGCGCCCTCAATCAGCCAACGTTTGAAACGCTCAGCGAAGCCATTACGTCGATCGGGGGGCGGCCCAAATGGGTCGAACGCACTTCACAGATTAATCTGTCCGCATCGGCGACGCTGATTTGCATTGACGCCGATTCGGCTGACCAAGCACTTGAACGTCGGATTCAATGGGTGCAGAAACAGCTGGCGCACGTTCCTTTAATCGTGCTGATGAATTTTCCTCGCCGCCAAGAAACTGAACGCCTGAACCAATTAGGGGTAACGACTGTAATCAGCAAACCATTCGAACTGGCCCAACTTCAAACGGCGATCGAATCGACCATCGGTCAACAAATCCCACCAGCGCCCGTTCTGCGAGGCCCGTCGTTCTCAAGAAGCCGGCCGACAACAAAAACGGCAAAATGAGCTTGAATGATGTCTTCTTTCTTTACCAGAAAACTGCCGCTGCAAGATGAAACCACGTTCTTTATTTTAGTGAACGTGTTCGACATCTTCATGACCTATGTGCTGCTTTGCTTCGGTGCGATGGAAGCCAACCCGATTGCCAATTTCTTTCTCCATCGTTTTGGCTTCAACGGCATGATCGCCTTCAAGCTCGCGATCACCGCCGGCGTTTGCGTGATCGCTCAAATCATCGCCGCCCAGAGCATTGCCAAAGCCAAAGGTCTGCTGACGCTGGGCACTTTGCTGGTCGGATTGGTGGTTGTTTACAGCATGTACTTGTTCATCACGAAGATTCTCTAATAAATTAGAACGCCAATTCGTGGATGACCGCCGGTTTGTCATGACTTTCGGTCCCGCGCCAGCTACAAAGAGTGCGTTTTAAACGGTATAGTTGACTTCCTGCCGATGGGCTTTCTCCGAGCGTTGGAACGTAAAGTACTGACGAACGAGAATTCCCTTTTTCCAAAGGTCGCTGGAGCTGTTGGTTATGTCCTTGTTTGAAAATAGTTTGTACGAATACTGCGATACGTTCTTCGTTTTTCTCAATGAAGAAAACGTCCCAACGGCGAAAGCAATCGAGGCGTCTTTGTCGGAACTTGGTTCGCGTTACGTTGTTGAGAATGTGAAAGAGGTCGATGGCAAGTTTGTATCAGCCACCGTCCGTTCGCCTGCCGATTTTTCAGGGATGGATTTGACCTACGTCTCGGGCGCAGAAGTCGCCGATCAGATGAAAACGCTGGGCGAGGAACTTCGTAATATGACACTGCATGGTGGAGAGCAAGACACCCTGAAGAAGATGCTCAAGTCCACAGCGCGGTACGACGTGTTTCACTTCGAAGAACAAAACGCCAACAACGAAGACGAATTCCTCGACCCAGGCGGACTGTTGTTGGTGCTGGGGCGGATCGCGGCCACCTGCAACGGCATCAGCTACGATCCTCAATCCCAAGACTTTCTGTAAGGCCGTTGCGGTCGGAATCGGCTCCACCGCCCAACACTGCCCCCTCCACACAAAGACACCTTTGCTCCATTTGACCAACGCGGCTGACGATGCAAATTCAATGGTTCCCCGGACACATGCACAAGGCGCGGCTGCAGATCAAAGCGGCTCAGCCCAAGGTCGATCTATTCATCGAACTTTTGGATGCACGCATTCCCTACAGCAGCGAAAATCCGATGCTGGCCGAACTGCGCGGCGAAAAACCCGTCCTCAAATTGCTCAGTAAAAGCGACCTTGCCGACGTGAGCTTGCTCAAGCGGTGGCAGCAATACCTCAACACGCAGCAGAACACTAAATCCAAATCCATTTCGACGGCCAACCCTGCTTCGATCCACAGGATCAAAGACCTATGCCACGAAATGTTACCCGCAAAAAAGGAATCCGGTCGCCCCATCATGGCGATGATCGTCGGCATCCCCAACGTGGGAAAATCGACGCTAATTAACACCTTGGCCGGTAAACCCGTCGCCAAAACCGGCAATGAACCGGCCGTTACCAAAGGCCAACAGCGCATCAACATTGGCGATGGCGTCAGCCTGATGGACACCCCCGGCGTGATGTGGCCCAACGTGGAAAACCCAAACAGCGGATCTCGGCTGGCGGCGATCGGTTCGATTAAAGATACCGCGATGGATTACGCGGAGGTGGGTTTCTTTTTAGCCAAATATTTAACCACGGCGTACCCCGATCTGCTCAAAGAGCGTTACGGGTTGGAGGAAATTTCGCCAAACATCATCGAACTGATGGATGCCATTGGAAAGAAACGCGGGTGCCTGGGCAAAGGTGGCGTTGTCGATTGGGACCGCACCTCGCGCATTTTGCTGACTGACTTTCGATCGGGAAAGATCGGTTTGGTCACGCTGGAGACCCCCGAAATGATGGTCCAGGAGAAAAAGCAGGTCGTCATCACGTCCGCGGCCAAGGCTGAAAAGAAGGCCAGTCGCAAGGAGGCGCGGCGAGCGAAACGCAAATCCGATCGGGCGGAATCAAAAGGCAAGTTCAAACGCAGGGACTAACAGGGTGAACAATTCTAATTTCAAAATTGGCCATGCCTGTTCATCGGTGGTCTTCAAGCAGGCGTTTGCATGGGCCGGTTGCCTTATCGGCTGGTGCGGCGTCTTCTGCCTCGACACCGCTCAGGCTCAACTGCCACTGGGCAACCGGCGCAACGACAACCAAGCCGTGTTCGCGCTCGCACCGCGCGCCGCGACACGCCCTATGAAGCTCGCAGAAAAAGCGATCCAAGACGGCGACTTCCAACAGGCCACCGCGTTGCTGGGGGAATTGCTGGCCGAACCGATGCTCAACGAGTATCTGATCCCCGAACCCAATCCGCGAAAGACCGAAATCAGCGCGATCAGTCTTCGCAAAAAAGCTGAACAATTGCTTGGCCAGATCCCGATTGACCAACGCGGGACCTACCAAGAGAAATACGGTGTGAAGGCCAAAGTCATGCTTCAAAAGGCGATCGCCGCCAACGACACGCAGGCCATCGCAATGACCGGCCGATTGTACTTTCACACCGACGCCGGTTTAGAGGCCACGATGTTGGTCGGACATGAGCACCTGGCCCAAGGCCGTCCGGTAATGGCGGCGGTTGCGTTTGAAAAGGTCGCCAAACAATCGCAGGGCAGCAAACGGTTCGACCCCGAAGCAACGCTGTTGGCGGCCGTGAGTTGGTCGTTGAGCGGGGCTGCCGATCGCAGTGAAAAATTACTACGAGCATTGAAGCAAAACCAAGGCGACGCCGAAGCCCGCTTCTATGGAAAGACGGTGGCGTTGTTTGACGAAAACACGCCGCTGCAAAAGTGGCTGAAAGATGTCGTCGCGTCGACGCCGTTGGAGTCACACGCGATCGTGAATCAGTGGCTGGTCTTTCGAGGCGACTCGCGCCGCAACGCCCAAAGCGGCTCAGGGTTCCCCTTGCTCAGCCCGCGGTGGTCTATCAGAACAATCGTCGATCCCGTCGATGAAGCAGCGATGGGTGACTTTCAGCAAAACCTGATTCAGGCCAAGGTCTCCCCGCTGCCCAAGGTCCATCCGCTGGCGGTAGGTAACACTCTGGTTATGCGGACCGACGATCGCTTGTACGGCGTTGACGCCGACAGCGGCAAACGCCTCTGGAGCTATCCCCCGGCCAACGTCTTTCGATCGGGCGAACAGAAATCACAGGACGCGCTCGGCCGCCTATCCAACAGACTCCACCAAGACAAACTGCGCGAAAGATTATGGCTGGACGCCTTGTACGGACAGATTTCTAGCGACGGGAATTCTGTTTTCCTCATCCCCAACCCCGGAATCGCAACCGATCGAGAGGATTGGCGAAGCTATCAGTCTCAGGTCTACGACGAACCCACCGACCTCCGCCTTTACAACGAACTCAAATCACTGGACCTCAAACAACAGGGCGCCCTTAAGTGGCAGGTCGGGAGCGAATCGGGCCTGGACGAACCGGAGCTGGCTAAATCATTTTTTCTTGGCCCTCCACTACCGGTCGGCGACCGTTTGTATGCGATCTGCGTTCAGCAGCAGAGCGTTCGCCTGGTGGTGTTGGATGCAGAAACAGGACGTTTTCAGTGGGGGCGGCATCTGGCTTCGACCGAAGAATCCGTTTCGTTCCGCCACGAACGGCTCAGACGCCTTGCCGGTGCGACGCCATCAGAATCCGACGGTGTTCTTATTTGCCCGACGGGGCTCAACGCGATCGTCGCCGTAGATCTGGCGACACGGTCACTCAGTTGGGGATTTCAATTCAAACAACCAGCACGCAGCCGAATCAATCCGCTGACCGTTGAATTGAACAAATGGAATTCGATGTGGAGAGACGCGACCGTGACGTTGACCGGCGGGGCGGTGATTTACACGCCGATTGACTCCAACGAGATTTACTGCCTTAACCTTCAAACGGGGGAATCGCTGTGGAAGGACTTTCGCAAAGGTCGAACGCGTCAAAGATTAAGGTTCATGCACGTTGAAACGGTGCGTGACGGAAACATCATCATTACCTCCGCCGGCGGACTCAAAGCCATCGATTTGAAAACGGGCACTGAAATTTGGGAGACGCGTTTAACGGACTACGGCCTGGTCAGTGGGCGGGGCTACGTCAGCGGCAGCCATTGCTTTATCCCGACGACGTCAAAAAAAGTGTTACGCATCAGCACCGCAACCGGCGAAGTCGATGGCGTTGCGATGACCGAGAAGGTCTTGGGGAATCTCATCAGTTTTCGCGGCGACGTTATCTCTCACGGCATCGACCACGTGACAGCCTACCCGCG
>CAYOZV010000012.1:35086-42084 GCA_964408465.1 uncultured Pirellulaceae bacterium
AATACCACGCCGATGGACGATCACCCCCGACTGGCGATCAAGGCTCAACTGCATTTGCTCGACGGCCAGTACCAGCAGTCGGTGGACGCGATCAGCCAAGCCTACGATCTTTTCCCTAATTCGAACTACGCACAGGTGCTCGTCCAGGCGCTAACGCGTTTGATCGACGTTGATTTTGAGCGCGCCGAACAGATTTCCCAGCGTTACCAAAACCTATTCGAGAAACAGGATCTCCACCGTCTGCTACGAGGCAAAGTCACGGGACTGTTGCGATTGGACAGATGGGACGAGGCGTTTGAGACCCTGCTTCAAATCGCCCAAACCATCGAACTCCAGTCACCCGCGGGCAAATCTGCCGGCCAAAGAATTGATGCGGTCGACAGTATCGTGTTCGAGGCGGCTGCGGTCGACAACGTCCAATCTTCGGCGAAAAACCCCGCCAACGAAGAACTGACGATGCTGTTGAAGCAGTGGTTGCGATGGAAATTGAACGAGGTCTATCACGCCTGCGACGCTCAAACCAAGACAGCCTATCGCAAAGCCGTTACGAAACATCTGCAATCGTTCCAAGGAGATTCTCTCACGCAACGACATGATCGGATCTGCCTTTTTCCTGTCGAATCCTTGGATGAAAACATTTACTTTAAAACGGCAACCGAACTTCTAACCCAAGGGCACTACGTTCGCGCCGGCAGTCTGTTGAACGGCCTGAATCCCGATGTCGACGACGCCGGCACGGACGCTCAAACGCCGACCACCCAAACGGCGCATGGGATTCTGCCACGCGCTCAATTGCTGCTGCAAAGGATGGTCGCCGCAGACGCCAACCTCGACGCCATCGCCGAACTGGAGGCAACAATCGAGGAGCTCAAGACCGTCCAATCGCCAGAACGGTCGATCCTCGCCCCCGCGCTATACAAAGCAATCAAACCGATTTCCGGTCCCGCCAAAATTGGACGAATTCTGCGAACGGACGAAATCAACGTCGACTGGCATCACGACGTGACTCGACTGGAACAGGAGAAACTCAACAATTACTTCATCAACACGCAACATTTCTGCGATGTCGTCGCCGCTGACCAGCCTGAAATCAAAACGCTAGGCTTCCGGTACAGCGACGAATTCCGCGAGTTCCGCTTATATGATCGGTTGGGCCGATTCGTAAACAAAATCTATCTGGATCCCAACGGGAATTTTCAAGGCACCACCCTGGGCAGCAAGGGGCGGATTTTCCTTCATAACTCGCTGCTGCTGCTGTGCATCGAAAAAGAGATGTTCGCCATTGATTGGGAGAAATTTGTACGCGGTGAAACGGCGCTGCTTTGGTTCGCCGACAATGTTGTCTGTTCGTCCAGCGGATACGTCAGCGGCACGATGGACGGCATTTTTGTGCTCAGCGATGGTTTTCTGAAGTGCCTGAACCCTTTCACCGGTGAAGTGCTATGGCAGCGCAGTAACGATTCCTCCAGTGCAGCCCTGCTGGAGTCAGACCAGTCACTCACGTTGTGGCGTCGAGCGGAAAAAAGCTATGACCGCGTCGATCCGATGGTGGGCCGGCTGATGACCTCTGGCAAGGTCAATCGCCAATGGAAGAGCGGAAGTCTCGCGCTGGCAACAGCGGACTTGCAATTATTTGTCGAAAATAAAAAAACCGAGATCCAACCCGATGAAGACGGCGACCAAGCCGACGCGATTCTCAATTCGATGCGAAAGGGCTACAGCACGACGGAACTGAATCTCTATGACTTTACTCGGCAAGAATTGATTTGGAAAAAATCATTTCCCTACCCGACTCAATCCACGCTGGTCGATCAAGACAGTCTTTTATTACTGTCCAAAGATGGTGTGTTTTCGATGATCGATTTACGGTCAGGAAACCTGAAATTCAAAACGAAAATCCCAGAACTCCAAAAGAGTTCGGCAACGTCAATTGTCGTCGACCAACTCAATGGCCTTTACGTCGTCACCGTGTACTCGTCTTCACAACAACCGGCCAGTATAACCCAAGACGATACGCGCGTGACATTTCATCGCATGCACAAGGACAACGGGATGATCAGCGGCAACATCGTTGCCCTTGACGCCGCAACCGGCCAGCCAGTTTGGGAACATCCCGTCCCGGTACAGAGGTTTCAGATGCTGGAGGGGTTGCCATGGGATTCACCCTTCCTCTTTTTGACTCGCCGCAACGTCTACGAATCGGATAAAAGGAGCGTTCGGATTCAAGTGGCAATGGTCGATTTAGAATCGGGCAAGCTCAAAGCCAACGAACTATTCACGGCCGTTGTACGAGACAACGTTTACTATCACGTCATCTGCCAACCGGAGACCGGCGGTGAGCGGACGCAGTCAATCGAACTGCAGGTGGCGTCGCTGAAAGCTCAATTTTACCTGGATGATATTGAAACGGCGCCTCAACCAGTCGCCGCGCTGACCAACGACGGCTCCTTCAAACGCATGAAGCAAACGGCTTCGACGCCCGTGGTTCCTCCGCTGCTGGCTACCGACTTTCAAAAGTTAGTCGACCAAGCCATCGCGGACCAACAGCGCCGAAAAGAACTCAGTAAAGAAGAGGTACGTTTGACCGAATTGGAAATGAAGAAATAACGACGTTCTAATTACAACCGGACGGTCTCGCGGTTTGATTTAAGTGTATTTCCTATCGCATCCAGCGGGCAGCTACTCAATCGCCACCATCGCGCCGCCGGCATCCAAACTCTTCCGCCCCGCCTCCAAAATCTGGGTCACCGCCAGCGTTTGTTTGGCCGACGCCAACCGGTGCTCCCAGTCCTTGGCCGTTGTCTCGCCCGAATTAATCGAACCGACCGCCGCCACGAAGGCGGCGATGCTTTGATACCCGTAGCCTGATTGGCCGGCGAAATTCCCGTCGGCATCCGGTCGATACTTCATAAACAAAGGATTCGGCGAACTGTACCCCGCATCTTCGGTGGCCATTTGATAACCGCGATGAGCCTGATCGATTTGGATCTCGCCACCCTGCCCCATGTAATGAAATCGCTGTTGCGAGTGCACGTCGCTGGCCGGAGCGATCCATGAAGCCGTGTAAACCGCGACTCCCAAATTTCCGCTACTCAGATTCTTCCATTGAACAGAAAGACTGATCGTGTCCTCGGCAGGAATCCCGGCCGCGTGGGCCACTCCCGTCGCCGCGATCGCCGTTACGCTGACAGGCACCGCAAAAGCGCCCACCGACCAATGGTGGAAATCAACATGATGAGCGTTCAAGTAATAGCTGATGTCGCTGGACCGTCCCGCCCACGCGCGAAACGTCTCCAGCTGCGACTTCGGCTGACTCATGTAAGCGTTGAAGAAACTGAAATCACCCAACTCCCGTATTCGATCTCGCGCGTCGGCGTAGATCGGGTCCCAACGTTTGTGAACTTCCATCGCCACAATCACACCCGCGCGCTCTGCGGCCTCGATTAACTTCCGATGCTGGTCGGCCGTTTTTACAATCGGTTTCGCAACCAAGACATGCAACGATCGTTCGATGGCCGCCAGTGCAATCTCAAAATGAGTGTCGTCGGGCGTGAAGACCAGAACGCAGTCCCCGGGATTTAAACTGTCCATCGCCGCTAAATAAGCCTTCGTGTCTTGCCGGCAGTCATCCGCGGGAAAGCTCTCAAACTCGGGCGTCACATTCCGGTAAGCATCGTCGATTACCTTTTTTAGGTGTGCGCGAATGCCAGGAAATTTCGTTCCATTGGTTCCGGCCAATAGAACGCGATTCAAATTACCCATCGTGCGCTGATGGAACAGGCTTAGGCCAATCACACCGGCGCTCTTATCAGAACCGCTGGCCTGCCCGCCGACGTAGCCGGTGCTATATTCGCCCGTGCCGACACACAGCGCATTGGGTAGTTGCTTTTTTTGATTCACAAATAGCCTTTAACGATGCAAATGGGACATCCTCACACAAACCAAAGGCTGAGCTGACCTCAGCCGAGCCAACTTAACAAAAACCAACTTAACCCAAACCAACTTAATCTCATCTCATCGGACCAAACCAACCTCTGCTAATGACCGGCCAATCGAACAAACGACGCCGCCACCCAACCCATGGACGAACGCCCATCCAAATCCACCAGTCCATCGGCCAGTTTTAACAGCCCCTCCATGTCCCGATCCAAGAGCGGTGTCTCAACTCCGTCGCCGGATCGAGTTAGTTGCAACCACGCCCAACGATCATGGCAAAGACGATAACAGCCCTCAATATTCTCGCGCACCAGATCCGTCTCAAAGATCGCCGGCAGATGTTGATTGGGTTCATCTTGCTTCGCCAGCCACATACATTCGGTCAAAAAATCTGCGACCGTCGGAGCCGTGCGGCTGATCGCCACAATCGCGGCTTGCATCACCTCTTGGGCGGCGACTGCGACGGTGGCTTCGGCGTCAAACAGCCGGCGAGTCACATTTGGAAGAAGCTCCCACGGCAGCGATTCCAGTTTCGCCAATCGCAACGACGCCGACAGCGCAGCCCGCCGACACCGGGCGTCACTGTCGTTTAAGAAGCGATTCAGCTGCGGCACATATTGCGATTGCTGCATCGGAAACTCAGCCAGAGACGCAATGCTTCGACAGGCAAACCGATACCGCCGGTCGTTGACGTGCCCCAGCAGAAATCGCACGCCTGCGTTTTGAACCGCTTCGGATTTCTGAACCGCAACGCCCACCGCCGCCGCTTCACGCACAATCTCCGCCGGATCGGCGATCGCTATCTTAAGAATTCGATTCAGTGCCTCCCCAGCCGCATGGGCGACATCGACCACATCATCGGCCGCGCCGGCCCCCTGGCCATCACACAAAGATTGCTCATCAACCTTCTCCAGCAACAAGCTATAGCTCTCGACCGTCGCTTCGCGCACCAAAGGGTCGTCGTCGGCCAACCCCAACTCAATCATCTGCAAAATGTTCGGCCTCAGCTCCGCAGCGATCTGCTCCAACGATCGAATCAGCGTCACCAACAGCGATGCCGTCCGCCGTCGAACTTGCGAATCGCCCGTTTCCAGCGAATCGCGAAATTGTTCAAAAGCTTTTTTCAGGCTGCGGTGGGGCGCTGATGGCAAACCGCTTTCGAACTTTTGATTGGCGGTGCGACGCGCTTCATCGTTCAAATTGTAAATCGCGCGATGCAGCTGTCCGGTTATAAGCGAAATTTCGCGCATGGATAAAACGTAAGTCGATCGACAGAAATGAAGGCACCAGAATCGGCAGAATCATCGGTCCTTCTCCCCCGATGATCCCCACAACAGCGCTTGTTAGCATAACGCTTGAGCGGACTTTGATGCACCATGGATTGGCCCTCAGTGCCCATAATGGCCACAATCTGCCGTTGTGTTCGACAAAGAAACCGATTGACCCCGACAGACCATTTACAAAAGATTTTACGGTGGTGTAAACTCTTTCTCTCGCGAAAATCCACGACTATTCAACACAAAACCGAGATTCATGTTCGACTCATTGCAAGACGGCCTCAAAGGCGCTTTTAAATCCCTGCGCGGCAAAGGCAAGCTCACCGAAGGCAACATGCGAGACGGCCTCAAAATGGTCGAACAATCGATGCTCGACGCCGACGTCAGCATCGACGTCGTCCGGTCGTTCATGAACAGCGTCTCCCAGCAAGCGCTAGGAGAAAAAGTTTTACTGTCCCTCAAGCCCGAGGAACAGCTGGTCGGCATCGTCAACGAAGAACTGGTGAAACTGCTGGGCCCGGTCGACGGCAATCTTGAATTCCACAAGGACGTCAACATCATCATGTTGTGCGGTCTGCAGGGTTCGGGAAAAACAACCACCTGCGGAAAGCTGGCCAAACTCCTTCAACGGGAGAACATCACGCCGCTGCTGGTCGCCGCGGACCTGCAACGTCCCGCCGCGATTCAACAGTTGCACGTGTTGGGCGAACAGATCGGCGTGCCGGTTTACAGCGAAACGGGCGAACAAGACCCGGTCAAGGTCTGCACCAATGCGGTCGCCAAAGCTCGGGCTGAAAACTGCAAAGTCGTCATCCTCGACACCGCCGGCCGACTGGCAATCGACGAAGAGCTGATGCAGCAGCTCAAAACGATCGATCAAAAGGTGCAACCAGATCAAGTGATGCTGGTCGTCGATGGGATGACCGGTCAGGACGCCGTGCGAAGCGCCGGCGCTTTCCATGACGCCCTAGAACTCAACGGCGTCATCATGACGAAGTTGGACGGTGACGCTCGGGGCGGTGCGTTGCTGTCGGTGAAACACGTCACGGGTGTTCCGATTCGATTTATCGGAACCGGCGAACACTTGGATAACTTGGAGGTGTTTCGCCCCGAAGGCATGGCCAGCCGAATTTTGGGCATGGGCGATATGCTGGCGTTGGTCGACGAAGCCAATAAATTAGTCGACGAAAAAGAACAGGCGCGGATGCAAGAAGCGATGGAGAAAGGCCGCTTCACGCTGAACGATTTCCGCGGCCACATGGAGAAAATGGCCAAGCCCGGTTTGATGCAGAAGATGATGGGGCTGCTGCCGGGCATGCCCAACATGGGTGATATCAGCAAAATGATGAATAACTCCGACACATCGGGGCAGATGAAACGCATGGTGGGCGTCATCGATTCGATGACCGCCGCCGAACGCATCGAACCGTCGGTCATTGATGCTCGGCGAAAGCAACGAATCGCCAAGGGTGCCGGCGTTGACTCGAAGGTGGTCAGCGATCTGTTAAAGAACTTCGACATGATGAAGAAGGTGATGACCGGCATGGCGGGCATGGGCGCGACGGACAAAATGAAGAAAATGCAGGAACTGCAGGCCGGTGCCATGTCACCGGGAATGGGCATGCCCAAGCTTAAAAAGTCCACCGGCAAACGTCTCACGCCCAAAGAGCGCAAGAAAATGCAAAAGGAACGAGCAAAGCAACTCAAGCAAATGAAAAAGAACAAAAGAAACAAACAGGACGATTAATAAGCGCGGCGAAGCCGCGATTTCTGATTTCTGATTTC
>CAYOZV010000013.1:0-15481 GCA_964408465.1 uncultured Pirellulaceae bacterium
CGTGCCAATCAAATTGAACGACACAAGGATTGAATCGTGGGTACATTCAATCAGTCGGCAATCCGCGGCAGCCATTTCGAAATGTTTTTGTAACAGGACCATGTATTGGCGCACCCGCATTTCCCCAAGGTCGTCAATCAGTCTGTTCACATCCAGCAGTTTTATCCCTAGCAAATAGACGTTCGAAAGATCAGTCAACTCTTTGCAGGTGACGACATCCTGGGGAAACAATTTTTGAAAAAGCGGTAGTTGGCTGGCCATCGCGGCGGTCACTGAATCATCACCACCGGCCGCCTGTTCGAGCCGAACGATGACTTCGGTCTCCGCTTTGTTCTCAATATGAATGCATCCCGCTCCTGGTTTTAGATCGGACATCTGCGGCGAACTTGCACCTACCACGTACTCTGCCCGTGATTTCGTGGCTTCATCGTGCACTTTTACAACGGGCTGATCCACAAGCTGCGGCCCGCAAATTTTGTACTTGCCGCGCGACAGCGTGGTGCCAACGTCGACAAACTGATTCGCCAACAGCCGATTCTGAGCGAGTACATGTGGCGCGTGGAAGGGGCCGCCGATGCAATATGTCTTCAGTTCGATCGGCCTTATCTCAGGATGAACAGAGAAAATGACTTCCACCGATTTGTTAAAGTCGACTTCAAAATCGAGATCGCAGACTTTGCAATGTTCATGATCCTTGAACCTAGAAAGCGCTGGTGCGTTGCCCGCTGCAATTCTACAAACAGGACATATCACATCCCAACTCATGTTCAGAAGACCAACCTCAACGCCGCGCAAGCAAATCTGAATCGCTGTTTCCAAAGAACATTCAAGTCTCTGAGATAAAGGAATCGGCCGCATGCGAGCGGCGAACGAATCGGCAACGGTGCCTATTAGTTTCGCAAAATCTTTCACCAATGGACCGTTAGGGATAGATACCGCCAGCTGTTGGACACGCGAATCCAGAGCGTTCCGTTGGGCGCGGCTCAATTTGACTGGTTTAGAAAACGGCGCGTCGCAGGCGTAAGCGCAACTTGTATCGTTGGCGATCCTCTCCAGTTTTGAATAGGTCTGATTGAGCGACCGTTTGGTCATCAGATTGAACTGAATAGGCGTCATTAATTTGCCAAGCAAGCCTCGCGGTTTCACCAGAAAACGGTGAATCAGTCGAGTCTGACCTCCGGCCAAGGGATGCAGTTCGACGGTACTGGTTACCCATTCGAAAGGCCCCACTTCAAACTCGCGCAGCACACTCATCTGGTTTTGGATAATCCATTGAAACGGATGCTCTCGCCATCGCACCTTCATTCCATTGAAGTTAGCTTTGGCAAACACTTTGCGTTGAGAACCGGAATGATCAAAAGTGAATTCAACGGCCGGCAGACCCATAGCTTGATTAAAGCGATCGGTGTCGGACACCAATGGCCAAAGTTGCTTCGCGGTCGCGTTGAGATTCCACTGAAAGTCATAGCCTCGAACCGAAGAATGAGAAGCATTCGGCGTTTCAGGATAGAGGCGAAGACTTATGGGTTGGTCATCTAGAACGCATTGGACATCGGCCAACATTTCAGACGCATTCTGATATCGCTGCGACGGCTCTTTCTCTAAAGCCTTCATCACAATGTTATTCACCGCCTCGCTGATGCCTGCAATCCTTGGCGTCAGCGGGTTGGGACGTTCAGTTCGATGCAGCTCAGCGAGCTTGCCCATTTCGCCAGTATCAAACGGCAACTGACCGGCCAACATTTGATATAGCGTGACACCCACAGAATAAATATCAGCCCGTCCATCGACGGAGCAACTTTCGACATACTGCTCTGGAGCCATATAATGGGGTGTGCCGAGGATGGTCCGCTGACGAGTGATCGCGAGTGATTCACTCTGTTCAATGTGACGGGCGAGCCCAAAATCTGTTAGCTTCGCGATGACAAAGTCGTCGAAAGTCGGATCCCCGACGTTTGATTTACTTTTAAAGCTGGCGATGACGTTGCTTGGTTTTACGTCGCGATGCACAACACCATTACTGTGGAGCACAACAAGTGCTTTCAAAATATCAGCAGCGACCCGAAACGCTTCCCCAACGGTCAAGGGTTTCAGCTGATCAATCACGTTGTTTAAACCAATGCCTTGGACGAACTCGCTGGCGATGAAGTGATGACCTTCCTCGCAGCCAAATTCCAAATGTTGTGTCACGTAGGCGCTTTTAATTCCCGCGTGAACGCGTGACTCTTTTTCAAAACGCTGGGCGGCTTTGACGCTGTTGATGATCTCCGGCCGAATGAGTTTCACGGCGACAACGTCGAAACCTTGTGCAGCGGCATGTTCGGGTTTGGGGATTCCCTTGAAGACGATTCCCGCACCACCCTCACCAACGACCTCTCCCAAAGTGTAATTGCCAAACTCGTATGGCAGGCTCGTGCAATCAATCGCAGTGACCGAAGCGTCCACGCCGAACGCCCGACGTCGGCTGGAAACTTCAAAGAAAGAAGGAGCAATCGGAGTCAACGACCCCATCTGCACCGTGCGCGTCTGCAACGTGCGTTTATCGCGAATTCGCGGAGTGGCTTGACCCCTGTCATGTTTTGTTTGCTTACGCAAAGACATATACTCGCTGGCTTGGGCAAAAGCTCATTGTACACCAGACGCCAGTCCGCTTAAACGTAAACGTTCACAGGATTTTAATTCGGTGAGGGTTGCGGGAATGCTCCAACCGTTTTTCCTCGATTGAATCTTTACAGAGCTAGAAAAAGTTTCGCATCTTCTTTATTAGCACGAGGGACGTTTTCAGTTTGTCGCCGGCTTGGCCTCGGTTTAGCGACAATTGCATGGAGCGACGCGGGGGCTAAATCCCCATCTTCAACGCCGAAGACCATTCTGATTTCAACAATTCAAAGCTCTACCAAGGACTAACCTTGAGCGGTTGCCAGGGGCAAAGCCAAACGGGGCAGGGCAGGGCGGGTCGACAATGACATGTTGACCGCCGATCGTTGCGATCGCTGCGGTCAGTGTTACATCCTCAGCTCTTGAAACTTTTGACGTCGTGGCCCCCCGATGCAGACCGGCCCTCGCTCGCCTCTGGCTTTCGGTTGATTCAAGGGCGGACGACTTCTGTGAATGAGGGGTCATCGCACCATCGGATTCTGGCTTTCTTGAGAGAATTGAGGCTCAAACGCTTCGCCAACCCATTCTTTGGCTTGGCCTTCAAACTGGTTGAAGACCTGATTGAGACCGTCGCTCAGCCGCAGCCCGCCTTCGTGCACGTGCTGCTGCGCTTTTCCACCGGCAGCGCGGCAGCAGTCCATCAGCATGCCATCACTGGCGATGAAACCGGCGATGATAATGATGTTTGCATAAACCAATAAATTGGGACCGGCTTTTTTGCCGACGAACTTCATCGCCGTCCCTGAACTCTTTTTAATTCGCCGGTTCATTAAGTCCACCGAATACAATTCATCTAATAAAAGATGCAACATGAATCCCAGCACGACCGCCCAAGATTTCATCAGCCGAATTTCGTTTTCAGGTGACAGGCAGATAAGGTAAGTCACCATCCCGGCCAAAACAGCCGCCGGAATGCTGTGCCACATTCCGCGATGGACCGTAAACTTTCGAAAGAGTTCCCCCCCTACAAATCGAATCAAAACGTACAGTACGCCAGAGACGAATACCATTTGCTCGGGTGACAATCCCATCTCTTCGAAACGCCTGAGCATCAGCATCGGCACCATCAAGGACACAAAACACAGCATTTCTCGTAATGGAACGCCCAGCTTATGGTCCAAGTCCGGCAACATCCCAGCGACGGCACAAAGTCCCGCCGAAACGCAGCTATGTCCGGCTGAAACGCCAAATTGAGTGTAGGCAACGGTGCCGTAAGCGATGCCAAGCAGAGTGCTTGCGCTGATGTGCGTTTGAAAATTTGCCATGATTCCATTCCTTGAGGCATCGTCAGCCGTGACGATCTACGTAACTATTTCAAAATTCGTTTCGTCTCGCTATAGCAATTGAAACTCCAGGGGTAATACGAAGACAGGGCAGGGTGGTTCGCAATGTTTTGTGCTAGCGGAATCAGTTGTTTTCGTCCGAACTAACCGTTCGTTGCCCCCGTAACACGTGTGCTGAATTAGTCGATCGCCTACGACGCAGAGAGCTTTGATTGCGATCGCTAAACCGCTAACGGACGCTGTTAATCGACGTTGTCGTGAATTTCAGATTCCTCTCTAATCCGCAACCGCATAACGTTGCATCGAGGAATCGTTTTCGATGGGACTTTGCGAATTGCGAATTTGCCTACCAATGAAGGAGTGAACATGTCGATCTATGACATAGTGATGTTGATTATTTTTATCGGGTCCATCTGGTTCGGATTCCGCAAAGGGTTGGCGTGGCAAGTCGCCTCACTCATGTCGATCGTGCTCAGCTATTTCGTTGCGGTGAACTTTCGAAATCCCGTGGCGGCTTTGATTTCAGCTCAAGCACCTTGGAACCAATTCGCAGCAATGTTGATTTTGTTTCTAGGGACCTCGCTGGTTGTCTGGACGGTATTTGCTTCCTTCAGCCGCAACATTAAGAAAATGAACATGGGCGGATTCGATCGCCAAGCCGGCGCGATCGTCGGTGGCTTCAAGGGTGCGATCCTCGCGATGTTAGCGACGGTTTTCGCCGTTTCATTATTTCAGCCAACACGCGATATGGTTCACAACTCAAAAGCTGGCTATTACGTGGTCAGTGGCATTCGGCAATTCGCGCGTTTCACTCCCGACGAATTGCTGCCTTATCTGGAGCCGCATTACCAAAAGTTTGATCAAACGATCGGTGCGACGCCGGAGAAAAGAGCGCTGTTTGAGTCCAACACCACCGCGCCAAACTTCCAAGCCAATCAAAACAATGGCTTCCAAAATAATGGCTTCCAAACCAACGCGCCCAACTACTCATCCGGCGGCGGGTTTTCGAATGTGAACGCCAGTTCGGCACAGCAAACGGCGCCTAATTATTATCTAGGCCAGTTTCAAACGCCTCAGCAACAACAACCGACCAACAACAGCAACGGTTTCGGCTTGAATCGACAGGCCACGACTCAAAATTATAATTCCAACAATTCGTATCCGCAGAACAATGGTCAGTTCTATCAGCCACAACAAACCCAGCCGCAACAATACCAAAACGGATACACTCAGCCGCAGCAACCGCAGCGCTCGATCACGACCGGGCAAAACGGTTGGCCGGAAATCAACACCACGATCAACACCAAAGACGTGATTCAGCGTGGCGTGGAAACAACCGCAGAGATGCTTCGACGAGCCTACGATTCGAACATGCAGCCGCGTTAGATTTTTGCCAATGACACCAACTTCACGCGCTCTGGTGGTTGAGTGCTGAGGTCACCTGGCTAAGCAAGGCATTGACGATTGGGGGACATGACGGAATACCTCGGTCATGAAACCCAAATGTGCCTATTCCCGAGGAAACACAGGGCCCTAACCGAACATAAGAAACATTATCGGACGTTGAATATAGGTGTTTTTGCCGGCCTTTTTGGGTGTGAATCTTTGCTGAGTTGCTCCGAATTGGCTTGTTCAGAATTGGCCCAACTCAGCGGCCCGCCATCGACTGAAGCCGCTGGTTTCTAATTTCAATTTGTTTTTCAGATTTCGAAACTCATCCATGTGCGGCTTTTGCATGTGAGCTTTCAACGCCTCGGTAGACTCCCATTCTTCGTAGACATGCAGCAGGTCTTCCTGTTCCAAATCGATACCAAAACGATAGGCGGCTAAGCCCTCATCGTGTTCGAGAGAATTCTGCCGCAGCCTGGCTAAGCAATCGAATATCTCTTGGCGGCGCTCCGCTGGGATTCGAATCATTCCTGCAATTACAATCATCTTCTACTTTCAAAACTTTCAAATCATCTGGCGGGTTGAAGCGGCGGTCCGAAATTTCATCGGACCACAATATGAACGAAGGCTCTATTCTCTCTTTTTTAGCAGACAATGCTCAAGAGGGGGCCGCCGGGTCGTTTAGGATGGTGGTTATGAATCACCACCGGCCAACATCTCTATTACCCACAACGCAGCCATGTCTTGGGATTCGCCCGATTTTCTACGTAGTTATTACTGCGTGCTTGGTCAGCATGGTCAGCGGTTGCGATTCGCCAAAACTCGACTCCCCAACGGCCGCCAAATCTGAGGCCATCAACAAGTCAACTGAGCCGACCGTTCTGCGTCCCTTTGGTATCCAAACAGCGCGCTTGGAGATTGAGAATTCGGCAGGGCTACCTGCGACGCTTTACCGAGTGCAAAGCAACGAGTTAGTCGAAGCGCAAAAACTGGATCCGCGAGAGCACCACCAATCGTTTGTCGTGCCATCCGGTTTTTACTCGATCATGGTGCGACAGGAAAAGGCCACCGATTCGATCAAAAACCAACAATCCGCAATCGCCGTCCCAGTGCCTGCGATCTCCAGCATTCTCAATTCACGACCGCTAAAAATTGAAATCGTTCAACCGCCAGAGACTCAGACAGGTTGGTGTTGGATTCCAAGGGGACCATCGGTCGTCGGTGACACGCTGGGGGTCGGTGCTGAAAACGAACGGCCTGCACGAATCGAAAACGTCGCCGCATTTTGGCTCGCAGAGGCAGAAGTCACCAACGGCCAATACGCGCGATTTTTGTCCGCTCAGTCGACCCTTGACAGGAAGTGGATTGATTTGGAAAGCATGAAATGCCAATTGAAAAAATCGGCCAAGGGTACATTCGATTCCGACGCTCCGAATCTGCCCGTTGTCATGGTGAGTTTCTATGGGGCTCAAGCTTACTGCGATTGGTTGACTGAAAAGACAAAACAGCACCATCGTTTACCAAGTGAAATTGAATGGGAAAAAGCCGCCCGCGGTCCTAATTCAAACACCTACGCTTATGGGAATATCTATCAGCAAGCGCTGGCCAATCAGGAAAGCGGGAAACTAAAAACGGTGAAGAGTTACCAGCCCAACGCGTATGGGCTGTATGATATGACTGGTAACGTGTTCGAATGGATGGCGGATCAAAACAATCCCCGCGGAGACAACATTTACGTCCAAAGCCTGCGCGGTGGTTCGTTTGTTCTGGATGGGATGTATCTTCGGAACAGCTTTCGAATGCGACAATCCAGAACCGTCATGACGGACGACATCGGATTTCGAGTCGCCAAGGATCCAAACTAAAAAAGTCGAATGTGAGAGCAAAAAATGAACGCCACTCCCCTGCCCTTTGCTGGCCCAGCCATGAAAACCTTCATTCGGCACCTGCTTGCTTTCACCACTTTGTTGGGCACGTCGGCGATCATTAGCGCCGCTTTCATGAGCGCCGCTTTCGTTAACGCCGCTTGCGCCCCGCAGCAGATGGAACTACGTGAGCGCGAAGAGTACAACGAAGATAATTTCAAGAAATCGAGCCCGGCGGTCGGCTCTTTGGCGCCCAACATGAAACTGAAAACGATTGACGGTAAAACGGTCACTCTGGATTCCTATCGCGGCAAGAACATCGTCGTCATTAAGGCCGGATATACTTGACCGCCCATCAGACGAAGTGCCGCCGGGTTGCGGCAACTACACAAGGAGTATTTAAAAACGGGTGAAACAGAAATTTTGATCGTCTATCAAAAGGAACCGCACGCGGGGCAAATGGCATTCAAGGCAATCGCTCAACCGGAAACTTTCGCGGCCCGAGTAAAACTTGCAGCACAAATGAAACGCGAATATGAAATGCCAATGACGGTGTTGGTTGACACGATGGAGGATCAATCACGCGCACTCTTCAGTGATCTACCAAGCCCCGTTTTCATCATCGACGCCCGAGGTAAAATTCGAAACAAGTTCCCGTGGCCGGAGTCCGAGCAAATCAAGGCCGCTGTTACAAAAATGATGTCCGATGACCAGCCAAAGGCCGATCATTAGCAGGCACAGAAGACCACGAGAATGCAAATCGAAATCATTGAGCACGGCAGTCGCCAATACGACCAAGCCGTTAGGTTGCGAGACCGTATTCTGCGGCAGCCGCTAGGGTTGAGATTCACCGGCGAGCAACTTGCGGCTGAATCGAGTTGCCTTCACGTGGCTGGTTTTGTCGACGATCAAATTGTTGCGTGCTGCGTGATCGCCGATCGCGATCAGGACTGGTTCAAAATTCGCCAAGTCGCTGTTGATCTGAAATTCCAGCGCATGGGGTTGGGCCGGCAACTAATGACGTTCGTCCATGATCACATCGCCTCAACCGGCGTTTCAGATCAGGTAAAGATCTATTGCCACGCTCGCAAGGTCGCCCAACCGTTCTACGTCCAGCTGGGCTACCGATCCGTTGGTCGGTACTTCGAAGAGGTGTCGATTCAGCATATCCGAATGGAAAAGGTTCTTCTTGGTGCTGGTTCGAAAAATTGAATTTCCGATCGCCCCGCCCTACCCTGCTCGACCTTGCTCTCCCCTTTCTTGCCTCGCTCTCGTGCTTGGCCGGTGCTTTGTGTTTTACGCGTGTTTTATTTCTGGACGCGGCAGAACGGCGTTTAGATGCTTCGGAGCAAAATTGCAGATTAGCGATGGGCCGATGGCATTGGGCCCGCGTTTTCACTCTGAGATGCAGTTTTCTGCGGGCGCCTAAGAACGGGCGAGAGATTTCGACGTCTGCAGGCTGCCGTCCACAGATTTTTCAAGCTTGGCGCGCTGGATTTCGGCGATACGGTCTTCGTCATATCCCGCGTTGACGATGGCTTGTTCGTAGATATCAAGCAGCATTTGAAAATTATGGTCAAAGGTGTACTTGGATTCGAATTCGACCCGCGCCGTGCGCCTCATTTTTTGCCTTGCCTCTTCGTCAGACAAAACCGTTTTCACTTTGGCCATTAAATCTTCCGAACTACCAGGCTCGAAGAAGTACCCCGTTTGACCATGCAAAATCAACTCTTGCATCGCCCCGATCCGTGACGCCACGACCGGCGTTCCGCTGGAGTAAGCTTCGATGATAATGCGTCCGAAGGTTTCGTAAAAAACAGACGGCACAACAACGACTTTGGCTTGCCCCATCAATTCCAAGACTTCAGTAAAGGGCTTACGGCCCAGCCACTCTATCAAGGGATTCGATTGGGCGGCCGCTTTGACCTCGTCCGCCAAAGGTCCATCGCCAATGAT
The DNA here is from genome assembly GCA_964408465.1 of uncultured Pirellulaceae bacterium. Taxonomy (GTDB): domain Bacteria; phylum Planctomycetota; class Planctomycetia; order Pirellulales; family Pirellulaceae; genus Mariniblastus. The sequence goes on from CAYOZV010000013.1 coordinate 9,152, forward strand.
TTTTAACGGGATGTTAGGCTGATGCGATTTCCAAGCATCGATCAAGGTAGCAATCCCCTTCTCTTGGGACAGCCTGCCAGCGAACAGAGCGAAATTTTGATCGCCCTGCCCTACCCCGGGATCGGGATGAACGCAATTTGGTTTCACCGCAATTTGATCTGGCCTGACCCCCAAGTTCAGCAATTTACTTTTGGAGAACTCCGTCAGTGTGTAGTACAAGTGGATTTTCTTTTTCCACGTTCCAAACATGCGGTGCGTCGCCAACATAGAAGTAACGGCAAAGCTTCCAGCGCGGCTGCCTCGGTAACACTTGTGTTGAATCGCAGGCCAGGCAAACTTTTTCGTAAGGCACTTTTCGCAAACTTTGCTGTCGCGACAAAGAAAAGCATCAGGACAAAGCAACCGGAAATTGTGCAGGGCCTGCACCACGGGCGTACGTTCAACTTCGGCGGCGTAGTAAACAGAAGGCGAAATCAGCGGAAACGTATTGGTACAATGTAATACATCGGGCTTGTGCTCTCGGAGCAACCCACGCATCTCGCGATAACTCTTGCGGTTCCATGCGGTGTTCAGTGCAACCGCCAATTGATTACTTCGGTCAATGGAGTCGTTATTCCGAACGTAAGGAATGACCGTGTGACCATGGCTCTCCAACTGCGCAACTTCATCCTCGAAGCACTGGTCTTCGCCTCCACGCACTTTGTAATAATTGTGACAGACCAGAATCTTCAATCTGATCTCCTGTTGAAAGCGACTATCGAGTTTAGTTGGGTTCGTTTGCGGAGCTAATACCCGCTTTTCAGCGGCGCCCCTAACCATCACAGATAGTGTGATTAACGAGCCCAATCAAACAAGCCTCTATCGAGCGCATTGACCAGAATCTGCCGCAATCGCCCCATCGAAGTGCGGAAAGTCTGCTTGTAAGGGCACTGTTAGCCCGTCCCCCCATTCGCCCCATTCACAGGACACTGTTAATATCCGACTATTCGTAACAACCCCACTAATCCACCGCACCAACGCAAACGCCAACCGCTAAATCTCATCGCCTATTTACGCATTGAATCGTGCTTGTTTTGGAGCATACTCAAATGACGTACCCTTCGGTCCACGCTCTAACAGCCGCTCTGCATGCTTGATTTGCTTTTTAAAACTCAAGTCAAAAAGATTTATGAATTTGAATACTCTCGATACGAAATCGCCCCACAACTCGGCAGCGTCCCAAGGCGGACTGCAGCGGACGATGGCATTCGAAATTGAAACCGGTGGGCACCATGCCAGCTACATTCGCAATTTTGCTCAGCAGTGGGCGGGGACATTGGCCCCCCACCAAATTCACTTTGTCGTGACACCTGATTTTTTTCAAAAGCACGCAGACGTTGTGCAACTGATCGCTTCCTTTAAGACCGATGCGGTACAAATTCACGCAATCACACCAGCGGAGAACGATCGGCTTAAGGGACGCGTGAATCGAATCTTCAACGGTTGGAAGCTGTTCTGCAAATATGCGACCCAATTAAAAGTTGATCGTGGCTTGCTGATGTACTCCGACCATTTCCAAATACCGATGCTGGTCGGTCAAGCATCGCCCTGCCCTGTTTCGTGCATCTACTTCCGCCCCACATTTCACTACGGCGATTTAGAAAACTATCGCCCAAATCTAAAACAGCGACTGGCGGCCTGGCGGAAAAGAACGCTGGTAAAGCGATTATTAAATCTAAAGCAAATGGATGTTCTCTTTTCGCTGGACTCCTTAGCCGTGGACTACATGAAGAATAATTTTGGCTCCCGAGCAAGCGTGCAACAGCTTCCTGATTCTTTTGTGCGGTACCAAACGACTGCCGATCAAATCGCAGAACTGCATTCCCATTTGAACATCGAACAAGGCCGTAAAGTGTGTTTGTTGTTGGGGATTCTTGATTCCCGCAAAGGCCCTCTGCAACTGCTTGACGCGGCCCAGCGATTGCCGCAATCACGACAACGGGAACTTTGCCTCCTGTTGGTGGGAAGTCTCCACGCCGACATCGAAGAACAGGTTCTTCAAGAAGTTGAACGCCTTGGACAGGAAACCTCCATCCAAATTGTGTTGAAAAATGAGTACGTTTCGGACACGCTAGTGCAACGTTACTACGAACTCGCTGATGTTGCGTTGACGACATATCAAAGGCACATGGGAATGAGTTCGGCCTTGATCCGCGCCGCACTCGCAGGAATCCCTGTGCTTTCGTCGGACTACGGATTGATGGGAGAACTGGTCAAACGAGAGCGACTGGGAATCACGGTCGACACCGAAGATTCCGCCAGCTTCTCCGCTGGATTGGCCTCAGCGATCGGCCAACCTGGCCAACAATTGTTCGATGCTTCCAACGCCTCTGCGTTTGCATCGTCTCATTCGCCAACGGCACTCGCCCAAACGCTAAGGGCTTGGACGGTTAGGTGATTTCTACTGGGTTCTTTCTTGCCGACCAAGGGCCGGTTTGCTACTGGATCTAGTCGCGGTACAGACTTTTTACCCACTGGCAAAAATCTCCCAATAAATGGCGGACCAAGTGCACTTTTCGGCAAATATTCGTATCCAAAGTGGGACAAAACGACTATCCTTGAGGATGAGACGACGGTGCATTTCTGTAACCGTTTTAAAATTTCGGTGGCTCCAGTGATCAATCCCGATTTTCTGAAGCTGCTAAAGGTTGAGGTTTTGAGATTTGACGGCCACCTACAGCCAGAACTTCTTCAACTCTCAACCACTTGAACAGATGAGTAGCGCTAAAAATAACGCGTCACTCAAAGAGATGACAAAGGGTATCACGTGACTCCGAACTCATCAGCGCGTTTGGTGGTTTGTGGCCGATTTGGCCATGCGACCGCTCAACGGCGTGAGAAGGTATCACCGACTACGATTGTTAAGAAATTTAGATGTTGGTTATTGGTCTAACGGGCGGAATCGCAAGCGGCAAAAGTTTTGTCGCTGAATGTTTTGCTGAGTTGGGCTGCGAAGTCGTTAACGCAGATTTAATCGGCCACCAAGTGCTGAAACTGCCCGAGACGATCGAGCGTATCCAAGAAGCTTTTGGAGCCCCGGCGGTCGTCGATGGAGAAGTCGATCGACGCGTTTTGGCTTCCATCGTTTTTCCCAAGGATTCCGATGCCCCGTCTAAAGAACTGAAATTGCTTGAATCAATCACCCACCCGGAAATCGGAAATTGGATGAAACTCCGATTTTTGGAGATTGAACAATCAAATTCAGCCAAAGCAATCGTTTTAGATGCACCTGTCATGTTCAAAGCGCAATGGGATCGTTTTTGCGACCGCATCGTTTTTGTTCATGCTGATTTGGAAATTCGACAACAGCGAGCCAATCTACGTGGCTGGCCCGAGGGAGAATTGCGGCGCCGAGAGCGGCAGCAACTTCCTCTGGAACAAAAACGTAAATTTGCAAGTGATGAGATCGAAAATTCAGGATCGGCGGACCAAACGCGGGAGCAAGTACAGTCACTTTGGATGAGGTGGCAGTTGCGCGACTGGTCGAGCGAATTTAAAGCGTAATTTTGGAGATCACTGGCATTCCCCTACCTTTTGATTGCTAGTTTAAGGAAACGACAATGACAGACGCTCGAAATTCTAAGGTGCGCAGTTCCAACGGTCTTAGGCCAAATCGGCGCCGAAATAAGGATGCCGATTTAGAACCGGATGTCAGCCAACGACTCCAAGAGATCGAAAGGTCTGGAGAACCGATGTCATTAGCCGAAACGATCTCGCGCGAGAGTTCGCCTTCGCAGGTGTCTTCGGAATCAAGGACAAAAGCTGAAAAAGCCATTAACGTAAATCAGCTTCAGAAAATGCCGATGGAAGACCTTCCGGCTCACGCATTGGAAGTTGGCCTGACGGACTTTGAAGACCTCGACAAAGAAGAATTGGTGTCGGCAATTCTTAAACAACAGATCAAACGCCAAGGGCTGATGATCGGCGAAGGCACGTTACAGATCCTGCCAGACGGTTTCGGTTTTCTCCGCAGTCCCGATTATCACTACCTCAGTTGTCCCGACGACATCTATGTTTCCCCCAGTCAAATCAGAAAGTTCAACCTTCGCAACGGTGCCGTTGTGCGGGGACAAATCCGTCCCCCTAAAGAGAACGAGCGCTATTTCGCGTTACTAAGAGTCGAATCGATCAACGGTCATTCACCAGAAGACAACTCTCGCCGCGCCAGTTTTGACGATTTGACGCCTCTGCACCCTAACGAGCGAATTCGGTTGGAGCACGACCCAAAAGACATCTCCACACGCATCATCGATATGATGACGCCGATTGGATTTGGACAGCGCGGACTCATTGTCGCCCCGCCCCGCACCGGCAAAACGGTATTGATGCAACGCATGGCGCGAGCCACGTTGAAGAACCATCCCAATGCGTACGTCATTATGTTGTTGGTCGACGAACGCCCCGAAGAAGTCACCGACATGGAGCGCGAGGTCAAAGGCGATCGCTGCGAAGTGATCAGTTCGACCTTCGATGAACCAGCCTCACGTCACACCCAAGTCTCCGAAATGGTCCTCGAAAAAGCCAAACGAATGGTCGAGTCCGGAACTGACGTCGTCATTTTCTTAGACTCCATCACTCGCCTGGGCCGAGCTTGGAACTCCGAATGTCCGCAGTCAGGAAAAACGCTTTCGGGTGGACTTGATGCCAACGCCATGCAAAAACCAAAGGCTTTCTTCGGCAGTGCAAGGAAGATCGAAGAGGGCGGTTCGCTTACGATTCTCTCCACAGCGCTGATCGGCACCGGCAGCCGGATGGACGAAGTCATTTTCGAAGAATTTAAAGGGACCGGGAACCTAGAGATCGTGCTCGACAGAGCATTGGTCGAACGCAGGATTTGGCCGGCGATCGACATTGCCGCCTCGGGAACTCGCCGCGAAGAACGTTTGTTCGATGAAGAAGAGTACGAACGGATCTGTCTTCTTAGACGCGCGCTGGTCGACATGAGCCCCTCCGACGCGATGGATAAACTGACGACGCGTCTTAAGAAAACCAAAACCAATGCAGAGTTCCTGATGGCGATGAAACCCGATTCGTTGTAACGGAATTCATTCGGGCGGGGGCACGCCGCCACCTGCCGCGGCCGGTGAAAACCGCCGCTACGCCTTTACCTTCCTGACTTATCTTAATTATCCATGCAAGAATTCACTGGCAAAACAGCATCAGTGGCAGACAAAAAGTTTGCCATCGTGGTCTCAAATTACTACGAGAACATCACACACAAGCTTTTAGAGGGCGCGATCAAAACGCTGACCACGGCGGGGGTCGCGGAATCCAACATCGCGACGCTTTGGACGCCAGGTTCTTGGGAGTTACCGGCGGCGACGCTGCGAGTGCTGAAGTCGGGCAAATTTGATGGCGTCGTTATTTTGGGATGCGTCATCAAGGGAGAAACGACCCACGACCAGCACATCAATACAGCAATCAGCAACGGAATCGCCGAACTCACACTGCAATATGATGTCCCCATCGGATTTGGATTGCTAACCTGCAACACGCTTCAGCAGGCCCTCGATCGCTCCGGAGGATCCGTCGGCAATAAGGGCGTCGAGGCGGCTGAAGCGGCCGTCCACATGTCGCAGGTCTTCGCCGAATTGGCCACGATGGAAGATTAGTAAAACGCCAAGTAAGCGTGGCACCACAATGGGCGCTTTCAATTAGGAGAATCGGGTGACATTATCGAACAACTCCCTATTGTTCGCGTTTTTGCTGACTACAGTTCTCTTTACTCCAACCGCATTGAGTTCAAACGCGAACGATTGATTTAGCCCGATTTTCGGCTTGGGCATAATCGCGTAAGATGACGTTTTTCCCGAGCCCCCTAGTCCCCGCACGAATCTGTTTATGTCACGTCGCAGCCGCGCACGAGCGATTGTCCTCCAGATCCTCTACCAAGACGATCTCAATCCAACGCAACCCGAGGACGTAAAAATCCGGTTTGTTAATTCTCGGTTAAAAAACAATCAACAACTGGTCCAATTTGCCGACCAGTTGATCGTTGGGGTCAGACAAAATCGTGATGCGTTAGACGAAAAACTCTCCAAAATCGCCGACAACTGGCGGCTATCGCGGATGGCGGCAACCGATCGTAATGTATTGCGACTGGGCGCCTACGAACTGCTACACACCGATACGCCACCGCCGGTGGTCATCAACGAAGCGATCGAATTAGCCCGCCGCTATGGTTCGGACCAATCGGCTCAATTCGTCAACGGCGTCCTTGATCGGTTGCTCAAGCGTAGCAAAAACAGCGACACTCCACCGTCGCCACCCCAATCCTCGACAGACGATTCG